>JADHXD010000028.1 GCA_016783145.1 Anaerolineae bacterium
CTCCAGCATGCTCAGTCCCTCGTACTCGCGGCCCAGCGCCCGAGCCAGCCCAAAGTGGGTGGTCTGAACGCCCATGCTGATCCGGTCTATGCCCATCTCTTTGAACGCACGGATCTTTTCAGGCTCCCGGTCAGCGATGGTTGGCGTTGTCTCGATACTGATTGCCATGCCCGTTCGGAAGCGGAAACTCGCCCGGGCGGTCTCGATCACCCGGCTCAAGTGAGATGGGTCCACAAAGGACGGCGTCCCGCCGCCGATGTCAAAGCCGATGAGCGTCTTGGGAGATGGTCCAAGCTGCTGGCGATAGAGCTCGAACTCCCGCGTGAGGGCCTGGAAATAGGCGGCGTGTGCCTTGTTCTCCTCGCGGTCCACGACCGCATATTCGCAGTACCTGCAGCGCGCTGCGCAGAACGGCACGTGGACGTACAGTCCGAGTGTGTCACAGACCCGCCAATCTGCGACCGCCAGAGCCTCGGCTTGCTGACCTATGGCACGGTAGGGACGGATTGTGGTCTGATGGTGGATCGGAAATGCCGTGTTGGCGATGTGATAGTGACGGAGCCCGGCCTCAAAGACGAGCTCGGGAGAGAAACGCCGTTGGTCGGATGGGAGCGGCGTGTTCCAGCGGATGTCCGTCGCGGTCGTCATCAATGTACCTCCTTGAGTTCTGTTAGTGTATATTCTACACGAAGATGGGCTCGAAAAAAAGGCAGCCGCCCGTCTGGCTCTGCACCGGTCAAATAGTGTCCTAACTACACTAATTATACCAGAGAAGCTCGCCTTTGTCAAGAGGCAGATCGTGCGCTATCGTTCGTCGCTTGGCCTTTGGGAGAGAGCTTTAGTGCCGGAGTCGAGCAAGGCCACACCCTGTGGATCGGGGGGCAGGGAAGTGGAGGACCTGACTGCAGGGATGATGTACTCGTCGAGAAGTCTCTGAGGGGCATAAAAGTCCTCGTCTTCCAGGTGGCTGGTAAAGACTACGACCAGGTCCGCCTTGGGGACGACAAAGATGAACTGACCAGCGTACCCGAGCGCCATATAGTAGCCAGAGTCATCGGTCCACCACTGGTACCCGTATCCGTCCTGAAGGGTTGCCGGGATGTGCTTACGCGTGGATGCCTCTACCCACGCAGCAGGTACGACCTGCACCCCGTCCCACTGGCCCTTGTTCAGATACAGATGACCGATCTTGGCCATGTCGTGGGGGGTCATGTGGAGTTCGCTGTAGCCGATAGTCACGCCTTGCGGGTTCGTGGGCCAGGTCACGCCTGAAATGCCGAGGGGCTTGAAGAGATGGTCCTGGGCGAACGCCAGGGCGTTCACGTCGGTGGCCTGCTGGAGGATGGCCGAGAGCAGGAGAGAGGCCCCATTGCAGTACTCGAACGTGGAGCCGGGAGGGACGGCCATCGGCAGGTCCAGCACAAACTGAACCCAGTCTTGACTCTGTCTCATCTCGCGGAGACCACGCCATCCATACAGGTATGAATCGCGGCAGTCCAACCCAGTCGACATGGTCAGGAGGTGCTCGAGGGACATCCGCGCCTTGTCGCCGTCCAGGTGGGCGGCGCTCTGGCCCGGGAGAAGCTCGAGGACGGGCTGCTCCACGCTCTCGATGTATCCACGGTCGATGGCGATGCCGATGAGGGCAGAGACCACGCTCTTGGTACACGAGTACACGGTGTGTTGGCGGCCCTGGCTGAATGGGTAGACGTAGGCATCGGCAACGAGGTAGCCGCGGCGAGCGACCAGCACGCTGTCGATCGCGAGGCGCTGCGCCTGGATGACACTCAGCATGTCGGCAAGCTGCCAGGAATCCATTCCCTGTTCCTCTGGGGTGGCGGTCGGCCAGCCGTGGGTCGGCCAAGTGGGGGCCGGCACCTTGCCGGTGCAGCCAGCGATAAGGAGCAACGCGATCGCGAGCAGAGCTCGTCTAAAGTGGGGTGAACCCATCTGGCAGCTCTCCTATGTCTCGCAAGTGGATGCGGACGGGACTCGACCTGGCGCCTCAACCCTGATTATACAGCAGAAGCGCCTGGCGCGCATCGGACATCCGGCCGATTTCCGGATTGACCATGTGGGCGATATGGGTGCTCTTGCCTGGTCTGTCCCTGGAGGGGCTCCCCGGACTTGCGGAGGGCGGGAGGCTGTGCTACCATGCTGCCGTGGAACGCGCGGCCAAACAGTCGCAGTGGGCTCACGCTCGCTCGGCAGGAGCTGGAATGCGTATTGGCCTTGACTTTGGCACGACCAACTCTGGGGCGGCAGTGTTCGATGGCCAGCGGGTACGGCTGTTTTCCCTCGATCCATTCAGCCGCGACCCGACGGTGGTCCGATCGACCCTCTATGTCACGCGCGAGCACCAGGTCTACGTTGGGCAGGAAGCGGTAGACGTCTACTATCGGCAGAACATCGGTCGTCCCAGCAAGATGGTGCGACAGTACGTCGGCGAGATAGAGATGACCTTTGCCGACGTCGGTTCGGTAAAGGGATATCCTGCCGGTCCGTCCACCTTTGTGCGTGACGTCTACGCGATGGTCGATGAACTGACACCGGGACGCCTGCTCCGGTCCCTCAAGAGCGGGCTGTCCACGACCCACGAGGGCACGGCAATCTTTGGCCGACGCTATGAGCTTGAGGAACTGCTCGCCCTCTACCTGCGCGAGATCGGGAAACGCGTGGAGGCCGAGGCGGGCCAGCCGATCGACAGCGTTGTGCTGGGACGCCCGGTGGATTTCGTCGGTAGCGGAGGGGAGGCTGACAACCAGCGCGCCGAGAGGCGTCTGCGCCGCGCGGCCGAAGAGGCAGGCTATCGGCAGATCTCCTTTGAGCTTGAGCCGGTAGCGGCCGCGCTGCACTATGAACTGAGCATAGACAGAGCGCAGAACGTCGTCATCTTTGACTTTGGCGGTGGCACGCTCGACATCACCGTGATGCGTATCGGCGATCCTGGGAACCGACAGGTCTATGCCACCGGTGGCCTGGGTATCGCCGGGGACTTGTTCGACCAGCGGCTGATCGAGGAGTTGATGCTCGATCACTTTGGTCGGGGGTCCACCTGGGGTGAGGATGGCGCTCCGTTTCCCCACCAGTATACGGACGCTCTGGTTCACTGGCAGACCGTTCCCGATCTGAGCCGTCCGGAGACCTTGCGCTTTCTCGATCTGGCACAGATCTCGGGCAGCCATCCAGACAGAGTGCGGGCGCTTGAGTCGCTGCTGATCAACAACTATGCCCTTCGCCTGATCGACGGGGTGGAGCGAGCCAAGATCGCGCTCTCGGCGGCCTCCTTTGCCCTGGTCCGCCTCGCTGGGGATGACATAGATGTGTGGCAGCCCGTGACTCGCTCCCAGTTCGAGTTCCTCATCGCCGACGCCGTGCAACGTATCGAAACCTGCCTGTTGGCCACGCTGGCGCGCTCGGGTTTGCGAGCTCAAGACATAGACGCCGTGGTGCGAACCGGCGGCTCTGCTCAGATCCCGTGCGTGATCGTGATGCTGGGACGCATCTTTGGCCCGGAGAAGGTGGTGCTGTCCGACGTGTTTAGCAGCGTGACCGCCGGACTGGCCGTACGTGCGGCGATGGCGGACAGCTAGCGAAAGGGTCTCTGCATCCCGAGATGGCGTGGCGGTCCGTATTGACCGCCATTGGATCCAATGCTATATTGCCCAGCGCAAGCCGCTGCGCCAGGGCGGTGTGCTGGATATTCGACCGAAAGTCCACGAAGCGCGCGCCTGAGAGGCGCACGGAGGAGAAATGGGCACATCGAAGCAGTTCAGTGGTATCCTGGTTGTGTTGGTGACCCCGCTTCAGGCGGACGAGACGCTCGACGAGGGCGCTTTGCGCAGCCTGCTGCGCCGGGTCCTGCTTGCCCGCGTTCACGGCGTCGTCGTCCTTGGATCGGCGGGTGAGTTCGCAGCACTGACGGACGATCAGAAGCGGGCGGTTATCGCCGTCGCGGCGGAAGAGATCGACGGTCGTGTGCCCCTGATCGTCGGTACCGGGGAACCGGGCACGCGCAGAGCCGTGCAGATGACCCACGCCGCAAAGAGCCTGGGTGCGGATGCGGCCCTGGTCGTGCCCCCTTACTACTACCGTCCGGACACCGAAGCGGTGCTCCGCTACTACCGTACGGTGGCGTCAGAGGGTGGGCTGCCGGTCTTGCTCTATAACATCCCATTCTTTACCAAGGTATCGCTCGAGCTGGACATCGTGCAGACGTTGGCGGCGGAGCCGGGGATCGTGGGGATCAAAGATAGCAGCGGCAACTTGCGCAGCTTTCAGGAGCTCACTTCCACCGTCAAGTCGGACGGTTTCAGCGTGGTGACCGGTAGCGACAACACGCTCTTTGCGCAACTGGTGGCAGGCGGCGATGGCTGCATCAGTCCAGGCGCCAATCTGGTTCCCGATTGGTTTGTTGAGCTGTGGGAGGCGATGCAACACGATCGCTGGGCTGAAGCCTGGGAGCTCCAGCTCAAGATCCAGGCCCTGCACCGTGGGATCGGTTTCGGCACGTTTCCTGCGGGCATCAAGGGGGCGCTGTCTCTGCTGGGCATCGGGCAGAATGTGATGGCTGCTCCTAACGTACCGGTGACAGCCAAGCAGATGGAAACCATCGAATCCACGCTCCATGAGCTTGGTCTGCTCGAGTGACTGCCTCTGTGCAGGCTCGGGCGTTCGTCCTGCGAGAGAGGAGAGCTCTATCCAGGCGTCGTCTATGCGAACTCGATCCTGGGTGCCAGGACGACCCGTCACGGGACGGAGAGTGCGCTCGCGGCCTCTCTGCTGGGCCTCGTACCCGAGTTCGGAGTGCTGGTGGACGAGAACCAAAGGGGCACGCTGCGGGTGGAGGTGACTGCGGAGCTGAGTGGCCCGACGGATTGGGGGGCGCTGGGTTACTATGCGGGACAGGCGGCTGGCCTCGGTATCCCAGTATTTGATGGGGTGCCACGCCCGAGTCAAGATGAGGCCAACGCGGATCGCCGTGCTGAAGGACGGGTCGGGGCATAGCAGAGCGCGCCTTCACCCGCCGGATACCAGCTCTCGGGCGATCCGGTTGTGGCGCGCGATCAAGGGCTCCAGGTCCACAGTCAGTAGGTGTCCCTCTTGGACGACCGCGCGCCCATTGATGACCGCCAACTCTACGTGCTGAGGCGCGCAGAAGACCAATGCCGCCAATGGGTCGTGCAGTGCTCCTGCATAGTCCAGCCGATCCAGGCGGAAACCGATCAGGTCTGCGGCCTTGCCTGGAGCCAACTGCCCGATGTCGTCCCGACCGAGCACCCGCGCACCACCCACCGTGGCCAACCACAACGCCTCTTCAGCCGACAAGCCTGCCGGATTGCCGGAGACACGCTGCAGCAGCAGGGCCATCCGCGCTTCGGCCAGCAGGTGAGATGAGTCGTTGCTGGCCGAACCGTCTACGCCAAGCCCTACACGGACGCCGGCATCTAGGTAGGACCGAACCGGGGCGATGCCGGAGGCCAGGCGCATGTTGGAGCTTGGGCAATGGCAGACGCCGGTGCCGGTGCGCGCAAACAGGGCCACCTCCCGATCGTCCAGGTGCACACAGTGGGCGTGCCAGACATCGCCACCGACCCATCCCAGGTCGGCTGCGTACTCTACAGGGCGGCGGCCGAACTCGCGCAAGCAGAAGGCATCCTCATCGGCTGTCTCTGCCAGGTGGGTGTGAAGATGGACCCCGTAGGAGCGGGCCAGTGCCGCGGCCTCCCGCATCAGGTCGGGCGTGACGGAGAACGGTGAGCACGGGGCCACGGCGACCCGCAGCATCGCATAGCGCTCTGGATCGTGGTAGGTCTCGATCGCGCGCCGCGTGTCTCTGAGGATGTGATCCTCATCCTCGACCACGCGATCGGGAGGCAGCCCGCCCTGGCTTTCCCCAAGGCTCATCGAACCTCGACAGGCGTGGAAACGGATGCCGATCTCGCTGGCAGCCTGGATCTCGTGATCGATACGGCAGCCATTGGGATAGATGTACAAGTGATCCGCGGCGGTCGTGCAACCGGAGAGCATCAGCTCGGCCAGACCCACCAGGGCGCTGGTGTGGATGGCCTCCGGGGTCAGCCTGGCCCAAATGGGATAGAGCGTCTTGAGCCAGCGAAACAGCGCGGCATCCTGCGCGGCCGGTACGGCACGGGTCAAGGTCTGGCAGAGATGGTGATGGGCGTTGACCAGGCCTGGCAGGACGATCATCCCCCGGGCATCCAGCACGCGCTCTGCCTCTGTCGGCAGCTCAGCGGTTGGCCCGACCTGCTCGATGACGTTGTCTCGCACGAGCAGGCCGCCGTCGGGAATCCGCGGACGAGCGCCATCCATTGTGACCAGCAGATCGGCGTGCTTGACAAGCAGCGTTGACATGGTGCCTAACCCTCTACTCTCTTCCATACCTGGGCTGCCAACTCCCGGGATCGGGCGGTGATCGCCTCCTCGTCGAGGGTAAGCAGGCGGCGATCTCGCATCAGCACGCGCCCCGCACAGATGGTCGTCGTGATCGCCGAGGCGTCCACGCCAAAGATCAGGTGCCAGGGCAAGTTGCCCGCTGTCAACGGCGTCGTGGGATGGTAGTCCAGGAAGACCAGGTCTGCTGTGGCCCCAGGGCGCAGCTCGCCCAGCGCCAGCCCCGGCCAGAAGGCCCGGGCGAGGCGGGCGTTGTGCGCGTAGCTGAGCCGGGTCACCAGGTCGCCGGGCATCGCGCGCGGGTCACGCCGTGCGAGTTTGCCCGCCAGGTAGGCGGCTTTCATCTCGGCGAACACGTCGTTGGAGAAGCCATCATTGCCCAACCCCACGTTGGCCCCTGCGCTGAGCATTTCCTCCACCCGAGCCGTGCCCACGGCGTTGTTCATGTTGGAGCGCGGCTGGTGTGTGACCCAGGTACCGGTCTCTGCCAGCACCTCCATCTCGGTCTCGTCTACGTGCACGCAGTGGGCGGCGATCGTGCAGGGGCCGAGGATGCCAGCCTGGTGAAGCCGATGGACGACGCGCACCCCAGACCGGCGTAGAGCATCATCTTGGTCTGCCTGGTGCTCAGCAACGTGGATGTGGAAGCCCAGCCCATTTTTCGCCGCGCCCGGCGGCGTGGGAGGTGAGGCTCCGACCGCGGCAGCGACGCAGTCAGCCAGGGTCTTGTCGGAGAGGGTGAGGGAAGCGTGGAGGCCAAAGGACGCCGAAAGATGGGAATCGGGGCGCGCAGCAAGGGACTTGGCAAAGCGCACGTTCTCCTCGATGCCGGCGCGAGCTCGCCCGGGGCCGTCTCGGTCGGTCACTTCGTAGCACAAACTCGCCCTTAGACCTGCCTGCTTTGCCCCCTCGGCAATGGCGTCCAGCGAGCCCTCGATCGCGTTCGGGCTGGCGTGGTGGTCGATCAGCGTGGTGGTGCCGTGCCGAACGGCATCCACCAGGCACACGAGCGCCGAATAGCGCACGTCCTCCATGGTCAGGGCCTTGTCCAACCGCCACCAGAGACGCTCCAGGATCTGAGTGAATGTGCTGGGTGCCTCACCGGGCACCGCCATTCCGCGAGCAAACGCGCCATAGAAGTGGGTGTGGGCGCAGATGCCTCCCGGCATCACCAGTTGTCCGCGGGCGTCCAGGACCTCGTCATCGGGGTATGCTTTCTTGAGCGCGCTTGCGTCTCCCACGGCGGCGATCAGCCCTCCGTCTATGCGCAGAGCGCCAGCCTCGATGACCTGGTTGGTCGTTCCCAGGGTGGCGATACGGCCATTCGTGATCAGCATGTCTTGCTCCTCGCTCGATAGGGGCGTGACCTGTTCCGACAGCGCTGCGTTTCAGCTACCCTCCGGCCACTGCGGGCAGGTCTTGCCGTAGGGCTCACCGGGGAGGAACTGCTCCCATTCGCCAAGTGCCATGTTGCGCCCAGCGATCTGGCACACGCGCGCCGCCCACGAATCGGGGTCCAAATCCCACAAGCGGATGGAGTCATCCCAACTGTCGGTGTGGCCGGCAAGTGGTTCTCGGATTGACTACCTGCCAGCCCGGCCCACGAGGTCACCGGGCCTCACCGGCAGACGGTGGATCCGTATCCCGGTGGCGTCATAGATGGCGTTGCAGATGGCAGGGGCAGTGGGGATGGCGGGCAGTTCACCGATGCCCTTTGCTCCGTAGGGTCCATCTGCGGTCGGATGCTCGACAATGTGCACGTCCATGGCGGGGGTGTGGCGGATGAGAGGTACCCCATAGTCAGCCCAGCGGGTCGTTTGTGGGACAGCGTCCGCGAGCCGGTATTCCTCGGTGAGTGCGGTGCCGATGCCCATGAGCAGCCCCCCCTCGATCTGGCCCAGCAGCGCCTGCGGGTTGATGGCTCTGCCCGCGTCGCAAGCGGCCACGATGCGGAGGACAGTCACTTGACCGGTTCGCTCGTCTACTGCTACCTGGGCTGCCTGGACGCTGTAGCCGAACGCAAAGTGCATATCCCCGCCCTGCCCAAGCGGCCGGGTCGCAGGGGCGTGGTAGCGAACCGTGAGGCGTGTCCCACGCCCTTCATCCTGGAGCCACTCGACGGCCTCCCCCAGGAGAGCTACCCGGTCGCCAGATCGCAGACATCCACCCTCAAAGCAGAGGGAATCGGGGGAGACATCCCACCGTTCGGAGACCACGGCAGCCAGTCGCTTGTGCATGGCCTGGGCAGCCCGTCGAGCAGCATTGCCGGTGACGTAGGTCTGGCGGCTGGCGGTGGTGGGGCCGCCATCAGGGGTCAAGTCCGTGTCAGACAAGAGGACCTGCACACACCCTATGGGCAGTCCCAGTTCCTCCGCCACGCACTGGGCCAGCACGGTCATCAGTCCTTGGCCAAGGTCGGCGGAGCTGCTTCGCACCTCGACCGACCCGTCGCGATAGACCTCGATCTCTGCTCCAGCCGTATCATCTGCCCCGCCGCCGAGGCCGGTGTTCTTGTAGGCAGCGGCTACCCCCCAGGCGACGCGCGCATCCGGGATCTGGGGATCCGCTGTGGCACCCACCTGGGCCTGAACCCAGTCCAGACAGTCCAGCAGTCCGGCGCTTTCCCGTAGGACTTGCCCGGTGGCGGTGACAGAGCCGACCCGAAGCGCGTTGGCTCGGCGAAGCTCAAAGGGATCCATTCCCAGCTCGCCAGCCAAGATGTCCATGGTGCATTCCATGGCAAAGGCCGATTGGGTGACGCCGAAACCCCGAAAGGCACCCGACGGGGGATTGTTCGTGTACATCGCATAGCAGTCCACCTTGACATGAGGCACCTGGTAGGGACCTGACGCGTGCGTCGTGGCGCGGGTGAGCACCTTGGTGGACAGGCTGGCGTACGCTCCTGCGTCGCCCATCAGCTCCGCCTGGACGGCAGTGAGCGTCCCGTCTCTCCTGGCCCCGATCTTGATGTGGATGGCGGTGGCGTGACGCTTGGGATGGGCCAACATGGACTCGGATCGACTGTAGAGGATCTTGACCGGGCGAGCGGTGACGTGAGCCAGCAGGGCAGCGTGGATCTGCCCCATGATGTCCTCTTTGCCTCCGAACGCGCCGCCGATCGGGGTGCCGATCACGCGAACTTGCTCCGGAGGCAGCGCCATAGCCGCGGCGATCTGGTCTCGATCGGCATACGGTATCTGTGAACCTACGTAGACCGTGAGCTTGGGGTGGGCGCGATCGTAGCCGGCGGGCACGCCTATGCTGCACTCTGGCTCCAGGAACATGTGATCATAGGTGGGAGTGCGGTATTCACGCTCCACCACGACGTCCGCTTCGGTGAAGCCCTGATCCACCTCCCCGCGCCGGACCACAATGTGCTCGAGGAGGTTGCCCTTCTCCCAGACTTCGTGTACAAGGGGCGCGCCAGCCTGGAGCGCTTGCTCAGGGCTGCTGACGACGGGCAGTGGCTCGTACTCTACCTCGATGGCCTTGAGCGCCTGAGCCGCGATCTCGGGGGATTCGGCGGCCACGAGGGCGACCGCGTCGCCCATATACCGCACCTTGTCGTCGCAGAGTACCGGCCAATCAGGGAAGACGAGTCCATGTCGATTCCGTCCGGGAACGTCACGGTGGGTGAGAACGGCGCGTACTCCTGGTATGGCAGCAGCACCCTCCGTAGAGATCGAACGGATCCGGGCGTGGGGATAAGCGGCGCGCAGCGTCGCGCCATAGAGCATGCCGCTGAACGTGAGGTCGTCCGCGTATCTGGTCACCCCGGTGACCTTGTCCACCGCGTCTGGGCGCGGATGGGAGCGGCCGATGACCTGTAAGGGGGCCGTCGTCTGGATCTCGATTGGGGCAAGCGGCTGTCCCGTGCAGAGTTCGTGGAACGCTGATCGGAGGGCACGGAGCACGCTGGCGTAGCCCGTGCAGCGGCAAGCGTTCCGCGCGATGGCCTGCACAATCTCTTTTTCGCTGACCGGCGGAGGTGGAGTGGAAGAGGTCACCTTGTTCCACAGGGCAGCAGCCGACATCAGCAGGCCCGGCGTGCAGAACCCACACTGAACCACCCCGTGCTCGATAAAGGCCCTCTGCAGGGGATGCAGTTCCTCGGGATCACCCCAACTGGCAGCCAGCCCCTCGACCGTCAGGATGCGCTTCCCGACCGCTCGTCCGACAGGGTAGCGGCAGGAGCGGACCGGTCTCCCACCGACCAGAACCACGCAGGAGCCGCATTGCCCCTCGCCGCACCCGACCTTGGTGCCGGTCAGTCCCAGGTCCCGGCGCAGGACATCGGACAGACGAGCGTCCAGGGCGACATCGGCGTCGTACTCGACGCCATTCACGGTTAGCTTCATCGTGCTTGTCCTCCGGGACTCGGCACAGGGTATGGCTCCCTCCCCACAAGAGAGCGAGCCGCGAGTGACTCTCACCCAGTCCTCAGCGGTTCGCCCAGAACCACGAAAGCTCACGCGATGCGGTGGGCCGGCGGAGGACGCTTTGCCACGGGCGGCGGGTTCTCCTCCAGCTCCTGCAATACGATCTCGACTGCCTTTTCGAGTTGGGGATCACGTCCCGCAATCACTAGCTTGGGGGTCATTTCCACTTCTACGTCGGGCGAGACGCCCTCGTTCTCCACCTCCCACTCGCCATCCGGGCTAAAGATGGCCAGGCGTGGCGCGGTGATGGAACCACCGTCCATCAAATCCGGATAGTCATAGATGCCAATGAGCCCGCCCCAGGTACGCTTGCCTACCAGCTTGCCCAGGCCGCGCCGCCGGAAAAAGAGGGGCATGGCATCGCCGCCGGATCCGGCATACTCGTTGACGATCATGACCTTGGGACCGAAGATGGAGGCATTGGGCGAGGAAAAGACTTTGCCCTCGCGGGTGGCCCAGTAGCTGAGCAGTGGCCGGCTGAGCATGTCGATGACATAGTCGGCCGCAGAACCACCCCCGTTGAAACGCTCGTCGAGGACCACGGCCTGCCTGTCGAGCTGCGAAAAGTAGTAGCGATTGAACGCGCTGTAGCCATCGATGGAGGTATTTGACATGTACACGTAGGCCACGCGCCCGTTCGACAGCTCGTCCACTTTTCTGCGGTTGTCCTCCACCCAAGACCAGTGGCGTAGGGCCGTCTCGCTCTCAATGGGCTTTACCGTGACTCTGCGCCCGTCGCCCTCCGCGGTGGTGGGACTGACAAGCAGCTCCACCAACCGGTCGGCGTTTTTCTCAAAGAGGCTGTAGATGTTGACCTCTGCACGCAGAGGTCGTCCGTTCACCGCCAAGATGTACTCGCCCACCGATACGTTGACGCCGGGTTCCGTGAGTGGCGCCCGCAATTCGGGATGCCAGTTCAGGCCGGAGTAGATGTGCCGGATGCGATAACAGCCGTCCACGACCTCATAGTCCGCGCCGAGCAGGCCGCAGGGCACTTGTTCGGGTACCGGGATGTCGCCGCCGCCCACATACGCGTGACCCACGACGAGTTCGCCGACCATCTCGGCGAACACCTCGTTCAGATCGCTGCGATGCCCAATGTGCTTCAGGAAAGGGCGGTACTTGACACACACCGCATCCCAGTCCGCTCCGTGCATCTGTTCGTCGTAAAAGTAGTCACGCTGGATGCGGCGGGCCTCGTTGAACATCTGCTCCCACTCTGCCCTGGGGTCAACCAGGGCCTCCATCGCCTCCAGGTTCAGCTTGCTGGCATTGCCCCCTGGCTTCTTGTCCGCTTCGACGATGGCATAGTCGCCGTTCTTTTCGCCCTGATAGAGCAGCTTCTTGCCATCGGCGCTCAACCAGAACGCGCGTACCTTGTCGAGGAAGACCTCACCCTTGCGCTCTTTGATATCATAGGTGTGCAAGGTGTAGAGGCGCGGCGTGGGGCTTCCGAACTGGTGAGGAATGGCTTCCAGATAGAACAGCTTGCCCTGGCCTGCTCGCAGAGAGCAGTAGTCGCGCGCGGGCACGGGCAGGGCCAGGATGCGCTGGTCCAACCCCCCCAGGTCGACCTGAACCTGCACGGGTTCTTTGCTCTCGTCCGCGTCCTTTTTGTCCTCCGTCCCTCCCTCCTGTGCTGGCTCCTCGTCGCTCTCGGGGGCCAGCGGCGAGGGATCGGTCTTGCTGAGGACGGCCACATACAGGCTGCTGGTCACCGGTCGCTCATAGGAGGACATGTCCAGCCAACCCGTGTTGAGCCCAAAGTTGGAGCTGGCAGCGAAGAACAGGTACTTGCCGTCGGGGCTGAAGCAGGGGAAAGTGGCGTCGCTCAAGCCATCGGTGACCTGGTGGCCCTTCCCAGTGGCCAGCTCGAACAGGTAGACGGCGCGGACGTGGGTGTCAAGCCGCTTGGTGTAGGCGAGCCACTTGCTGTCGGGCGACCAGACGGGGTTGAGGCTGCGCTCAGGATGGTCGTAGGTGTCGGTATCGACGAGGACCGGCGTCCGTTGGTCCAGGTCAATGTAGTAGAGATGGAGGGCCTTGTCGGTGTAGGCGATCTTTGTGCTGTCAGGCGACCAGAGGGGAGAGTAGAAAAAGGTCGCATCCCCCAAGGCGATGGTGGTCTTTTCTTTGAGGCCTGTCTGGTCGCAGATGACCAGTTCGTACTCTCCGCTGGCGTCAGACAGGTAGGCGATGCGCTGTCCATCAGGTGACCAGGCAGGATAGCGCTCGTGCACACCGGGAGTGCGGGTCAGGTTGCGGACGTCGCCCTTTTTGGCCGGCACGGCAAAGATCTCACCACGCGCACCGAAGACCGCTCGCGCGCCTGTTGGCGACAGGCCTGCGCTCCTGATGAACGGAGCGGCCTTCTGGTAGTGCGGCCGCGCGTGAGGCAGATCAGCCGCCACGTGGATGGTCAGCGGTTCGCTTTGTCGAGTGCTGGGGTCGTAGAGGTGTACACGCCCGCCCTGTTCGTAGGCCAGGAGCCCATCGCCAGCCGTGAGGGAGCGGATGTCATAGTCCGAGTGGTCGGTCAGCTGCTCGAGCGATCCAGACCCGAGATCGTAGCCAAACAGGTGCATGGTGTGATTGCGATCGGATAGAAAGTAGATGGTACCGCCGGCCCAACAAGGGAAGGCATCGCTGGCGTTCACGTGGGGAATCTCGAGATATTCGTATGTCGCCAGATCCAGTATCCAGATGGGGACCGTCTGTCCTCCACGGTACCGCTTCCAGGACCAGAACGGTTCCGGAATGCGCGTGTAGGCGAAGTGAGCTCCATCGGGCGAGTAGGCACCACGCTCCGCCATAGGCATCGGCAGTGGCTCTGGCAGCCCTCCTTGCAGACCCACCGTGTAAAGCCGCTTGTAGCGCACGGTGGGCACGTCCCGCGAGGAAGCAAAGAGCACGCGCTGACCATCGGGCGTCCAGCCTCGCACCCAGTCCTCACCGGGGTGGGCCGTCAGCCGCATCGGTGAGCCCCCCTGTGCAGAGATCACATAGACACAGGTATTGCCGTCGTAGCTGCCAGAGAAGGCGATCCTCTGTCCATCTGGGGAGAACATCGGCGTCGATTTCGGTCCCCTGTGCACGGTCAGTCGACGAGGGTTCCTCCCATCTCGATCGGCGATCCAGATATCGCTGGCGTACAGGAAGGCGATGTGCTCCGCACTGACGGTGGGCTGCTTTAGGAGAAGGGTTCCAGGCTCCTTGGCTGTGTGCATTGTGCGCCTACCTCACTGTGGATGCAGCAGATCCTGCCGAGAGAGAGCAGGCACGGCGTCGATCGCCGTGCCTGCTGTATCTTATTCTGCGGTGCTTGGCTCAGACCTGAGCGCGGGGGGCACACTGATCTTGATGGCCAACGCAAAGGGAACAGAGAGCATGATGATCGCCGCCGCACCCCAGCACAGCCACTCGTAGCCAACAATGCTCAACAGCGTACCTGCCACGAGCGACATCGACACAGAGGTGATGTGATTGATACTGACCCCGGCGGAGAGCGTCGGAGCCAGCTCTCCGGGTGGTGCGATGCGATTGACATAGGTAGAGAGTCCGATCCGCAGGGTGACCAGGAGGTTGATCCCGATCAGCATAGAGCACAGGAACCAGACGTTGTGAACTGTGGCATAGCCAACAAAGCAGAGGGCGAGGAGGACATAGCTGACCGACAGCATGATGCGCTCACCGACAACGTCCAGCAAGCGGCCCATGCGCGGGGCGAGCACAAAGTTGACGATCCCGCTTGCTGCCAGCAGGAGGCTGATCTGTCGCGCGTCGAGGCCATAGTTCTGCACCAGGATCAGCGTGCCGAAGGTGCCGAACACCTGCATGCGCGATCCTTCGAAAAAGATCAACACGTAGTAGATCCAGTAACGCCACTTGAGGATCATTCGAGGCTGGGCCCGAGACTGCTCCCCGACCTCCCGGGGAATCCGGGAGACGAGGATCCCGCCGATGGCGATGGTAATGCCACCGATGACGTAGAAGGCGCGCAGAGGGAGGGTCGTCGCCAGCGCTGCCGTTACACCCATTCCGACGATCGAGGCCAGCGACCCCATAGAGGCGAGAGTACCCAGGGTCCGTCCCGAGTGCTCCTTCTTGGTCAGCGCCAGGCCTAGAGTGCTTTGCAGAGGCATCCAGTTGTGGAAGCCGAGGCTGGCGAGGAGCGCTACAGCGATCAGGGCCGTGTACGAGTGTACCGTGGCATAGAGACCGTACCCCAGGCCCATCAGCAGCAGCGAGATGGCAGCCCGGCGTGAGAGAGGGAGATGCATGATCAGCGCGGCAATGAACATCAGGCTCAAGCCGGGGATCTCCCGGATGCCAGCCAACCACAGTACGTCTTTGCCACCGAGGCCGAGGATGTCTATGTAGAAATTGGTGCTTGCGCCGGTGAGCAGCCCCTCCCCTAAACGCGACAGGAACACCGTGGCGGCCAGTGTGAGCAGGCTGAGGCTCCACGCGGAAGTGGCGGTCTTGAGTCTTTGGCGGACCGAGATGTGCATGCCTAGTGCTCCATGGCCTAGTAGAGCTTCCCCTGGGCATCCTGGGCGCTGCCCCCAGAGCCGCCGGTAAAGTCGATGGCAGTGAACGCCTGCCTGGCAGCCATAGCCATCAGGCCGGCGTCGCTGGAGAGGGCTAAGAATTGAAAGCCCTGTCCGATGCGCAGAGTGACCTCTGCACCACTGAAGCAGTGCTTGCCCGCCGCCTTGCCCGTCTTTTTCGCTGCTGCAAGCACTTCCATCATGGCCGCTTCGTGTGCGGTGCCCGGTCCCGTGTCCCTTGGGCTGAGTCCCATGGAGAGTGCCAGGTCATTGGGGCCAATGAAGCAGCCCACGACCCCCTCAACGGCGAGGATGGCCTCCGCGTTCTCTACCGCTTGTGCCGTCTCAATCATGACAATGATCGCCAGGTTCTCGTCCGTCCAGGTGCGATAGTCGCCGTCGATGTACGCGGCCACGCGGCTTCCGCCAAAGCTGCGCTGTCCCTTGGTCGCATACTTCATGTTGCTGACCACACCCTTGGCATCCTCTGCCGTGTTGACCATCGGCACGACCAAGCCCAGCGCGCCCGCGTCCAGCGTGCGCTGGATCCAGACCGTGTCGTTCCAGGGCACCCGGGCCATAGGAACGGCTCCACCGAGCTGTGCTGCGCGGAAACAGTTCACCATGGTCTCAAAGCCTACAGGGCTGTGCTCTGCATCGACGACCAGCCAGTCCCAGCCGATGCCAGCCATGATCTCTGCCGCGACCGGCGAGCAGAGCGACAGCCATGTCCCTACTGCGGGCTGCCCACTGCGCAGTTTGTCGGTTACCGGATTGGACGCGATCTTGTTGCTGCCGAACCCACCCATTTCGTTCCTCCTGTCCTGTGAATGTGTTGAGTCTGGGATCCGAATATCGCTGCCAGGCGTTTGCCCTTTGGCTCGAACCTGCCAAGAGCAACGCCTTGGTGCCTACGTTCCCGATCGAGGCCGTGACAAGAAGGGCAGAGAGGTCGTGACCCCCCTGAGAATCAGGGCCATTTCTGCCGCCTCCCGTAGAGACAGAGTCCCCTCGAAGGCCTCCTTCAACGTGGTCTCCTCGATCCCCAGGTCCTGAGAGAGACGGAGACGGACCTGGATGTTTTCAAACGCCAGTATACCACCATCCAGCGAAATCTGCGACTCGCGGCTACCCTCGCGGCGCCACATGGTGCTCCCCTGGATGTAGAACGCATTGTCTCGTTCCAGCTCGAAATCCGCCCTTTTCAGGTAGAGCCTTGGTTTGTCGGCGTAGGGCTTGCCCTGGTGGACGCAGAACGTGGCGCAGTTGCCGCACTCGTTGCAGAGGTCTGCCACGTGGATGATCTGCCTGTCTTGTTCTACCCGGAACCACTCGTGGCCGGTGACAGTCACCTGGCCGTCCTGGCAGGTGAATTGAGGAAGCGTCACCTCCAACGGCGAGACCCGGTAGGCATAGTTGGCCCGGTTGGGGCACACCTCGACGCACTTTTCACAGAGAGCCGCGCACTGCAGGCATCGGGCGGCTTCGCCACGCGCCATCGCTTCGCTCAGAGTTCTCTCGATGCGGTCAAAGCTGTCCCGGCACGCGATCGGAAGTCGCTCCGGGTGGTGCGCCGGGGTTCTCCTGGCCCGGGCGTGCTTGATGCGAAGGATGTCCTCCCCGGAGAGCACCACGTGAGGGGTAGGGGGGAGCGGGAACGCGACATCCAGTTCCCGGCAGATGGACTCTGCCGCGCGCCTGCCGTCGGCGCACGCTTCGATGATGATCGCCGGCCCGCGAGCGACGTCTCCACCGGCGTAGACGCGGCCTGTGCCAGCTCGACCTGTCTGGGGATCGACCTGGATGGCTCCGTTCTCCCGCGTGAAGATGCCGCTCTCCCTGAGGAAGGCGAGGTCGGGCCTCTGCCCGACGGCGAGGATGATCGAGTCCGCCTCGATCGTGAATTCGCTGCCCTCGATAGCGGCCGGCCTCCTCCGCCCGTCCGGTCCAGGCTCACCCAACGCGTTCCGCGTGCATTCGAGCGCGGACACGCGGCCATCCGTCAAGAGGACCCGGCGGGGGGAGACCAGCTCCACCAGGGCATTGCCCTCGTCAAGAAGGTCCTCGACCTCTTCTGTCTCGGCAGGCATCTCGGCCCGAGTCCGCCGGTAGAGGACCGTCGCCGGGACACCGGTTATGCGGCGTGCCGTGCGCGCTGCGTCCATGGCCGTGTTCCCACCGCCGATCACCAGCACCCGGGAGCCCAGGTGGGGCGGATCCCCACGCGCCACGCGCTCGAGAAAGTCGAGCGCGCCGTAGACCCCGGTGCCCTGCTCACCGTCGATGCCCAGAGGCGCGTCCCTGGAAAACCCACAGGCCACGTAGACGGCGTCAAAGCCACCCTTCAGCAGCTCCTCCGGCGGCGCAGTAATCGCGTGGGAGAGCACGATCTCGACGCCGAGTGCGGTGATGCGATCGATGTCAGCCTGGACGACGGAGGGGGGCAGCCGAAAGGCAGGGGCGATGGCCAGCATCCCGCCTGCGGTGTCCTTGGCTTCATAGACCGTCACGCCGACCCCGTTGAGCGCCAGATAGGTTGCCGCCGCCAACCCGGAGGGACCGCTGCCGATGATCGCAACTCTATGGCCTTGGGGTGAGCGAGGACTCACGGTGGGCACCGACCCGCGCTCGGCGGCGAAGCGCTTGAGCGCGCGGATGGCCACCGGCTGGTCATAGTTGCCCGCAGAGCGGGTGCAGCGGGTCTGGCAGAGCTGAGTGCAGACATAGCCGGTCACCCCAGGCAGGGGGTTGCGGTCGAGGATGACCTGGAGGGCCTGATCGTATTCTCCCTGGGCGATGAGCCACGCGTACTGGGGCACGTCCTGGCACACGGCACACGCCTCGGTGCAGGGGACAGCGACGCAGTCAAAGAGATCCAGCCCAGACTCGACCTTGGGAGGGCCGCCGGTACGATAGCCCTTCTTGTAGCGGGGGTTTCTCAATGCCGCAGCAGCCGCGCGCTCCAGGTTGGCCAGCCTGTCCTCCGCCAGCGCGTCCAGACTGGCTGCATTCCGCTCCGCCATCTCCGTTTCGAGGTGCTCCAGGTACTGCAGGAACCGGGAGTAGCCCCCCGGCTTGAGCAGGTCGGAGACGGCGGTGACCGGCCTGGCGCCGCAAGCTAGGACCGTAGTCACGTTGAGCGCATCGGCTCCCGCCGAGTAGGAGACGTTCAGGTCGCCGCCGAACTCGCGGGCGAGCTTGAGGAACAGGTTCATCGTGACCGGGTACAGCGCACGCCCCGACATGTACATCTCGCCGCCGGGCAGGACTCCCCTGTGGTTGCTCATGGCCAGGGTGTTGCTCAACTTGACCCCAAAGGTCAGACCGAGCCGGGCAGCGACTTTCTTGAGCGTCCCGATGAGCTCCACCGCCCGATCGTACCCCAGGTCGTGCTCGAATACCGCGTCGGGGATGTGGATCTCGCGGTAGCCCAGGTCGTCGTGGAGGATGCGCATCACCCGCTCTCGGCCCAGCAGCGTGGGGTTCAGTTTGACCGCCGTGTGCAGGCCGCGCTTCTCCAGCAGATACCGGGCGATGCGCTCGATCTCGTCCGGAGGGCAGCCGTGCATCGTGGAGAGGGTCACGTTGTTCGTGAGGCGGGGTGGGATCTCGACGTCGGCGAACTGGGGGTAGTGGGCACGCAGGAGGGCCTGGATCGCACCCAGCTCCTCGGACGCGTCCTCCATCCGGTCCATGAAGCGGGTCATCGGTTCGCTCTGGATGCCCTGCAGGTCATAGCCCACGCTCGCGTTGAAGATCGTGCCGAAGGAAGCGTTCTCCTCGAAGCCGAGAAGGCGGCGCAGAATGTGGATCAGGGCCCAGGCCCTGACGTACTCTCGGGCGGACTCCTCGAGCTTGAGCTCCTGCGACCACTCTACGTTGTAGCCCTCGTCCTCGAGGTCGATGCAGGGGCGGGGGATCTCGAGTTCGTCCATGACCTGGACGGTCTTGAGCTCGATGAAGCGGCCCCCGGAGAGCCAGGCGCAGACGATGTTCTGGGCAAGCTGGGTGTGAGGCCCGGCGGCGGGGCCGATGGGCGTGGCGATATACTGCCCGAAAAGGCTCTGGATGGCGTACGGGCTGTCTCTATTGGGAGTGTAAAAGAGCGAGCGGTGGATCCCAAAGATCGACTCGTTCCGCTCGTACTCTTGGAGGATCCAGTTGAGCAGTACGTCAAACGGGAGGACGTTCAACCTGACCGACATTGTTTTCCTCTCTTCAACACGTCGCGTTAGTGGGGCTCGATGACGACGTCCTTCCAGAAGCATACTCCTGTCGGTGCCGTTGGGTACTTGACGACCCAGGGCTTGACGAGGAGGTTCCAGCGCCAGTAGAGGAGGGGTAGGATCGGCGCTTCGTCGACCAGGATCTGCTCCGCCTGGCGATACATCGCCAACCGCTCTCCCTGGTCCATCACGCGCCTCGCCCAGCAACCGGACGCGCCCCTGCGTGCCGAGCTCCGCTGAGGAGAGAACCTTGACGGCGACGTCGCGGTCGAGCAGGTCGTCGTGGGCACGGTAGACGACGCCCATGCCCCCTCTGCCGATCTCGGCATCTAGCCTGTAGCGATCGTTGAAGACCCTCCCGATCATCACCCAGTCCTTTGCTCTCAAGACCTGCCGGGCGCGAAGGTTTGCCACTCGCTCGCCTTTACTCCTTGATCCGTGCCCCTTATCCCCGCTAGGACCCGTTCTGGCGTCAGCGGCAATTCGTCGAACCAGACCCCGGTGGCGTCGTGGAGCGCAGCAGCCAAGGCTGGGGCGAGGGGCAGGAAAGGAAGTTCGCCCATCCCGCGAACGCCCCACGGACCGTCCGGGTGAGGCCGTTCCACGAGGATCGCATCCATCCGCTCCGGGACATCGTCGATGGTGGGGATGAGGTAGGTGCTCAGGTCAGGCGTGAGCACACGCCCGCCCTCGGTGACAAAGTGCTCACACGTGGCCCAGCCCAGGGCCTGCACGACACCTCCCTCGATCTGGCCCACGACTTGCTGCGGGTTGACTGCCTTGCCGACGTCATTGGCGCAGATCACGCGTGGAACCCGCAGCTCACCGGTCTCTGTGTCCACCTCCACCTCCACGGCCTGAGCCACATAGCCGTAGGCAAAGTTGGGGAGGCCGTGGCCGGTCACAGGGTCCAGAGGGGTGGTCATGGGGGCCAGATAGGTGTACTCGGCAACGGCGGGGCGCTCCTCATCTTGCCACCGACGGAGTGCTCTCTCCGCTGCACCCCGGACGGTGTTCCCGGCCATGAAGGTCATACGTGAGGCAGAGACAGAGCCGGAACTGCCGGGGCTGGTAGCGGTATCAGAGGCGACGAGACGCACCCGTTCCATCGGCATGCCCAGCGCTTCTGCCGCCATCTGACAGATCACGGTGTGCACGCCCTGACCGACCTCAGCGCTGCCGATGTAGACAGTGGCCTCTTCGATCTCGGTGTCTCCCCGCAGCTCGATCTTGGCCCAGCAGTTCTCCTGGTAGCCGGCGGAAAAGCCGATGTTCTTGAAGCCGACCGCAAGGCCGAGGCCACGGCGCAGTGCGCCCTCTGACTCCCGCCTTGGAGGCCTCTGCCATCCCTGAGCCGTGCGCGTCCAGCCAGCGGCAAGAGCACACTTCTCGGTGGTCTCGACCAGGCTCACGCCGCCGGGCAGGGGAGTGCCCAGGGCGCTTGGACGGCCTTCGCGCAGCATGTTCCCGATCCGGAACTCGACTGGGTCCGTGTCCAGGGCGTGAGCGAGTTTGTCCATCTGCATCTCGGCGGCAAAGAGGGCCTGTGGGGCCCCGAAGCCACGAAAGGCTCCGCCCGGCGGGTTGTTGGTGTAGACGCCATCCACGTCCGCCACCACATTTGGGATCTCGTAGGCCCCGGTGCAGGTGACGGTGGTGTTTCCGAGGACTTTGTTGGTGGTGTAGCAGTAGGCCCCGCCATCGGCGACGATGCGGATCTCGCCTGCCACCAGCTTTCCCTGCCGCGTGGCTCCCCACTTGTGGTGCAGCCACATCGGGTGGCGCTTGTGATGGCCGATGATCGATTCATCGCGGTCCCACACGGTCTTGACCGGGCGTCGCACGCCTCGTTGGCTGAGGCGCCAGACTGCCAGTGCGAGCACGATCTGCACGGACATATCCTCTCGCCCACCAAAGGCGCCGCCAATGGCGGGGTAGATCACGCGGACCTGATCCGGGGGGATGTCGAGTGCGTGGGCAATCTGGTGCTGGTCCTCGTGCGTCCACTGCCCAGCCGTGATCACGGTCACGCGGCCCCCTTTGTCGATGTAGGCCAGGCCGGCCTCGGGCTGGAGGTAGGCGTGCTCTTGAGCAGGGGTCCGGTACTCGGCCTCGACGATCACGTCGGCCTGGGCCCAGGCGGCCTCCACGTCTCCCTTGCGGATCTGGTGGTGAGAGATGCGATTGCCCTCCGCGCACAGCGCGGGGTTACCCTCGGTGACCAGCCGGGGCGGGTGGAGGAGCGGCGCGCCGGGCTTGAGGGCCTCAAAGGGATCGCTGAGAACGGGCAGGTCGTCGTACTGAACGTGGATGCGATCGCGGGCTTGGGCGGCGGCGCGCTCGGTCTCGGCGATGACGAGGGCGACCTGATCGCCAACAAAGCGGACGACGTCGGCGCCGGCCTTGGAGGAGCCAGGACCGCAGAGCACCGGTTGATCGGGCGTCTGCAGGCCGTACTCGTTGACCGGCACGTCTTTGGCGGTGAGAACAGCGACGACACCGGGAACGGCCTGGGCATCCGATGTGTCGATACCCAGGATGCGAGCGTGAGGCCGCCCGGCAAAGAGGATCTTTAGGTGAAGCATGCCCTCCATCGCCAGGTCGCCCGGGTACACGGCTTCCCCGGTGACCTTGGCAAGAGCATCCACACGGGTGACGGAACGACCCACAATGCGCGTCGTCATGTCCCCCGTCTGAGCGGATGTGCTGTCGACCATATCTTCCTCCCCACTAGAGCCTGTCTATGGCACCGATAGGGTCTGGGGTGTTGAACCGTTGGCGGACTCGACCTCTGCGGCCCGCTCCACCGCCCGCACGATCGTATAGTACCCCGTGCAGCGGCAGAGGTTGCCGCTCAGTCCGGCGATGATCTGCTCGCCCGTGGGATGCGGGATCTCGGCCAGCAGGTTGGCGCCAGCCATGACAAAGCCCGGCGTGCAGTAGCCGCACTGGACTGCCCCTTCGTCGATGAATGCCTGCTGGACCGGGTGAAGCTCTCCTCCTCGGGCCAGGCCCTCGACGGTGACGATCTCTGTGCCGTGGGCGCGAGGCGCAGGCACCAGGCAGGCCAGGACGGCGATGCCATCCATCCACACCGTGCAGGCCCCGCACTCGCCTTCGCCACATCCCTCCTTGGTGCCCGTCAGGCCCAGGTCTTCGCGGAGCATGTCCAGCAGGGTCTTGCTCGCCGCATCCCCGATGGCGACGCGTTCGCCGTTGACCGTGCATTCGATGGGCTCCGGCCCGCCCTCGGAATGGCGCAGACCTCGCGCCCCCAGATGGGGGAAGTGGCCATCCGAATGTCCCCACAGCATGGGCGGGTTGTGTGGCAGACCGGATCGCTGGGCCGCCGGGCTCATCGAGCCCTCAGCGCCCGCTTGTAGGGCGGACAGGGCACGGCGCACCAGGACACGCACCATCTCGCGGCGGTACGCCGCCCCGGCCCTGACGTCGTCTATGGGGGCAGCGGTCAGAGCCGCAAGGTCTGCAGTGCGAGCGATGCGCTCGGCGGTCAGCGCCCCCCCGACCAGCGCCTCTTCCGCCGCCCGGGAACGGATGATGGTCGGTGCGACGCTGCCCAGCGCGATGCGTGCTCGAGCGATGAGGCCTGCCTCAGAGGTGAGCACGACGGCAGCGTTGACCAAGGCGATGGCGTGCGCCCGCCGGAGGCCGAGCTTGACAAAGGCACCACGCTGATTCGCCTGGAAAGCGGGAAAGGCGATTTCGGTGACGAGTTCGTCAGGCTGCAGGTCGGTCCGGCGAACGCCCTGGTAAAAGCCCTCAAGGGGGATGATCCGCTCACCGCCGACGCTGCGCAGCGTGAGGAAGGCGTCCAGTGCGCAGAGAGCGGTGATCGTGTCATTGGCAGGGGAAGCGGTGACCAGGTTCCCGACGACTGTGGCGCGATTGCGCAGGGCGGGCGTGCCGACCTGCCAGCACGCCTGTGCCAGCGGCAATGCGCGACTCGTCAGGAGTGCGCAAGCCACGACCTGGTTGTGCGTGACGGTGGGCCCGATGTGGATCACGCTCTCATCCAGGCGCGCTCCGTCCAGCCCGCCGATGCGGGTGACGTCGATCAGGACCGGAGCTTGCCGGACACCGCGTCTCAGCTCGACGAGCAGGTCCGTGCCGCCGGCGATGACCCGGGCCTCCGGGCCGTGCTCGGCCAGGAGACGCAGAGCCTCTTCGATGGATGCGGGGGTGTGGTAGGTTTTCCACATATCACAGTTCCTCTCGAGTCCGTCGCCTGACAGTGAAGGTCATCGAACCACGAGCTGCCTGATCAGGCCTCTATCCAGGTGCCGCCCTCGCCGTCCAGAGCGTGGACGATGTTTGGCGGGTCGGTGATGATCACCCTTCCGGCCGGGTGCGCTTCGAGGAAGGCGAGCACGGCCTCGATCTTGGGGCCCATACTGCCAGGCTTAAAGTGTCCTGCAGCGTGGTAAGCCCGGGCCTGGGCAACGGTCATTCTATCCAGCCACTGTTGGTTTGGTTCCCGGTAGTAGAGGGCGACCTTGGGCACGGAGGTAGAGATCAGGAACAGATCCACCTCCAGGTCCCGTGCGAGCAGGACGGTCGCTCGGTCCTTGTCCACCACCGCCTGAGCGCCCACCAGATCTCCACTCTCATCCTCGATCACCGGTATGCCGCCCCCGCCGGCGGCGACGACGATGAAACCGCCGCTCAGCAGGGCGCGTATGGCGTCCAGCTCGATGATCTTGAGCGGGGCAGGGGAGGCAATGACCCGACGCCAGCCACGACCGGCGTCCTCGACGACCCGCCACCCGTTGGCCTCAAACCCGCGGGCCCTGTCCTCACTCATAAAGTCTCCGATGCCCTTGGTTGGGTCCTGAAAGGCGGGGTCCTCACGATCCACCAGAACCCGCGTGACCACGCTGACAATGGGCCGGCTGATGCGCCGGCGCTGGAGCTCATTCCCCAGGGACTCGGCGATCATGTAGCCGATGGAGCCCTGCGTATCGGCCACGATCAGGTCCAGCGGTGTGGTGTGCATCTCGTAGGCAGCCAGTTCGTTGCGACGCAAGATGAACCCCACTTGAGGGCCGTTTCCATGCGTGATCACCAGGCTCCAGCCTCTCTCCACCATCTCTGCGATGTTCTTGCACGTCTCCTGGCAGGCCACCCACTGTGATGCCACGTCTCTGTGCTGCCTATCCACGATCAAGGAATTGCCGCCGATGGCAACGACGGCGGTCGTGCATCCTGTGCTCATCGCTCTCCCTCCGCGTCCCCACTCCTCTGTGTCCCCCCACACGGCACTCTTCTTGGCCTGGCTCCAGCCCGAACGCTAGTCGCCCAGTTCGCTGCCGCTCATCCGCGATCGCTCGTTGAACTCCTCGATCAGCGCATCGATCTCCCCAATCTGGGCGTGGATGCGTGACCAGTAGTCACGCTCGTACCACTGGGCCTGTATCTCACCATAGGTCTTGCCCTGTTGTTCGACCCAGGTGTAGTATTTCAAGTTGTGGATCCGCTTCTGATCCCAGTAGCCGAGCTCCTCCACATAGTCCACCGTGCAGCCGAGCAGGTAGCGATGGTAGTCAGCCGCGGCGTCCATCTCGGTGTACTCCCCTTCGGCTTTGTGTAGTTCCCGCAGGCGGCTGCCGTACAGGTCCATCGAGTCCGTCAAGACCGTGAGCACGATGTCATCTTCGCCCAGTTCGTACCATCTGGAGAACTTGATGGCGGACAGCATGTTGGCGATGCCAGAGATGCCGAGAAGGTCGAGCTGCCTGACCAGCACCTCGGGCACTCCACGCCTGGCGAGATAGGTCCGCCCGGCAGGCTCGTTGAAGAGACGCGCCACGCGCATGCATGCCTCATCGTCGATGGCCATGACCATATCCGTGTTCTTGAGATCGTGGATCCAGGGGACGTGCTTGTCTCCGATGCCCTCAATACGGTGCCCGCCGAACCCGTTGAGGAGCAGGGTGGGACACTGCAGTGCTTCGCTGGCGGCGACCTTGCTCGAGGGAAAGACCTCTTTCAGATAGTCGCCGCAGCCCAGGGTGCCTGCAGAGCCGGTCGTGAGCACGACTCCACGATAGGTGTCACGCGGCCCCATCTCAATCTCGAGCACGTCTTCCATTGCTCGCCCGGTCACCGCATAGTGCCAGAGATGGTTTCCGAACTCATCGAACTGGTTAAAGACGACCACGTCGCTTGCGCGTTCTGCTTTCAGCTCCCAGCACTTGTCAAAGATCTCTTTGACATTGCTCTCGCAGCCAGGCGTGGCGATGATCTCGCCGGAGACCCGAGCCAGCCATTCGAAGCGCTCGCGGCTCATCCCCTCAGGGAGGATGGCGACCGACTCGCAGCCCAGCAAGGTGGCGACGTAGGCCCCTCCCCGACAAAAGTTCCCGGTGGAGGGCCATACCGCTTTTTGGGCCGTAGGATCAAACTGACCGGTGACCAGGCGAGGAACCAGGCAGCCAAAGGTCGCGCCGACCTTGTGAGCGCCGGTGGGAAACCACCTGCCCACGAGGGCGATGATGCGGGCATCCACACCGGTGAGGGACTTGGGCAGCTCGACGTGGTTGACGCCGCCGAAGCCTCCGCCGCGGACGAGCGGTTCGTTCTTCCAGGTGATCCGGAACAGGTTCACCGGGGTGATGTCCCACAGGCCAGTGCTGTGGAGCCGGGCAACGATGCGGTCGGGGATCAGAGAAGGGTCGACCATCTGCGCAAAGGTGGGGATGAGGATGTCCCGCTCGCGAGCCCTTTGGACGGTCCTGGCAAGCTGCTCTGGGTAGACGGTCAGATCTATCATCACTCTCTCCTTTGAGATCCGCTGTGGTTGGGCTCTGAACATCCTTGCCGACGTATGCGCAGAGCTGTGCCTCCCCGATCCGGACCAGGTCGTGCCCTCCACCGCCCTGTCCTGATCGTCTGTCCGCGGCGCACGGGGCGCGTGCTCAGCTCAGCACACGTCTCACATCGTCCAGGTCGGGCGCAATGACCGGCGGGGGAGCCACGGCGCGGACCGCTGCCGCCACGTCCTTGAGACCGGACCCGGTGGAGAGCACGACGACACGCTCCGCCGGGTCCACCATCCCACCTTGGACGGCCTTGACCAGGCCGGCGTAGGCGGCAGCAGCGGCCGGCTCCGCAAAGACCCCGCAGCCGCGTGCCAGGGCGGGAATGGCGGCGATGATCTCCTCGTCGCTGACGCGGATGAACGCGCCCTGGCTCTCGATCACTGCACGCATCGCCTTGATCCGATCCCGGGGCAGTGCCGCGCAGATGCTGTCGGCAACGGTGTGCGCCTCGACAGGCTGCATCTGGGCCGCATCGAGCCTGTGCTCCCAGGCTGCCACCAGCGGCGAGGACCCGGCGGCCTGTATGCCCATCAACCTGGGCATATGATCGATCCAGCCCAGCGCCAGCAAGTCGCACAGACCCTTGTGCACGCCGCCGATGATGCAGCCGTCGCCCACCGGGACAAAGATGCGATCGGGAGCCTGCAGCGGCGCGTCGTCCAGCGGACGGGAGCGGTGACCGCCCGCCGCCAGGGTGGAGGTCAACTGCTCGCAAACCTCGTATGCCGCCGTCTTTTTTCCCTCGCTCATGTACGGGTTGTAGCCCGTGCTGCGGTTGTACCAGCCAAACTCGGGCGCGGCTTTCAGGCACAGCTCAAAGGCCTCGTCATAGGTGCCGTCCACGAGCAGCACGGTCGAACCGTAGGCCAGGAGCTGGGCGATCTTGGCTTGTGGCGCGGTCCGCGGCACAAAGATCACATTGCGTTGAGCGACCGCGGCGCAGAGGCCGGACAGGGCAGCGGCGGCGTTGCCCGTGCTGGCCGTGGTGATGACCTCGTAGCCCAGCTCGCGGGCCTTGACGACGGCGATCGCCGAGGCGCGGTCCTTGAACGACGCTGTGGGCTGCCGGCCATCGTCCTTGACCCACAGGTCAAGTATGCCCAACTCCCCTGCAAGGCGGGGCGCAGGGTAGAGGGGCGTCCAGCCCACGGTGCCCAACACCGTGCCCGCGCGCAGGCGGTTCGCCACGCCGGCGTCGACCGGGAGCAAGGGCAGGTAGCGCCAGATGGAACGAGTCGGGTCCGTCGCCAGGCGCTCTGGATCGATGTGCCGCCCGATGAGCGGGTAGTCGTAGAGCACATCGAGCGTGCCATCGCTCCCATGCCTGGGGCAGACATACTCGACCTGATCGATCCCATGCTCTGCGCCGCAGATCGTGCACTTGAGACCCAGGACGTGATCCACTATCCGGCTCCGCCCACCAGGAGCGTCAGCAGGCCTTTGGACGTGTGCAGCCTGTTTTCCGCCTCGTCGTAGATGATCGAATTGGGGCTGTCCAGGACCTCGTCGGTTACCTCGTTGTTTCTGTCGGCGGGGAGGGCGTGCATGACCACCGCGTCCCGCTTGGCCAGGGCGAACCGCCTGCTGTCCAGCCTCCATCCCTTGTTGGCCTGGAGGTTGGCCCGCATCGCATCCGCGGTGTCCTGATCGTCGTTGAAGGGATGGAAGTAGGCAAAGCCGCCCCAGTTCTTGGGAAAGACGATGTCCGCGCCCTCCAGGGCTTCCTCCATGTCGTGCGTGAAACTCAACGTCACGCCGCTTTCCGCTGCGCGCTGGGCCGCACGTTCGACGATCGTGCTATCCAGCGGAAACTCGGGGGGATGGGCGACGACCACGTCCATACCGTACCGCGGGAAGAGGAGGATCTGTGACTGGGGCACGGACAGCGGCTTGGCGTGGGTGGTCGCATAGGCCCAGCTCACCACCACCTTGAGGCCAGCCAGGTTCCGCCCATAGCGTTCCTCAATGGTCATCAGGTCGGCTAAGGCTTGCAGCGGGTGATAGACGTCGTCCTGCATCGAGATCAGGGGGATGTCGGCGTGCTCGGCGATCTCGTTGAGATACCGGTTCCCAATGTTGTAGAAGCAGTTCCGGATGGAGATGGCTTCACCCATCCGCGACAAGACCTTTGCCGTGTCCTTGGGCGTCTCCCCGTGCGACAACTGCATCTTGTCCGGGGTCAGATCGTGGGCGTGGCCGCCGAGCTGGGTCATTGCCGCCTCGAGGGAGTTGCGGGTCCGCGTGGACTGCTCGAAGAAGACCATAAAGAGCGTCTTGTTCTTGAGCAGATCCATCGTCTTGCCCATGGCCCGAAGCCTCTTTAGCTCTGAGGAGACCTCGATCACCGCGTCTATCTCTTGCTTGGACCAGGAATCCAGGGTGATCAGATGGCGTCCCTGAAGTCTCTCTTTCATCCGGACTCTCCTCCTAGTATGTAGGGCAGGAGCGCATAGAACGCCGGTGCCCTCTCGAGATGCTCGATAGGAATGGCTTCATTTGGAGCGTGGGCATAGACCTCGTTGCCGGGGCCAAACCCTATGCACGGTATTCCGTGCTTGCCCGAGATGGCAACGCCATTTGTGGAAAAGGTCCACTTGTCCACTCGCGGCTCCTCGCCAAAGAGCAGGGCGTATGTCCTGGCACCGGCGGCGACCAAGGGATGGTCGGCAGGGGTCTTCCAGGTAGGGAAGTACTTTTCCTGCTCGTGAACCGTCCCCCTGTAGCTTTGGCGACTGTACGTAGGGATGCTGAGGACGGTTTTGTCCCCGCAGATCGCCTCCAGTTCGGCAGTTGCGCTTCCCTTGGTCTCGCCCCAGGTCAGCCTCCTGTCGAGATGGATCATGCACTGGTCAGGGATGGCACAGAGCGAGGGGGATTCGGAACGGATGAGGGTCACTGCCACGCTGCCTGGCCCCAGGAACTCGTCGGTCGGGAGGCGATCGTGCAGCTCCCTGACCCTCAATGCGGTCTCCGATGCGCGATAGATCGCATTGTCGCCCCGCTCTGGCGCCGAACCGTGGGCAGAGAGACCACCGAAGGCGAGCTCAAACTCCGCTCTGCCTCGCTGGCCCCGGTACAGTCCCAGATTCGTCGGTTCGGTGATCACCGCAAACTCGGGCACGAGCCCTTCACGTTCGATGAGATAGTTCCAGCAGAGCCCATCGCAGTCCTCTTCCATGACCGTGAACGTGCAGTACACGCTGTACGCGCCGTCGTAGCCGAGCTCCTTGAGGATCTGGCCCGCGGTGATCATGCATGCCGCGCCGCCCTTTTGGTCCACGCTGCCCCGTCCGTGGACCAGGCCGTCGGCGACGTGACCGGAGAAGGGATCGAGGCGCCATTGACCTCGATCTCCGGTATCGACGGTGTCGATGTGCGCGTCTATGGCGAGGATCCTGGGCCCGCTGCCCACCCTGGCGATGAGGTTGCCAAGCCCATCGATCCTGACGTGGTCAAAGCCGGCGCGTTCACACAGCTCCGCCAAGCAGGCGATCACAGGGCCCTCCTCGCCGCTGAGCGAAGGGATCTGGACGATGGCGGACAGGTTCTCGGCAGTGCTCATGCCAAGCTCGCGAGACCGGTCGCGTATGCGCTGCCAAAGGTTCATGCTCTTCCCTCAAGCGAGTGGGCGAAGCATCCTTCCATAGCCTCCTGGCGCCAGGATGCCTTCACCCGCGTCATAGATCACTTTGCCCCTCAGTACGGTCTTGACGATGCGTCCCCTGAACTGCACCCCCTCAAAGGGGGTGATCTTGCCCTTTGAGTGGAACTGCTGGCCACGCACGACCCAGTCGCTCTGGGGATCGATCAAGACCAGGTCTGCATCTTTGCCGACGGCAATGGAGCCCTTGCGATCCGCGAACCCATATCTCCTGGCTGCGTTCTCAGAGATCACTTCCAGGGTTCTCTGGAGGGTGATCCTGCCCTTCACGTAGCCCTCTGAGAACACGTAGGGGAGTAGGGTGCCGCAACCCGGGATCCCCGAGTAGTCCGTCCATATCGAGCCGGTCCCCTTTTCCTCCGCCGGGCAAGGTGCGTGATCGGAGGCCACAAAGTCGATGGTGCCGTCGGCCAGGAGCTCCCAGAGCTCCTCCCTGTTCTCCCCAGGCTTGAGGGGCGGGGTGATCTTGAGCGGCGATCCGACCCTCCGAAAGTCGTCGAGCGTGAAGGCCAGGTAGTGAGGCGCGGTCTCTCCTGTCGCCCCTCTGCCTCTCAGGACTCTTCCTGCTGCTGCCGTTCCGAGGTGAACAATGTGCAGGTCGGCGCCTGCCCCTTCGGCGAGCTCGACGGCGGCGAGGACGGCCAAGGTCTCCGCTGCTTCGGGGCGCGACCCGTAGTAGTCAGCCGGGCTGTCTCCGTGTCTCCTGTACACCGGGGTAGCTGCGGTGACATAGTCATAGTCCTCGGCGTGCAGCAGAACTGGGCGGCCCAGCTCCCTGGCCACATCCAAGACCTGCCTGAACTGGTAGTGGTTCAGCCGCCCAAAGCTCTCCATGCCGGAGACAAAGTAGGTCTTGAACCCCATCACGTCCGCCGCGATCTCTTCCATGTGACCGGCCCACTCACCCTCGAAGGACTGGGCCCGGACGCCACCATAGAGCCCATAGTCCACGACGGATTTGGGGCCGATGGCATCAAGCTTGCGCCCTAAGCTGCTCGCGTTCGTGACCGGGGGAACGGAGGTGCACGGCATGTCGATTACGGTTGTGATCCCCCCGGCTGCTGCCGCGCAGCTTCCGTGATAAAAGTCCTCCCGGTGCGTGTAGCCAGGGTCGTCGAAATGGACGTGGGGATCAATGCCCCCAGGCAGCACGCAGAGGCCACGGGCGTCAAGGATGGGTCCATCCCCAGACAAACCCCGACCGATCTCGGAGATCCGTTCCCCGGTTATCCTCACGTCCAGTGCCTCAAACTCTCTGGCACCAGAGCGTGCCACGCGGCCGTTCTTGACGATCATCGCATCCCTGTCCACTCTGCCGGCTGTCCGACAGACATTCTGAAGGCCCATTGGTTGGGGCCACAAGCGAGCCGCTTGCCCTGTCCCGTCCGGGCCAGGACGGGGTGCTACAGTGGATCGCGGAAATGCGCTTCCCACACAGCGTCTGGCTATGCGGTCCCTGGAGCACCTGCCGTGCTGTCCCAAGAGCGAGGCTGCACCGGCTGCGTCCCTCAGCAGAGAAATGATAACAAGCATCTCTCTTTTTGTCAACCCCCAAGTGCATCTGGCTAGGGCTGTTGCAAAGTCCGAGGAGGGCGCATCCCCCGATGCGCCCGGCTTACTGGCGCACCGTCCCGCATCGGGATGCGGCACTCCCCAGTCAAGTCAAGCGACAATGCAACAGCCGTAGCATCTGGCAGAATTGGGGCAGGTTGTGGTACAATAGGGCATCCGATAATCCCAAGGAGGGTGTGATGGAAAGCAGACCATTTGGCAAGACCGGGGAGTCGTTCCCCATCCTGAGCTTTGGCGGGCAGCGGATCGTGGATGGACACGGATGCTCGGAAGAGGAGGCCATCGAGATCGTCCACACCGCCATCGATCGAGGAATCCGCTACTTTGACACTGCCTGGGTCTACTCCGCAGGACAGGCAGAGACCAGATTGGGCAAGGTGGTCAAGCATCGCCGTTCAGAGATGTGGATCGCCACCAAGGTCTTTGACACGACACGCGATGGCGCTCGCCGCCAATTGGAGGAGAGTCTGACCCGGCTGCAGACCGACCACGTGAACGAATGGCGGTTCCACGATGTGCACAGCTATGCCCGGCTGGACGCGTTCACAGGCAAAGGGGGTGCGCTGGAGACCGCGATCCAGGCTAGAAACGAGGGATTGGTGCGCCACATCAGCATCAGCGGTCACAAGGACCCGCAGGTGCTGATCGAAGCGCTCAATCGCTTCCCTTTTGACAGCGCGCTGGTCGCTCTGTCGGCACTGGACCACTCTATGTACAGCTTTGCCGAAGAGTTCTTGCCGGTTGCGAACAACAAGGGCATAGCGGTTATCGCCATGAAGGTACTGGGCCTGGGCAGCCTGACGCACGAGGTGGAACGGTCGTTGCGCTATGCGTTCGGCCTGCCGGTGAGCACGGTGATCGTCGGAATGGAATCGATGGCCCAACTGGAGCAGAACCTGGCGATCGCCGAGTCCTACACACCGATGACCGACGAGGAGCGGCTGGCCTTTTTCAGGGACATCATCCACCTCGTCCGGCCGGACAAGATGCCCTGGAAAGCGAACAGTTGGTCGAACGCGACGGCGTGGGCTCCGCGCGGCTGATGCCCAGCCCTGGCGTTCACAGGCCAGGCTGACCAGGTGACGGCGCGCCGGGTGAGAGTGTACCGTGAATCGCTCGAGTGATCCTGGAACATCCCAGACAGGAGACTGAAACCAGTGAAGGAAACTCGCATCGACGCTCAGACACTGAAAACGTTCGCCCAGGAGCTTCTCGAACGACTGGGCTTCCCGGCCGAGGATGCAGCGGTCGAGGCGGATCAGCTCGTCTGGGCCAACCTGCGCGGCGTGGACTCGCACGGCGTGCTGCGCCTGCCGTGGATTGCCGAGCAAGTGCAGGCCAAGCAGTTCAGCACGCGTCCGGACATCCGCATCGTGAGAGAGACGGCCGCCATTCTAGTCATAGACGGTGACTATGGCCTGGGCGCGGTCACCGCCACCTTTGCGATGAAGCGAGCCATAGAAAAGGCAAGACAGGTGGGGATCGGCTGGGCGCTGCTGGCCCACACGGTCACTCCCCTGGCGATAGGCTACTTTACGCGCATGGCGGCCGAGGCGGACATGATCGGCCTGGCCGCCACCGTTGACCGGCCGAACCTGGCACCTCACGGCGCCAAAGCCAGTGGACTCCACAACGGGCCGATCTCGATCGCCGTGCCAGCCAAGCGGCATCGCCCGGTGCTGCTGGATATGGCGACCAGCGTTGCAGCCTGGGGCAAGGTCGCCGTGGCGATGGACAAGGGGATCGAGATCCCCGAGGGATGGGCGCTGGACAAAGACGGCCGCTCGACGACGGACCCCCACCAAGTCAGGATCCTGCTTCCGTTCGGCGGATACAAGGGGTCGGACCTGTCCTTTATGCTGGAGTGCATGAGCAGCATCCTGGCCGGTGATCCGCGCGCAGGCCCGACGCTCTCGGGCAAGGGAGACCATCCCCGACACAGGCAGAGCAGCATTATGGCAGCGATCGACATCGCTACCTTTGCCGATGTAGAGTGGTACAAGGAGCAGGTCGACGAACTGATCGATGGCGTGAAGGGTTTGCCGGCGGCAGAGGGCTGTGACGAGGTCTTGGTTGCCGGCGAACCTGAGGACAGGACCGCTGAGGACCGTGCTCGCCACGGCATTCCACTCCCTGAGGGCACGGTGAGCCGGCTGCGGGATGCGGCGAAGCGTGTAGATATGCAGTTGCCCTTTGGCTGATGAGTGAGCGCCTTGGAGACGATGGCGACAGAGGCAGGTGGATCGAGGCCAGGCCGACCAACCGGATCGGCCCCCGGGGATCACCACTCAATTCGCACCAGAGAGTAACCCTGAGCGCAGTACGCTGTTTTATACTGTGGGGAAAGGGAAGAGCCGACAACGCAGGGAAGGGGAATGGTCGCAGAGAGAGCCATCGCTCGCTCGATCAGCAGACCAGTCAGAGAGCAGATCATCCGTGGGCGCGGCTGCGGTCGGGTACTGGCCCGTTTCGAGCATGCCTGTGACGTGGTCACCCGTCGTGGCAGCGTGATCGCGGTGGCCACGGGCCGAGTCGGCGATGGGCCGCTCAACATCGTGCTGTCTGCAGAGGAGAGTCCTTTTGCAGGGGTGGAGGCCGGAGCGCAGGTTCTGTGGGACCGGGGTCTCCTCTGGCTGGACGGGATGGAGATCGACGTGCGAGAGGCCGCTGTATGGGAGCCACGGGTAGACTGGGGTGCTCTGCGACACCAGCGGGCCACGATCTCGTCTTCCCTGGCATCCCCGGCCTCTCTCTTCCGAGCCCACACTTCCGGCAGCGTCTTCAGCACCTTCTTGGGAGCCGATGGGCCCACCGATCCATTCGGCAGGGCCGTCCTGAACCGGGCACGGGACGCACTGGAAGACCTGCGTGACGGCTGGGATGGCAGTCTGCCAGCACTGTTGAGAGGAGGAGGAGAGCTGGCTGGCCTGGGAAGCGGCCTGACCCCTGCAGGCGACGACTTTCTCGTCGGCCTGATGCTGTGGGCCTGGCTTGCTCATCCTGCCCCTCGCCCTTTCTGCCAGGTGCTGTCCGAGGCCGCTGCCAGCCGCACCACCGTGCTATCCACGGCGTTTCTGCGCGCTGCGGCGTGGGGGCTGTGCAGCGCTCCGTGGCACTATTTGTTGGCCGCGCTAGGGAAGGGACCCAAAGCTGACATCCCATCGGCCCTCCGAGCCGTTGCGGGCTGCGGCGCGACCTCTGGCGCGGATGCTCTGTGTGGGTTTCTCTTCCTCTCACTCCGCCAGCCTGTGGCTGCCCACCTGCCTCAGTAAGGGAGGAACCGTTGCCCGTCCAGTGCACGATCAAGCCCGGAGAGTACCGTGACTCTGTGGCCTTGATGGAGATCTCCCGTCAAGTCAGCCAGTATCCTGGCGTCTCCGACTCTGCGGTGGTGATGGCGACACGGGCCAATCAGGCCATTCTCCGCGAGGCGGGCCTCCTGACTCCGGAGATCGAGCGTGCGGACGCTAACGATTTGGTCGTTGTCGTCCAAGCCGAGAGCGCCGACGCGGTCAGACGTGCTTTGGAGGCCGCCGAGGGCTACCTGGCGCGCCAGGCCAAACCGACCGAGACGGGAATGAGCTTCCGGCCGCGCACGATCCGCGGCGCGGTCGGCACGTTCCCAGGCGCAAACATGGCCCTGATCTCGGTCGCCGGGAGGTACGCGGCCCTCGAAGCGTGGGAAGCGTTGCGATGCGGCCTCCACGTTCTCCTGTTCAGCGACAACGTGTCCATCGAGGAAGAGGTCGCTCTCAAGCGCTACGCTGTCGAGAGAGGCCTGCTGATGATGGGTGCTGACTGTGGGACGGCAATCATCAATGGGGTGGCACTGGGTTTTGCGAACGCCGTCCCGAGAGGACCCATTGGCATCGCGGCTGCCTCGGGAACCGGATTGCAGGAAGTGAGCACCCTCCTGGCCAAGATGGGTCTGGGGATCTCGCAGGCCATCGGCACTGGCGGGCGTGATCTGAAGGAGCTGGTTGGCGGGATCACGATGCTGGAAGGAGTGGGGGCGCTCGAGTCAGACCCAGAGACGCGAGTCCTGGTGCTGATCTCCAAGCCCCCCGCGCCAGCCGTCGCCCGGTGCGTGCTCGAGAGGGTGAGCGCGGTTGGAAAGCCCACCGTGGTGTGCTTTTTGGGGGGAGACCCGGCACCCATTGCCTCCGCCGGAGCGATCCCTGCCCGCACCCTGCAAGAGGCGGCGCACCTGGCAGCGGCTACTGTAGGAGGGTCGCTCGCTGGTGACGTCATCACCCGAGAGAGAGCGGATCTGGAGGCGCTGGCAGCCGAGCTGAAGGGCCGGCTGTGGCTCGGTCAAAGGTTCCTCCGTGGCCTCTACAGCGGCGGGACCCTGGCGTCCGAAGCACTCGTCATCTGGCAGGACCTCGGGATCGACGTGCTCTCGAACGTCGCGCTGGAGCCCCGCCGCACGCTGCGGGATGCGACACGAAGCGAGGGACATAGCGCGATCGACCTGGGCGACGACGAGTTCACAGTAGGCCGCCCCCATCCGATGATCGACCACAGCCTGCGCATCCGCCGGCTGCACCAAGAGGCGGCAGACCCCGAGGTCGCGGTCGTCGTGCTCGACCTGGTGCTTGGCTATGGAGCGCACCCCAGCCCCGCAGGCGAACTCGGGCCGGCTGTCCGGGAGGCGCGCGCGCACGCTCACGACGCAGGACGAGAGCTGATCGTCATCGCTTCGGTGACGGGCACGGAAGAGGACCCGCAGGTTCTGAGCCGGCAGGTCCAGAAGTTGGAGGTGTCCGGGGCGATCGTAGTATCGTGCAACGCGGCCGCTGCCTGGCTGGCCGGCCGCATCGTGGCCTGAAAGGAAGTCCCGTGGTAGAGAAAGCGCGCCCTTTGCTCTTTGGGTCCTCTCTGGGCGTGGTGAACGTGGGCCTGCGCGCCTTCGCCGAGAGCCTCGGAGCCCAGGGAGTGTCCGTGACTGACGTAGACTGGAGGCCGCCTCAGGTCCCCCGGCTGGCCTACACCCGCTCCGGCCTTGACATCGACGCTGCCAACGCCGAGGCCGTGGCTCGCATCCTGCAGGGACGCCCGATGCTGATGGGGATGGGCACTGCTCGCCAAAGCATCCCCGGCTACCACGACCGGCTCTTTCTGCACGCTGGCCCGCCCATCGAGTGGGAGCGCATGTGCGGCCCGCAGCGGGGTGCCGTGATGGGCGCTTTGGTCTACGAAGGACTGGCAGCGAACGAGAGCGAGGCGGCCGAGATGGCCGCTCGGGGTGAGATCGAGTTCGCTCCTTGCCATCACTATCACGCCACGGGGCCGATGGCAGGGATCATCTCTCCTTCGATGCCGGTTTTCATCGTCAAGAACAAAGCCTACGGGAACGTCGCCTACGCCACACAGAACGAAGGGTTGGGACGAGTGCTTCGCTACGGCGCATACGGACCCGATGTGTATGAACGACTGCGCTGGATGGAGCGGGTGCTCTATCCGACTCTGAGGGCTGCCATCGAATCCATCACAGGTGGCATCGACCTGCGGGCGCTGATCAGCCAGGCCCTGCATATGGGAGATGAGTGCCACAACCGGAACCGTGCGGGGACCTCGCTTTTTCTGCGCAGTGTGACTCCGGCGATCTTGCGAACGTGCTCCGACCGGGAACGAGCAGCGCAGGTGTTCGAATTCATCGAGGGCAACGATCACTTTTTCCTGAACCTGTCGATGGCTGCCGGCAAGGCCATGTTGGAGCCAGCAGAAGGCATAGAGGGCGCGACACTGCTGACCGTGATGGCTCGGAACGGCACGGACTTTGGCATCCGAATGGCCGGGATGCCAGACCGCTGGTTTGTCGCGCCTGCAGGGACCGTCGACGGGCTGTACCTCGCGGGGTTCTCAGAGGAGGACGCCAATCCAGACATTGGCGACAGCACGGTTACCGAGACGGCGGGCTATGGGGGTTTCGCAATGGCCTGTGCCCCAGCCATTGCCCGGTTTGTGGGGGGATCGCCCAGGGATGCCCTGGCGACCACGCTGGAGATGTACGAGATCTGCTTTGCCGAGCACACCCACTTGACGATTCCCGCCCTCGGCTTTCGGGGCACGCCGCTGGGGATCGACGTGCGCAAGGTTATGGAGACAGGGATCCTTCCTCGCCTCAACACCGGCATCGCGCACAGAGATCCTGGCATCGGGATGGTAGGGGCGGGTGTGCTGCGCGCGCCAGCACAGTGCTTTGCAGAGGCCTTTGAGGCGCTCAAGGCTCTGTGCTGCCAAAGTGCGGTTTGCGCAGATGTGCTGGATCGCAGGGGCGTATGCCGCAACTTGCTGCCAAGAGACGGGTCTGATCCCTTGTGACCTCCGGACCTAACTCAGGCCCCCCTGTAGGCGGCAGCAGGGGACGCGTCTATCTCCAACGGGCGAGCACGTGAAAGAAAGGACCAAGAGCTGTGAAACTGATCGACTTGACTATTCCTCTCAGCATCGCCACACCACCCTGGCCCACGTACGAGCCGCTGCAGGTCAAGTACTTTAAGCGGCTGGCGCCGAACGGAGCCAACGGACAGGTGCTCACCCACTCCAATCATCTGGGGACTCACCTGGACGGCGAGATCCACTTTTTCACGGCCGGAAAGGACATTGCCGCCCTTGACCTGAACGACTTTCTGGTGGGCCCGGGCGTGGTCGTGGATCTGTCAGACGCCACGGGTGACTATCAGGTCTACGACGAAGCGATGATCGAGGATCGCGTCGATGTCCGCGAGGGCGATATCCTGATCATCCACACGGGCTACCACCACTATGGCTGGGATATGCCCACCGCCGACGAGATTCGCTACATGGTCAAACACCCTGGGCCAGATCGCGCTTTCGGGGAATGGGCGAGGAGAAAGAGGCTTCGCTGGATCGGCGTGGACTGTGGCAGTGCAGACCACCCAATGAACACGATCATCCGGGACTGGATGCCGCGGCAAGCTGCTGAGGCGGATCTCGTCTTTCAGAACATGTACGGACTGTCGCTCGCCGATCGGTTCACTCCTGACAAGTACCAACTGATGCACGTCGAGATGTTCCCCCACCACATCATCCACGCGGAATGTGTTGGGGGCGAGATCGACCTGTTGGCCAACCGGAGAGCGACGATCGGGTTCTTCCCGTGGCGCTTTGTAGATGGTGAATCCTGCATCGGGCGCTGCGTAGCGTTCGTGGACGATGAGGAATATGAGGGTCTGATGGCTCGCCGGGCGGAACTGCCCAAGACGCGTTTCGGGGACTGCTATGACCCTCAACACGTAGAGCAGATCAACCGCTTGACCCAGCGCTTTTGAGCGCGGACCAGGGGATAGAAGCGCCAGAGCTAGCCGAGTAGGGAAGCGTCCTCAGTGGATGCGCATGAGGCGCCTGGCGGATGCGCGCACCGGGAACGCTTGTAGATGCGCGACATTCCCGCTGACGAGGAAGGACACACAGAGCAGTGGAAGATGCGGGCCAACGCAGGCCCTAGGCCGGTGGAGCAGGGAAGCGCCCGAGGAAGGAGGTGGTGCCAGCCAGAGAGTCTACGTGAAGGAGCGGGTCAAGGCGCGATTGGATCGATGAACCCAGTTTACACACCTGAAAGGAGTCCCCTTGATGTCAGCCAAAGGCAAGGAAACGAAACTGATCGGGTACCTTCCCAACGACGTGCCCCCCATCGGACAGATGATCCTTTTGGGCTTTCAGCACGTGCTGACCATGTTCCCAGCAACGGTGCTGGTCGCGCTGTTGGTCGGTTTTGATGTGGGGGCAGTGCTGACCGTCTCTGGCCTGGCGACGGTCACCGCACTGATCCTCTCTCGCGTCCTCGGCGGCAAGTTCATTCCGCTGTACTATGGCTCCAGCTTTAGCTACATCGCGGCAACGATGGCCGTGACTGGGGCAACCGGAGATACCTTTGGCCAGTATGCCGGTACCGAGGCGGTCAGGCTGGCTCAGGTCGGCATCGTCGCGACGGGTGTGATCAACGTCATCGTCGGCTTTGTCATCCGGTGGATCGGGAAGGCGACGCTGGACAAGGTCCTGCCCCCCGTGATCACCGGGTGTGTGGCCACAGTGATCGGCATCGCTCTGGCTTTTGCAGCCCTCGATATGGCCTCTGTGCACTGGGGCGTTGCGCTGATCACGCTGCTGGTGACCATCCTGTTCTCGGTCTACCTACAAGGCAAAGGCTTCGCCGGGCTGCTCCCGGTGCTCTTTGGCGCCATCGTCGGCTACCTGGTCAGCATCCCCTTTGGCCTGGTGGATCTCAGTCCGGTGGCCGCTGAAGCTTGGCTCCGGTTCCCACGACTGACCCTTCCTGCCTTTGGAGACTCCCGGGCATGGGGTGCTGTGGGCACCCTCGCCGTGATCGCCGTCGCAACCATCCCCGAGTCCACCGCTCACCTGTATCAGATCAGCCTCTATGTGGACCGGCTCGCAGAGCGGATGGGACAGAAAAAGTACAACCTGTCCCAGTTGATCGGCCTCAACCTGATCCTGGACGGGCTTGGAGACGCGATCAACGGCATGTTTGGCGGCGTCGCGGGCACCAACTATGGCGAGAACAACTCGCTGATGGTGATCACGCGCAACTACTCCGGGCCGGCCCTCATCGCCGCGGGTGTGCTCGCCATCCTGCTGGGTTTTGTCGGCAAGCTGGCCGGACTGGTGAGCACCGTTCCTCTGGCTGTGACCGGTGGGTTGGCAATCTATTTGTTTGGCGTGATCGGTATGCAGGGCGTGGCCCTGATGATGGCGGAAAAGGTGAACCTCTATGATCCCAGGCAACTGGCTGTCGGGGCAGCGATCCTGGTGATCGGCATCGGAGGACACATCGGGTATGGCGGAAACCTGCCCATCCCCATCCTGACCGGCATCTTTCCCGATGGCATACCGGCCATCGCGCTGGCGGCCGTTGTAGGTATCTTCCTGAACGCCATCTTTCTGGTCTTTAAGGGGCCAGAGGTGCTTGCAGCGACGGACTAGGGGTAGGGGCATGAAGCGAGTGGCAGCGTCTGCAGGAAGGGCCTGGTCCTCAGAGCGTGTTTTGAAAGTCGGGATGGTTCCCTGCGCCGTGATAAGGACGAGATATTTGTGAGCTGAACATTGACAAAAGATCGCTTCTGATGGAAACTACAGCAATTCCCGTTATATGGTTGTCCGCCCTGACCTGAGCTTCTGTGAGAGTCTAAAGTCAGGCGGGCTATGGTGATCAGAGACCTGGAAGAGGCGCGAATGTGTCCCTCAGTCAAAGCATTGTCGCTAAAGATGTCG
>JADHXD010000029.1 GCA_016783145.1 Anaerolineae bacterium
CTAGACGCCGGCCCGCAGATTCTCCACACTCCTGGATTCAACGGTAAACCGGCAAAAGTCAACCGTCGTCCCCGGACCGACGGGAGACTGGGCTACCAGGCCGACCTTGATCTGATCCGGCACGGGAAGCGCGCAGTAGCGCACCATACGCCAGCTCTTGCCATCCAGGGCATAGTGCAGGCCAAAGAGGTCGCCTTTGCGGGCGATCTGCAGCCAGACCTCGTCGACCTCCAGGTCAGGGCCGTTCGCGTCGTCCGACAGGCCGTTGGTGACCACGCTGACCACGGCGTGAGTGCCCAGGTCGGTGCCCTCGAAGCAGATCTTGGCCCAATGCGTTTCGTCATGCCGGACCATCAGGCAACCCGCGTCATAGGTCGAGGAAAACGTCGGGCGCACACGCGCCTGGGCCACAAAATCCCCCTCCACCAGCAGCCAGAGAAATGGTGCCGAGTCTGTGGGATGGGTACCACGCGGGTCCTGAAAGTAGTCCGATTTGGCGGGAGCAGAGACGCGCACTCCGCCACCGGGCAGCGGTTCCCACCGCGGGGGTGCGTGGGTCCAGGTCAAGCTTCCAGTCCGTGTAGGTGAGATGTCCTGCAATAGATCCATCAAAGCCTCCTGTTCTCTACTTTCAGGGTTCTTGTGGGTCGCCGCGAATCACGACCATCAGGGTCATGTCATCGAATCGAGGGGCATCGCCCACGAACTCGTGGACCTCTGCCAACAGAGCCTGCACCATCGCTTGGGCAGGAAGCCCCAGGCCGGTCTGCGCAGCCTGCACCAGCCTGTCCTCGCCGAACATCTCCTGCCGCAGGTTGTTGGCGTCGGTAGCGCCATCGGAATAGAGTACCAGGACATCGCCCGGCGCGAGCTGAACCGTAACCTGCGTCCAGCTCGGATCTTCCAGTATACCGAGCGGCAGGCCAGTGCGCCCCAGCTCGCGCACCGCGCCAGTCATCTGCGCTGGCCCCAGAGTGCTCCACAGATAGGGCGGGTTGTGACCTGCGTTGCAGTAGGTCAAGGTGCCCTCAAACGGATCGATCACCCCGTAAAAGGCCGTAATGAACATATCGCTCGCTGTTTCGGTCATAATACGCCTGTTGACCACTTTGAGCGTTAACTCGGGCTGCGTAGCATACTCGGCAGCATAGGTACGAATGAGGGTCCGCGTCAAGGCCATGTAGAGGGCCGCTCCTACCCCCTTGTCCGCTACATCCGCCACCACGATCCCCCAACGCCCGTTGAGAAGCGGGATAAAGTCGTAAAAGTCTCCCGATGTCTCTCGGGCGGGCTCCAGAGTCGCGGCCAACTGCCAGCCAGGGATGTGCGGCGGCTCGGCCGGCAGAAAGCTTCCCTGAACTCGGCCAGCGACGGCCAATTCCCGGGCGACCTGCTGATGTGCGAGCATCCCAGCATGGATCAGGGCATTGACGGCCTGCAGCTTTTGCTCTGCCAGCGTGGCATAGCGCGAGACACCCAGCTCGCCAAACATCGACAGTGCCTCGCGGAACAAGGCCCTCGCCCGCTCAAGATCGGCTGGCTCCCCGCGCCTCGTGTGCGTCTCGGCCCACTCATAGGTTAGGCGCGCCCACCACCAGCGCATGCCCAGGCGGTTGCACGTTCCAGCGGCAGCCTCAAACGCCACCAGAGCCTGCGCCCACTGGCCTCGGGCAATACTCGCCCGTGCTTCAGCAAAGGACAACCACATCTCTTCCCAGCCAACAGGCCGCAAATGCGCCGCCTTCCGGGCTTCGGTCAACAGGTCAGCCGCTTCCTCGAATCGTCCCTGTGCGACACGGACCTCGCTCATCAAAGCGCGGGGGTGTATCCCGCCCACTCGCCAGCGCTCACAGATCTCGAGAGCCTCCGTGAGCGCGACCTCTGCTTCTTCACGGCGAGCTGCGGTCAGCCCGCTCACCCTGGTATCGCCCGACAGGACGCCAAACTCGAGCAGGATATCCACAAGCTGACTGTCCATCTCGATCAGGTTATGCAGATCGTCTCGCTGGCGCGTATCAGCCTGCAGGGCACGCATCCTTTCGGCTGCCTCAGGCAGTTCTCCGCGAAATCGCAGAAGCATCGCCTCGTTGATGCGCAGCACAAGTTCCGCCGGACCCGGGTCTGCGAGGTCACTGACCAGGCTGCGCATATCCGCGAACGCTGACTCCACGTCCCCAAAGTCTCCCAGCTTGAGAGCTAGCTCGGTCACGCCGCCCAAGCTCAAGAGCTCGCCTGCAGTGTCCCCTCGCTGCCGGCGAAGCTCCGCTGCTCGCCGATAATGATCGAGAGCGGTCCGAAGGTCCGCCATCGTGCTCGACAGAAGCGCAGCCAGGTTGACGTGAGCGCGAGCGGCCTGGCTGAGCAAGCCAGCGGGTTCGGCCAGCTCAACGGCGCGGTTCAGCACATCCAGTGCTGCCTCAGGCGGTTGATCGGACAGCAGGCCCATCGTCGCCAGGACCTCAGCCTGCACTTCCACGAGCTGCAGGTGCTCCGCCATGTCGAGCGCCCGTTGGCAGAGCGGGCGAGACTCCTCACCCAGCCCGTTAAAGAGATAAGCCCGCGCTGCCTCGTGCACCAGGAGAGCCAGCCCAGCGCTCGCGGTCGCCTCGGCAACTGCTGCCAGCCCTTGCTGGCACAGTCCCAGGCTCTCCGGCGTGTCTCCTCCCGCCCAGGCTGCCCGGGCCGAGCGCGCATACAGCCGAGCTACGCTGTCATCATCCCCAAGGGCCCGATACAGACTGATCCCCTCGCGCCAGGTGAGAATGGCGTCCTGGAAGCGGCTCTGCCAGTACAGGGCCTCACCCAGTCCAGACAGCAGGTGGGCCTGATCGAGATCAGAGCTGTCCACCACGCGCGACAGCGCCAGCGCTCGCCGGTAGTGGCTCTCGGCCTCCTGGTTGGCATAGGTCGCCAGGGCGGCGTTGCCCGCCAGAGTGTAGTACTTGAGCGCCCGCGGATCGACCCCAGGCGGGCCAATGTCAGCAGCGCCCGCCCTGGAAAAGTGCGTGGCAAGCGTTGCCGCAAGTTCCTGCGAGGCGAGCTGCTCAGGGTATCTGGCCTCCAACACCTCACCCACAGCTCGGTGCAGCCGCTGGCGGTCTGCAGGCAATATGGAGGCATAGGCAGCCTCCTGGACCAGCACATTCCGGAAGCGATAGGCTAGCTCGGGCGCTACTTGGGCCACGCGCACCAGGCCCGCGGATTCCAGCACACTCAAGTGGTGCACAAGATGTGTCTCTCGCTGCTCTTCCCCCAGCACCCGCTCGAGCACCCCGACCGGGAACTGCCGCCCAATGACCGAGGCGACCCGCAAGGCATGCTTGGCCTCGTCGGGCAGCCGATCGATGCGTGTCAGCAGCAATCCCTGCAGGCTGTCGGGAATGTCATCGATCTCGATCTCGGCGTTGATTTCCCATCTTTCCTCTTCTTGCCGGATCGCCTCGCGATCGATGAGCATGCGGATGACTTCTTCGATGAACAGCGGGTTCCCTTCAGCCTTGGACGAGATCAGGTCACCCACCCGGCCGGGCAGTGTTTCGGACTGGAGAAGACTGGCGATGAGATGCTGGCTGTCCCGTTCGGAGAGCGTATCCAGCGTCAGCTCGCTCAGACTGCCACCAATGGTCTCACGGGCAGCGACGACGAGTTTCCAGCCCGGCGCGTCTCGATCGGCGCGGGTGACCAGGCAGAGCAGCAAGGATGTGGAAGAGACCAGCGGCAGTAGGTGGATCAGCAACTGGATCGAAGAAGGATCGGCCCAATGGAGGTTCTCCAGGATCAACACCAAAGGCCGGCGAGCAGCCAGCGCTCGCAGCAGTTGCCGCAAAGCCGCCAGGTACTGTGCCCGGAGCGCTTGGGGGTCGAGGCGCTGCGCCCGTTCCAGCGCCGAGGGGTCAAGCTTCAGCGACAACAAGTGCCCCAGGTACGCGTATACCTCGGTCCCACTATCCCGCTCCAGGTGATCGTCTCCACCCTTGGCGGCGTCAAAGAGGTCGCGGACGAGCGCCAGCAGTGCGGCACGAGTCTCCGGTTCATCGGCAGAGGGTGAGACGCCGATCAAAGAACGCAGCAGATCAGTCAGCAGGTGGTAGGGCAGGTCTCGGCTGTAGGAGAGGCATCGTCCTTTCACCCACTGCAGAGGCGGTTGGCCCGCCGTGGGAGCCTCCCTCTCGGCCTCTTTGCTGGCCGCCGCCCACTCGGCGATCAGGCGCGTCTTGCCCAGGCCCGGTTCACCGACGATCAGCACGGCACGTCCCAATCCTGCCCGCACGATGTCGCCGAGCCGGAGCAGAACGAACAGCTCATCATCACGACCGATCATCGGGCTCACCAGGCTCCGTTCGTAATCCGGCTCGGACCTCAGGCCACGGACCTGGTACACGCGCACTGGCTCGATCTGCCCTTCTGCCTCGATCCGGCCCAGATCTACGCAGTCGAAAAAGGGAGCTACAAAGCGATAGGTATCCTCCGAGATCAGCACCTTCATCGGCCACTTGATCGCTTCAACCTGCGCCGCGAGGTTGATCGCCCCGCCGAGCGCCGAATACTCGTAGGTGAGATCGCTGTCGACCGGTCCGATGACCACGGGCCCTGTGCCCAGGCTCACGCGCACCGCAAACTCGACGCCGTACTCCTGGCGCACCTCATAGGCGTATGACTGCATCTCGCCCAGCAGCTCGAGCGCCGCGTGCACCGCACGCAAGGGATCGTCCTCGTGAGCCACCGGGGCACCAAAGAAGGCGAGCAGTTCGTCCCCCAGCAAGCGGGCAACAGTACCCTCGTAGCGATAGATGACCGGGTAGCACCGGTCCAGCGCGCCGTTCATGATCTCTGCCCAGTCACTGTCATCCATGCGCTCACCCAGTGCGGTGGAGCCGACGACGTCGACGAACAGAGCGGTCACAACACGGCGCTCGCCAGCCAGGAGGCCAGCAGCGCGCACCTTTTCGACGAGCGGAGCCGGAGCGGCAGCAGCGAGGCGAGAAAAACGGGCATCATCCAGCGGAGTGCTTTGGCGGAGCGGCTGACCGCAGTTCATACAGAAGCGCGCCCCAGAGAGCAGGGTCATCTCGCAATTGGGACAGCGTTGGACCGGCTCCTCCCGAGCCAGGACCGCGCCACAGTTCTGGCAGAACTGTGCCGTGGAAGGATTGCTCGTTTGGCAGCGAGGACAGTTCATAGAGCCGTCTCTCCTCACAGATCACCTGCCACCTTGAGGCTCAAAGCATGTACCCCACAGCTATCCAGAGCCGCCCTCCAGCACCAGCTTTAGCCCCCAGTCCCCCGTAGAGGGATACTCGGGCAGAGCGATGTGACACCTCGGGTCCGCCGTCAGGTGCCCTGCCTCGATCCACTTGCCTGTACGCGGATCGAACCACCGGGCCGTGTAGGTCTGCCCCGCCAGCGCCCCACGGAGAGTGCCCCGCGGGCAGCCGGCTTCAAAGTAGAGCATAAAGAGGTCCTTCTCGGGCGTGCGGGCGCAAAAGGCCCAACCTCGATGGGTGTGCACCTCGTGCGACCTGCTTGGGTAGACCAGGTCAGCGTTGGGGACCAGATCACGGTAACGACACCCTTCCGACAGGGCGAACGTGCGCAGGTGCTCAAGCTGCGCGCCCGACGGCCACTCGATCGATTCCCACATGCGGGTCAGTGCGCCGGGCTCGATGTCCCCACCCCACAAGCCGTCTGCGCCATAGATGTGGCCTGCAAAGCCGCCCGAGAGCAGGCTGCCATACATCGCCGCCCGGCAAGACAGGTCATCCTCTTCCGACCCGCCCGGGGCGGCGATGTGAGGAGGCCATCCGGCATAGTAGGGCTCGCCGTTCAGGGCCGGGCGAGGTGGATCGCACTCGTGATAGATCTCGGTCAGGTGCCAGCAGACGTTGTGGTCGCGCCGGTTGCCCACCTGGTGCATCGTGATCCACGAAGCCTGACCAAAGTTGAGGAGAGTCGAGGCGTCGGCATTGGCCGAGAGCAGCGTGCCAAAGGGAGGCGGACCATAGCGGTCGATCACCAGGAGGATCGGCTCATTGTATTCCCGGGAAGGCACGGTCATCTTGGACCAGTCAAAGTGGATGGGGCTGAGAATGCAGTGGTTCGCCTGGTACCGGCTGAACACATACTGGACATAGCGAGCATAGGACTCGGGCCAGTCATAGTAGCCCGCCCAGCAGCGGCTTACATCACGGCGCGCCACCTCGATAAAGGGCGTAAAGCCCTGCGCGTTGAGGTAGTCGATCTTGCGGTCCATATACTGAAAGTAAGCAGGATTGAGCCGATCGACATCGGGGTACACATCCTGGTAACCGGGCACGCGTCCAGGGAAAAGAAAGGGGCGTCCTCCTTCATTGTGCATATTCTTGGCGCTGTCTGTCCCCCACTGCGGCCAGGCGTTGCGAACGCCAATGTCCGCGCTTTCATCCAGCCAGATCGTCGGAGGGTATCCATCATTGGCCCAGGCAGGCAGGGCGGCGATGATGGCAATGCAGTTGTAGCCCTGCGCCTTGCGGAACAGCACCATATCCTTGAAGCCCATTTCCGGGCCAATTGTCCGAGCGCGCTCGTCGTCATACCACGGATAGCGAAAGGTCGGTGTGGACCACCAGGTATCTCCCAGCAGAAAACAGGGCATGCCATCGGCATATTCCAGCGCATGGCCATTGGCCGTGGCCCTCAGAAAACCACGACGACAAGGGTTCTCGCTTTTTTCCGCCTCCGTCCACTCGACGGTGACAAAGCGGCCTTGCTGACCGCTCAATCCGGCATCGGGCGGGGTGGATCCACTGCTCCACGTCCATTCGCCAGGAGCCGTGGCCAGGACGCGCACGCGAAAGAGGTCTCCCCCATCCCAAAAGCCATAGACGCGCTTCTCAAACCCCGGCCCGCAAAGATCGACCCATACCTCGACCTCGGTATACGGATTGTCGTATGTCTCTTGGGCCTCCAGGGTGACTTCCAGCTTTTCCCAGACGTGCAGGGGCGGACAGCTTGTCTGATCTTGATCCATCGATTTCTCCATTCACTGCACCCGTTCGAATCCACACGTTGCCCGATCTTTAGGCCGTGGGTCTGTCCAGCTCGGCAAGGGCAATGCCGCGCTTGCCGGCTATCGAATACAACAGACAAGTCTTGCCCTCCCTGCAAAGATGCCCGGATCGCGCAGTTGGCGCACCGGCTCCGGCGTCCAGCCTCGTTTCGATGGTTCGAGGGGCAGTCCGGCACCCTCATACTCGATACCTGGCTCCAGGATGGTGATCGGCTCAGAGGGGGTCCACGGCATCCAGTCGGGGGTCAGGTCAATGGTAGACAGCTCTCACAGCCAATCCTTCCTATCATGCCCCATACGCACGGGGCGCCCCGGATGTCACAGAGCAGCCTGCAAACGTGGTCGGGCGGACTCAGGGTCCCACCCGGCTAGAGGCCGTAGAACGTGGTCACCGAGCCTGCAGGCGCCCTGTACACGATCTCGGGGTCCGCGGCATAGTCGCCGAGGGGTCTGTACCGGTCGCTCGGAGACGAGCGGTAGGCTGTGAACGACGTGCTTGTGCTGCCAACTACCTCGATGTTCAGGTCGCGCTCCTCCTCGGCGAGGTTGACCACGACAAAGGCATCTGGGTTCCCGCTGCCGTTGCTGGCAAAGGCGATCAGGCTGATCTCGGAATCGTTCGACCGCACCCTGGCGACAGCCATGCCCGGCTGCCCCGCTCGGCAGACCTGCTTGTAAAAGTAGTACCCGCGTTCGATGGTATAGCTCCCCTCGTCATCCACGCGGATCGCCGTGCCAGGATTGGGATCGCCGCCCACCCACTTGCTGGAACGCTGGACGGTGGCCCAGGGGATGATCGCGTTCACCTTGGCCGAATAGATGTTGTTATGGATCTCCCACACAAAGAACGCATCCATTTGACTCCAACTGGTGGAGGTCGCCCAGGCGTGTAATCCCGGTGCGGATGCCCGGATGCCGTCGATGCCCACGCTGCGCCAGTCCCCATACCATCGCCCCGGGTTTCGACCGTAAAAGCCGTGGGAGGTGATCAAGCCCAGGTTCTTTGCCGCACCCGAATCGTCGGCCAAGGCATCGGCGTATCCCCACTCGTGGAAGCGAACCCAGTTGCTCGTCTCACCCGGGGCAATGCCTACATCCTGCATGCCCTGCGCGTCCAGCATGCCGCGCATAAAGCGCACAAAGTCAACGACCTGTTCGGGCGGCCAGTACATGTTGTAGTCGTGATTCGGGGTACCCGCCGTGCTGCCGTCCAGCGGCCATCTCTGCCAGTCCTCGCCCTCGTTGTGCAGGCACACATACTTGACCGGAAAGCGCTCCACCTCGCGCAGGTAGCTGGCCCAGGAGATCAGGTACTTGGCCGCTTCGAACTTGTACTTGGGGTCGAGGTCACGCCCACGGACGAACTTTTGCACCGTCATCCAACCCGGAGGGCCGTACAGGGTGGTCAGGATGGACAGGTCATCCCCACGGGCTCGCGTCCGCAAAAGCCCGTGGCGCACAAAGTAGCGCATCCACTGGGTAGTGCTCTGGTGATCGTACACACCCGTATCGATCACGCTGGGATCCCAGTCATAGTCCGCTCCCGGCTCCGGCTGATGGAAAGGATCGAGGAACATCTTGAGCACACCGGGCTTGAGCCCGTCATCGCCAAAGATCAGGTCGATGATCTGCTGTCGGTCGGTTTCGGTGAGCGTGCTGAACCCGCCGTATTCCTGCGGATCGGCCTGGTAATCGCGGGTCTGAGCAGCCTCCACATAGTTGACGCCAAACCCGTCCCAGTCGTTGACCTTGACCGTGAAATCGACCGCGGTTCTTCTCATCAGACCGGTCTCCTTTGCGAGATGCCTGCCTGTCTCAGATCAGGCAGCGGGGCAAGGATGAGACGGCACCATTGTACTCGGATTTGCGCGATCGCGCAACAGGCTTTGCCACCGTTGACGGTCATCAGAACCTATGCTATACTGGCCTCCAGGTCGCAGAACGCGATCCTCTTGCTAGAGAGCGCTATGAGCAAATATCCAGAACCAGACCTGCTAGACCGCTTGCTGCCCTCCGTGGGCAAGCCAGCTCGCTATACCGGCAACGAGTGGAACGCCATCCACAAGTCGTGGGAGGAGGCCTCCTTGCGCCTGGTGCTGGCATACCCTGATACGTACGAAGTGGGCATGTCCAATATCGGGCTCCAGATCCTGTACGCCATCGTCAACCGCCATTCGGACGCACTCTGCGAGCGCGTGTTCGCTCCCTGGCCCGACATGGAAGCCGCGATGCGCGCTCAAGGCATCCCGCTGTACGCCCTGGAGAGCCGCCGTCCCCTGTCCGAGTACGACCTCATCGGGTTCACCCTGCCTTACGAGTTGAACTTTACCAACGTTCTGAACATGCTCGACCTGGGCGGGCTGCCCGTCCGTGCATCTGAGCGCGGCGAAGGCATGCCCCTGGTCATTGCCGGCGGCAGCGGCGCCTATCACCCAGAGCCGATGGCCGATTTTATCGACGCCTTTGTCATCGGCGAAGGGGAGGAGGTCATCCTGGAGGTTATCGACCGCCTCAGCCGGGCACGAGCAGGTGGGTCGAGCAAAGAAGATGTCTTGCGGCATCTTGCCCGCGTGCCGGGCATTTACGTCCCTCGGTTCTACAGGGTCACCTACTCGGACAGTGGTCTTCTGGAGAGCTTTACGCCTACTCTCCCCGAGGCGCGGCTGCCGGTGGTCAAGCGCGTGGTCGATCCACTGCCGCTCGCCCCCGCGCGCCTCATCGTGCCCTACGTACAGGCTGTCCACGATCGGGGAGCGATCGAGATCATGCGCGGCTGCACGCAGGGCTGCCGCTTCTGCCAGGCGGGCATGATCTACCGTCCCCTGCGAGAACGGTGCAAAGAGCAGGTCGTCCAGGCCGTTGGCGAGATCGCCCGTCACACAGGATACTCGGAGGTCGGACTGGTATCCCTCAGTTCCGCAGATCACTCGAATATCCAAGAGATCGTGCGCGAGATCTTGAGCACAGACCAGCGACCGCCCCTTTCGGTGACCCTACCCTCACTGCGCACCGACGCCTTTTCAGTAGAGCTGGCACAGCTTTTCCACGGCGTGCGCCGCTCCGGGTTGACGTTCGCACCCGAGGCCGGCAGCCAGCGCCTGCGCGACGTGATCAACAAGAAGGTCAGCGAGCAGGACCTGCTCCGCGTCGCAGAAGCTGCCTACGCCAACAAGTGGCAGCGGATCAAGCTCTACTTTATGATCGGCCTGCCCACCGAAACGGACGACGATGTCGCCGCGATCGTCGATCTGGTGCAAAAGGTCCTGCAGATCGGGTATGCGCACCATCGTCGCAAAGCGAACGTCAGCGTCACCGTTTCCACGTTGGTTCCCAAGCCGCACACGCCGTTCCAGTGGCAGCCATTGATCGACGCCGAGACACTGGCACGCCGGCAGCAGATCCTCAAAGATGGGCTGCGGGGACGGAACATCCGCCTGAGCTATCACCACGGACACAGTACGCTGCTCGAGGCACTCATCTCTCGCGGTGACCGGCGATTGGGAGCAGTGATCGAGCGTGCCTGGCGGGCAGGAGCTCGGTTCGATGCCTGGGACGAGCAGCTCAAGTGGGATGCCTGGCTGGAGGCCTTTGAGGCCGAGGGGATCGATCCCCAAGTCGAGGTGCGGCGCGAGCGGGGTCCAGGCGAGCTGCTGCCCTGGGATCACGTGTCCTGCGGTGTGTCCAAAACCTACCTGTGGCAAGAGCTCGAGCGTGCCACACAGGAGCAGATCACGCGCGACTGCCGGGACGGGTGCACAAACTGTGGGGCCGTCGAGACACTGGGCTGCCGAGGGGGGCGATGAGCGAGCGCAGCCGTTGTCGGATCCAGATCACCTTTCGGGAGGAAGACCCGGTCAAGTATATCTCACACCTGGACCTGATCCGCGCCTGGGAGCGGATCTTGCGACGCGCCGGGATGCCGGTCGCGTACTCTCAGGGTTTCAATCCACATCCCCGGATCACGGTCGCCATGCCCCTGCCAGTCGGGTGCACTGGAGAGCGTGAGGTCATTGACGTGTTATTGGACGAGCCGCTGTCCACGGCGCAGGTGATCGTCTCTCTCGAGCCGGCCTTGCCGCCGGGAATCTCGGTCGTCGAGGCCAGGCACGTACCGCTCGCTGACCCACCGCTCCCCAGCCTGATCTGCGAAGCGCACTATCAGCTCACTCTGACCGGCACTTCCAGGGCCGTAGTTGAACAGCGCGTCGCCGAGCTGATGGACCGTAAAGAGTGCCCGGTTGAATTTCGCCGCAAGACCTATGATCTGCGCCCCTTGATCCGGTCGCTGACGGTCTGCGGCGCAGGGGACGGGGTAACGCTGGAGGCCGCGCTCCTGCGCGATCCACGAGGCCGCATCGGCCGGCCCGATGTACTGTTGCAGGCGCTGGATCTGAGCGAGTACGCGCGGCGCCTGCATCGCACGCGGATCGTTTTTGCACCTCACGCACCCAAGTAGGCCAAGGCGGCGCGCAGACGTTCCTCGACCCCTTGCACATCGGCCGGCACGTGCTGCAAAGCTGACTGTGCCTCGACCACGCTGTAGCCCAGCGTGGTCAGGGCAGCAATGACTTCTGTATCTTGCTCCAGCATCTCGGACGGGGCAGATGACATGCCGGCTACGGCCTCTACCTTATCCTTTAGCTCCAGAATCATCTTCTTGGCGGTCTTGGTCCCGATCCCCGGCACGCTTGACAGGACAGGAACCTGCTCGGTAGCGATGGCATTTCGTATCTCGTCGACAGACAGCGACGAGAGCAGCGACAGTCCCACCCGCGGGCCGATCCCGGAAACGCCCAGCAGCAGCTCGAACAGGTGCAATTCATCCTCGGCGGCACACCCATAGAGCGCCAACTCGTCCTCGCGGACATGCAGGTGGGTATGCAGGGTCACCGTGCTCCCCACCGGCCCACAGTGGGTCTTGAACGTGTCCGGTACGTATACACGGAGGCCAAGACCGCCTACCTGCACGACAACGGCCTTGTCTCCGATCGCGCTGAGACGTCCCTCGATGCGGGCGATCATTCCTCATTCCATCCTTGCCACCGCTAGGGCGATTGTGCGCTCACCAGGCTATTCAGCCGCACGTTGTACAGGTGACAGATGGCTACAGCCACGCCATCGGCGGCATCGTCCGGCTGGGGAACTTGGGCCAGGTTGAGCAGCAGGCGCACCATCTCTTGCACTTGAGACTTGGGCGCTTTGCCATATCCAGTGATGGCCTGCTTGATGACCATAGGCTTGTATTCGTACAGGGGCACGCCCGAACGGGCGATCCCCAGGATGGCGACCCCACGAGCTTGACCCACAGCCAGCGCTGTGGTCACGTTCTTGCAAAAGAACAATTCTTCGATGGCGACCACCTCGGGCCGGTATCGAAGCAGAAGCGTCTCCAGCTCGCGATCGATCGCCAGCAAGCGATCGGGCATAGGCTGTCCGGCGTAGGTGGTGATCGCCCCGTACTCAACCAGCGCCAGGTCGCCATTGGACGATTCTCTCACCAGCCCGTAGCCTGTGATCGCCAGTCCTGGATCCAGACCCAGAACAAGCATGCCTAGTCTTCCTCCGCATAGAGCTCAAACAGCTCATCGGTGATGTCGAGGTTGGTGTAGACCTTTTCCACGTCATCCAGCTCTTCCAGGGCGTCCACCAGGCTCATCACCTTGATCCCCTTTTCGGGTTCGAGGACCATGGTCGTCTTGGGGATCATCGACAGCTCGGCGACATCCATCTCGATGGATGCACCGGAAAGCGCCTCCTGGACGTTCTGAAAAACCTGTACCTCAGACAGAACCTCGATGATGTCTTCGCCGATCACCACATCCTCTGCTCCGGCTTCCACTGCCAGCTCGAACAGCTCGTCTGGGTCGTGGCCGTTCAAGGGAATGGTGATGTAGCCTCTCTGCTCAAACATCCAGGCCACGCAGCCAGTTTCGCCCAGGCTGCCACCGTGACGATTGAAAGCGCGGCGGATATCCGCGACCGCCCGATTGCGGTTATCGGTGACCGCCTGGACGATCAGTGCTGTGCCTCCTGGTCCATACCCCTCATACATGACCTGCTCCAGGCTCTCGCCCTTTTCTAAACCTGCGCCACGGCGAACGGAGCGCTCGATGTTATCCTTGGGCATATTAGCCTGCTTGGCCTTCTCCACCACCAGGCGCAGCCGAAAGTTCGTATCGGGATCGGGGCCACCCTCTCGGGCAGCGATCATGATCTCACGCCCCATTCTGGTGAACAACTTGCCCCGCTTGGCGTCTTCCGCACCCTTTTTCCGCTTTATCGTCGACCATTTGGAATGTCCAGACATTTCTTTGTCCTCCTCGTTCTCCAGGTTGTTTCACGCATCCACAGAGTGGCGCTCCAAGAGCATCCGGATCTGCCTGACCGTGGAAACAGATTGTCCCTGCCAGTGATTGTTGGCGAATATGAACAGATTCTCAGCATGTTCGTTCATCTCGACGAGATGGGGAATCCACTCCTCGAGTTCATCTTTACGATACGAGTAATCGTAGCGCTCCCAGGCGTGGTCATGCTGCCACCACTTTTCTTTGTTGCGTCCATGAAAGCGCACGTACGACGTGGCCGCAGTCACGAACGCGGTCTTGGGTAGCAGCCCTGGCAGCTTGGGCATATCGACATTGCAGAACCCAACCTTCCACTCGCGCAACCGATTCAGCGTGCGCTGCGTGAGCCAATCGTTGTTCCGAAACTCCACGACCAAGGGCAGATCGGCCAGCAGCTTGACACAGTGCTGGAGATAGTACACGTTCTCCTTGACGTTGCGGAAAGAGTAGGGAAACTGAAGCAGCACCGCACCCAGTTTTCCCCTTCGCTGCAGCACGCCCAACACCGCCCGCAACTGCACAAACGGAGCGGGATCTCCTCTTCGGTTGTGTGTGATGTCCTGGTGCGCCTTGACCGTAAAACAAAAGCCATCCGGCGTCTGCGCATCCAGCTTTTGCATCTGGTCCGTGGTAGGAATCCGATAGTACGTGAAATTCAGCTCCACGGCATGAAACTCGGTCGAGTAGTACGCAAGCCATTCTTGACGAGGCAGATCGCCGGGATAGACGACCCCTTTCCAGTCGTCGTAGCTGTAACCGCTGGTGCCCAGGTAGATCACGTTTCCTACCCCTCGCTGAGCGGTACCTCAGCCTCGTACTGCTGACCCCGATCCAGGACCAAACGCGACCGGCCTCCGGCCTCGGCCGGACCGACGACCCCGCGTTCTTCCAGTTCATCGATCAGTCGCGCGGCGCGGGGGTAGCCGATATGCATACGGCGCTGCAGCATCGACGCTGACGCGGCCCCCTGCTGGCGAACGATCTCGATAGCCTTTTCCAGCAGATCGTCCCCAGCCGGCTCATCCTGCTCTCGAATAAGCCCATCCCAGAGAGACGGTTCCTCCCCCCACTCTTCAGCCGTCGCCCACTCTTGCCAGAACCTGATGACGCGCTCGGTCTCTTCATCGGAGACAAAGCAACCCTGAACGCGCACGAGTTTGCTCGCGTCGGGGGACATATAGAGCATATCCCCCTTGCCCAGCAGCGTCTCCGCTCCCACTGCATCCAGGACAACCCGGGAGTCCGTCCCACTGCTTACCGCAAACCCGATGCGCGCGGGAAAGTTGGCCTTGATCAGCCCGGTGACCACGTCCACGCTGGGCCGCTGGGTGGCAACAATCAGATGTATGCCGGTGGCCCGGGCCATTTGCGCCAGCCGGCAGATGTTGTTCTCTACCTCATCGGGGGAGAACAACATCAGGTCCGCCAGTTCATCGATCATGACGACGATTCGAGGCAGATACTGCGTGCTGCCCACCCTCCAATGGCAGTTATAGTCTTCCAGATGGCGAGCGCCAAGCTCGGCGAACTTTTTGTAGCGCTCCTGCATCTCGTGCACCAACCACTTCAGGACGCCCACCACGCGCTCCGCCTCAGACTCGACGCGCCCATATAGGTGTGGAAGCCCGTTGTAGCAAGCCATCTCCACGCGCTTGGGATCGATCATCACTATCCGCAACGTGAGCGGCGAGTTCTGAAAGAGCAGACAGACGGCAATGGCACCGATGCACACCGATTTACCCGACCCGGTCGCCCCAGCGATCAGCAGGTGGGGCATTTTGGCCAAGTCAGCGACGATCGGCGTGCCCGCCACACCTTCTCCTAGGACCAGCGCCAGGTTTGACTTGCGCCGCCGGAACCTGGTGGACGACATGCCCTTGCGCAAAGACACGATCGATAGCTGAGGATTGGGCACCTCGATCCCTACAATGGACCGCCCGGGCACGGGAGCCTCGATCCGGATCGGGGAGGCAGCCAGGGCCAGGGCCAGGTCGTTGTGCAGCGAGGCGATCTTGGCAACGCGGATCTTGCGCTCCGTCTCTTCGCCATCGTGTCCTCGCCGGATGACATATCCCGGTTCGACGCCGAACTGGGTGACCCGCGGCCCCCAGTTGCACTCGATGACCTTGGCTGGAACATCAAAGTGCGCCAGGGTAGTCTCAATGAGGCGCGCAGTCTCCTGAGTGCGCTGCTGGTCCAACAAGGCCTCTTCGGGCTCCACAAGCAGGTCCAGCGGGGGCAGGGCGATCTTGTACCTGCGGGCCCGCACCGGCCTGGAGACCACGGTCGGCGGGATGGGTGCAGCCTCCTCAGCCGGCGGAGGCGGGGACGCCTGAGGCTCCACACGCGCGCTCTGTTCACCCTGCGGCGACAAGGAGCCAAGGCGAACCATCAGCTTGCCCAGCCTCTCCCACCCCTCCTGGCCCCAGTCCTCGATCCTCTCGAGCCAATCCTGGATAGAACGACCGGAAGCCACGACCAGGCCCCACAGCAAGACCGCTCCTATGATGACGACGGTTGGCCCAGGGCCGAGAAGCTCGTTCACGGCACTGCTGAACACCGCACCCACGTAGCCGCACCCGGTTCCATTCCGGACGGCCTGCCAGGGCTCGTTGCCGGCCACAAACAGGTGTATCAGGCCAGAGGCCGCAAGGAACACGATCTCTGCGCCGGCGACAATGTGCCAGCGCACCGACTTATGATCGGGCATTTTCCCGATGGTCAACAGAACGCCCAGCCCAGCGACGACCAACACGACGAGGTAGCTTCCCCAGCCGAACAAGCTGAGGATCAGGCCGCTCAGCCAGTCCACAAAGACCCCGCTGGTGTCCTGCAGCAAGCCCACAAAGGTGACGATGGCCAGGGAGACCAACAACACGCCGACGATCCCGCGCTGGACTAGGATCCTGAACCAAGCGCCCAGATCGGGCAGGGGGCGATCCGTTTTCTTTCGACGCTCTCCTTTGGCCGCTTCCTTCCCCGTCATCAAACCTTCTGCTCTATGCTACCTGCTTTTGCAGGTACGAACCACAAACGTGGTCAGACATCCAGTCCGCCTAGGAACTCTATTATACCTTAGAAATGGCGTCCTGTCTAGGAGTTTTCACGCTCGCGGGCCTGCGCGTCGTGTATGGCCCACAGGCGGATGATCCACTCCGGGCTTGTGGCCTGCGGGTGACAGTCACCACGCGTCAGGTATGGCTTGATGTCGAGCACAGGCGTGCCGTCGTACATGTCCAGGTTCTGAACCTGCAAGACGTTGCCCTGCCGCTCGATCAGAGGCACCACCGTCATCGAAATGGGATTGGGTCGCGTCGGGGTACGCGTGCCGAAGAAACCAACCAGCGGCATCTCTGGGTTTCCCTGCGCCCGTACCCGGACAGGGGCACCTCGCTCGCGCGACAAGTGAAGGTAGCAGAGGACTATGATGTGCGAGAACCCATCCAGTCCATCCAAAGCCTCTTGCCACCGGGGATCGATCTGCAGTCGAGAACATATCCCTTGCCACGTAGGGGGACGTTGACCGTATGGGTGGTCGTTACGCACAAAACCTATGGGCTGGAATTCGATCTTTTCACTGCTGCTCATCAGAATGGCCACACACCCCTGACACGCATCGGTTCATCCACCCCAGCAGCGACGAGCGCTTGCTTGACCGCTTCCGGAGGCTGGCGCTGGGAAGGCAGGGCATCGGGCTCCATCGCCATACGCAGCAGAATGCGCGCCGTGGTCGCTGCCGCCTCGCGCAAAGGACGCACCTGGACCTTGTCCAGTGTATCGGCCGCCGTGTGCGCCCATCCGTGCCCCTGTCCCGGCGCAGAGGTCACGGCCATAAGAGAGGAGATCCCAACCAGGGTAAAGGAAAAGTGATCAGAGTACGGCACCAGCCGCTCATCCCTCACCTGAGCCCCCAGGTCGTCCAAGGGCAGCCCTCTCAGGTAGCTAGCTAACTCGGGGCTGTTCTGCACGACCAGGTTCAAAGGCGCGCCCAGTCCGACGATGTCAGCGTTGAATACGGCACGGATCCGGTCGAGCTCAGCAGGGTGATCGCGCACGTAGGCCTCAGAACCGTACATCCCCATCTCTTCACCAGAGAACAGGACAAAACGGATCCCGGCCTTGAGGTGCGAGCGCAGCGGAGCCAGGACGCGAGCCGCCTCCAAGACGACCGCCGTACCCGTGGCGTTGTCCTGCGCTCCCTGGGCGATGTCGTGACCATCATAGTGCCCGCAGGCCACGATCCAGCCTGCGCTAGGGTCCGAGCCTGGCAGCTCGCCCACGATGTTGCGCGCGGTGACCGTGCGCGGCCCGCCCTCCACGGAGACGCGCACCCGAACCGGGCCGTTTCTCAAGCGGCGGCGCAGGAGAGATGCCGTCTCCAGAGAGATGCCCACACCGGGCAGAGAGGTCGGCTTGGAGCCCAGATTCAGGCTGCCCGCAGAGGCCAGCATGCCCGGGCGGCCGTTTGCAAACACAAAGGCGATCGCACCAGCGGCCTGGGAGCGGGCGTACTTTTCCAGGCGGTGCGGCCCCTCCGCGCTGGCAAGGACGATCTTTCCCGCAAGAGCCTCGCCCAGGCGCTCAAAATCGGCGGGCGTTCCTGGGCCTACGTCGATCACCTGCCCCTCAACGTCGCCGGGAGGCGAGCCCGCCAGGGCCAGGCAAGGTAGATCGCGCAGGACGTCGCCATCCACGGACCCCAGCCGGGCAGGACCTCGCACCCAACCCGTCATCTCAAATGGCTCGGCCGCCACGTTGTGCGCGCCAAATTCGCCCAAACGCTCGAGCATAAAATCGCCCGCGCGCCGCTCGTCCTCGGTCCCTGCGAAGCGCCCGTGGCACGCATCGCACAGGTACTCAAGACTCGCCTCAAGGGAGGGACTGGTCCATACATCGCCGATCAGGCTGCGTTCTAGTTCGAGTAGATCCATTGGGCCTCCTCACGATCTCGGAATGATAAAGGGACGCCATCACGGCGCCAGGTAAGGGACGATGAAACGAAACGGGCTCACCACGCACAGCAGCCCCAGCAGGAGGTAAGGCGCAGCCAAAAACCAGCCATCGAACCGCTTTGGGAACAGGCAGCGCAGGCACAAGAATGCCACCCCAAGGCCGTCGATCAGCACACGCCACTTGTCGCTGCACGTGCGAGTGACCAGTCTCACCCCACCGATGATCGCTGCCAGACCCAGAGCAACGACGACCAACCGGGCGTTCCTGAGCCAAAGGACCTCCTTTAGCCCCAGCGTCCAGGCCAGGCCGAGCGGGATCAGGGCTGTGAACAGGTAGCGTCCCTGCGCTTGGTAGAAACTGAGATTATACCACAGGTACGAAGCCAGGGTCAGCAGTCCCGAGCATGCCAGCAGCACGCTTACCGTTGAGAATGCGCGCTGGTCTTCCCAGGCGTCCAAGAGCCCAAAGACAAAGCCCAGTAACGCCACACCGCTGAGTAAACCCAGGGCAGTATAGATGCGCCCATCGATCGGGACAGCCATCCACCCGAACTGCGCCCAGAAGCTGTGAAAGGTCGTCCGCGCAAAGTGCCCGACCACATTGGCCCAACCGTTCTCCCGGATCCACTCGCTGGTCCGCGGCTGCCCCACCACCACCTGGTCGTGGCGTCCCAAGCCGGTGATATCCATATCCCCGTACACAACGGCATTGCGTGCGAACCAGGGCAGGCCGACGAGCAGGGCTGGCAAGAGCAGCGCAGCCAGCGCGACGGATGCACCGCGCAGATCAAGCCGACGCTCCCCAGAGGGGGCCTTGCTCCGGAATCTGAGCCACACGGCGATCGCCGCCAGGGGGATAGCAATGTACACGCTGACCTTGGTCCACAGCCCCAAGCCGAGGACCAGGCCCAGGACCGCCATCCGCCCAAAGGATGTAGACCCATCCGACCTGAGCCAGCGAACCAGGCCCAGGAGCACAACGCCCAGGACCAGCTCGGCCAGGACATCGTTTTGCACGGCAGAGGTCATGGCAATGTGCTGGGGAATCAAGGCCATAAAGCTCACCGTTCCAAGAGCGAGCCATCCGGGGCCGGAAGGAAATCCATCCTTGATCACCCGGTAGGCCACGACCAGGACGCCTGCCCCCAGGAGGACGGAGAACAGCCGCAGCGGCAAAAGCGCTCCAGCGCCAAGCGCATAGACCGGGGCGAGAAGCAAGTAGTACAGCGGCGGCTGGTGGAACTCGTACCGGATCGGAGCGATCGAGTAGGCAGGGTCAAACTTGTGGTCTCTGATCTCGTCCAGGTAGGCCTGATCATAGTCACCTATGCGCAAGACCGGCAGGCGCCGCTCCTCAACGAGATAGCGAACATAGTTATAGTGCGCCGGTTCATCGGGCACCTGCCAGGGCGGGGTGAGCACGGCATAGAGCACACCCAGAGATACATAAGCCAGAATAACCAACGCAAGAATCGTCTGCTCGACAGAGAGAGATCTCTTTGACATCATTCGCCTCCAGTCTACGTATTGTATTCACCCTGGTCAGAGTGTCAATTCAGCTCTGCCGCGCAGCGCCGGTGGGCGGAGGCCCGTTCTCTGTTTGCATGTTTTGAGCCATCGTAGTATAATCTAACTCGATCGGAGTGAGAGAAAGGAGAGATCGGATTGCAAATCAGTTCCAGTTTGTTCATCGTACAGATGATCCTGTCCATCGCCTTGGTCGCCCTGGTCTTGCTGCAGACCAAGGGTGGATTGGGAGGACTGTTTGGCGGCGAGGGCAGCGTGTTTCACCGTCGTCGAGGCGTAGAGAAAACGTTGTTCAACGTCACAATCGGCCTAGCGGTGGCGTTCTTCCTCAGCGCCCTGGCGACCGCGATCTGGGTTTAGTTCCAGAGCATGGGTGTCTTACCGGCAAAAGACACCAATTCAGATGTCTGGAAATAGTCGTTACGCACACAGCTTTACTCCAATGGATGTTCCACGGAAGTCGCTTCACGGTTCGGCGAAGGCGGTGTCTGTGGAACATTTGTTTTTCTGTCACAGAGAAGCGGTTCCGTGAGCAAGTACATTCGCTGGCAGGCATTGCTGACCCTCTTGGGCATGATCCTGATCGGGACATTGCTCGTCAACATGACGGTGAAGAGAGAGCCAGTCCCTTCCACCCCCTCACCATCCACCCAAACGACGGTGCTCCAGGTGCGCGGCGGGACCTACGTCGAGGGGGCGGCAGGCGCTCCACGATTCATCAACCCGTTGTTCAGCCAGGAGAACGATCTGGACCGCGATCTGTGCAAGCTGATCTTTGAGGGGCTGACCACCCTCAGCGAGCACAACGAGATCGTGCCCCTGCTGGCAGAGCAGTGGGATGTTTCTGAGGATGGACGGACCTATACCTTTGCCTTGCGCGGCAGCGTGCGCTGGCAGGACGGTGAACCCTTCACCGCCGACGACGTCCTGTTCACGATCGGCCTCCTCCAAAAGCCCGACTTTCCCGGTTCGTACTACCTGTCTGAGCTATGGCGATCCGTCGAGGTGAAAAAGATCGGTTCGTACGGAGTGCAGTTCACGCTCCTCGAGCCTTACGCGCCCTTTCTCGACTATACCACGATCGGCATCCTCCCCAAGCACCTGCTCGAGGACGTGCCCGTCGCAGAGCTGCACCTGCACGCATTCAGCGCCTTTTCTACCGGCACGGGCCTGTTTCGAGTCGTGGAACACACAGCCGAGCACATCGTCCTGGAAGCAAACCCGTATCACCGCCTGTGGGGAGAGACCAAGTTGGACCGCATCGACTTCCGGTTCTATCCCAGCTACGGGCACATCTTGACCGCGTACGAGGCGGGCGAGGTCACGGGCGTCAGTCACATCCTGGCAGAGGACATGGAACGCGCCCGATCGAACCCCAATCTGCAGCTTCTTTCAGCGCGCTTGTCGGGATACAGCCTGATCCTGATGAATTTGGGTGACTCGGGCAAGCCCTTTTTCCAGGATCCGCGGGTACGACAGGCTTTGCTCTACGCCCTGGATCGACAGGGGTTGATCGATGACGTGCTGGGAGGGCAGGGACTGGTGATCCACAGCCCGATCATGCCCCAGTCCTGGGCCTACAACCCGCGGGTCCAGCAGTACGGATACGCCCCCAAGCAGGCCATCGCCCTGCTGGAGGAAACCGGATGGGAGCTGCCCACACCCCAGGAAGCCTTCATCGGGGAGCTTGACCCCGAAGATGCCAAGGTCAGGACGAGACAGGGAGAGCGGCTCGAATTCACGCTGCTGGTCAACAACCTGCCCGAACGGATCGCCCTGGCGCACGCTGTCGCCGATCAGTGGAGCGCCGTGGGCGTGCACACCTATGTGCAAGCCGTCGACGTGTCCGACCTGACCCTGAACCACCTGCTGCCGCGCGCGTTCGACGCCGTGCTGCTGCAGTGGCAGCTACCGCCCGATCCGGATCCCTACCCGGTTTGGCACTCGACACAGACCGAGGCAGGCGGTCAAAACTACAGCGGGTTCGTCCATCGAGATGCCGACGAAGCGATCGAAGTGGCGCGGTTGCTGACCGATGTAGGCCAGCGCACAGAACTGTACTACCGGTTCCAGGAGATCTTTGGCCAAGAAGTGCCCGCACTCTTGCTCTACCAGCCCGTATACACCTACGGGGTAGACAAGAGCGTGCGCAACGTGCAGATCGCTCCCATGCTCGATCCAAGCGGTCGGTTCAGAAACATCGCGCAGTGGGCACTGCTCGAAAAAGAGGTGTCGCTGTCCGAGCTGAATGACCAGGTAGGCGACAAACTTGACAAACAGAGGGATCCGTGATATGATGTCGGGCGTCCGTAAGCCGAAGTGGCGGAACTGGCAGACGCGCTGCGTTCAGGGCGCAGTGAGGTTTACCCTCATGTGGGTTCAAATCCCACCTTCGGCACTCCGATCCCGAGCTCTCATTGGCTCGGGATTTTTCGTTGGGCGAACGATACGCAGATTACCCTCCCCTTGACAGCGCCCTCCTTGTGTTGTAGTATTGTTGCCCAAGGAGAGCGATGTGACCGTGAGCAGGAGAACATTCGAGGGTTATTCATACCGGACCAGTTCCCGCTACGGCAGCCGGGCGACCGTGTCGGTGGACGGGCCGGCGGTCGCGATCACCGGCCCGAGGATCGACGCGATCGTCTATCGACTGTGGACAGGGACGCAGGGGGTCGTCTTTTGGCTGATCGTCCCGGCGTTGCTGGCGGCGATGATCGCCTGGGGCTGGCGCTATCTGGTCCTGGCAAACCTCCTCCAGAGCACGCCGCCTTCCTGGGCGTAGGGGCTAGGCCCTTCCGATGAACACGCAGAGAACCATCACGCCAGGGAGTCCCCCTACCCGCCGCCTTGAGCCCAGGACGCGCGTGCTGCACGTTGCACTCTGCGCCCTGGTGGTCCTGGTGGCCTTTGTCTTGCGCGTACACCGGCTGGACACTGCCTCGCTGCGAGGAGACGAGTCCTTTACGGTCCTTTTCTCTGCATACCCCCTGCCCGAGCTCATCGAAGGCATCCGCTCCATAGAGCCCAATCCTCCCCTGTACTACTTGCTGCTGCGCGGAGCGATGGCGCTCTGGGGCCACAGCGACTTTGTCACACGATTTGTCTCCGTCCTGTTCGGCGTGCTCGCTGTGCCGCTGCTCTATCGACTGGGGCGGGCGCTCTTCGCGGGCACCCCCAGGTTGGGCCAAACGGCGGGGCTGTGGGGCGCACTGCTGCTGGCCCTCAATCCATACCAGGTCTGGCACAGCCAGGACGTGCGCAATTACACGCTGTGGCCGGCCCTGAGCCTGGCCTCGCTTTACCTGCTGCTGCGGGCACTGCGCGAGAACCGGTGGTCCTGCTGGGCGGTTTACGCCATCACGGCCCTTGCCAGCCTATACACGCACTACTATGACGCCTTTGTCGTCCTCGCCGCAGCCACTTACGTGCTGATCTACTACCGGCGAGACCGACCTCGCCTAAAGCGGGCGATCATCGTCGCAGCGATCGTGAGCGCACTCTATCTACCCTGGCTGCTTTGGGGCTCTTCCCGCCCCTTGAGCTACGTGGACACCACACCTGCCGTGCCCGGGCCAGTGGGGATCGTAAGCCGGAGCCTGGCTGCCTTTGCATTGGGAGAAACGCTGCCCCAAGCGCTCGTGCCCCCTTTCCTTTCTGCGGCGTTCTTGCTCTTGGCTCTGGGCCTGTGGTTTGCCTTTCGAGAGGACCGGCGGGCCTTTGCTTTCCTGCTCCTGTACCTGGCTGTGCCCAGCCTGTGCGTCGCCCTTCTCGCCCAATGGCGCCCCCTGTTCCGAGAGCGCTACCTCAACGTGATCGCTCCCGGGTACTATCTGGCCTTCGGCCTGGCCCTGACCGCACTCACGCGCCTCCACAGAGGAGCGATAGCGGCCTCGGCGGTCGGAGCGGGCCTTCTGCTCGTTCCCTCTGCGCTGTCCCTGGGTCACTACTACTATGATCCGCGCTATGCCAAGAGTCCTGACTGGCGCGGACTGGCCGCGCACCTGGAAGCACAGGTCGGAGCGAAAGACGTGATCGTCGAGACCTATCCTGATCCAACGCTGGCTTACTACTATCGCGGTCCAGCCTCTCGGCTCGTGCTGCCCGACCGCTCAGCGGTCGATCAGATCGGTGATCTGCCGGTGGATCGCGCAGCCACAGGCGAGACACTGCAGCGACTGGTGGATCAGCACGCCCGCCTGTGGCTGCTCCCCCAGCGGAGCACCTGGGATCCCGATGGCTTTGTCGAGGGGTGGCTGAACCGCCGCGCGCACAAGGTGCACGAGGAACAAGTTTCCGGGTTTCGCCTGGCGGTCTATGAACGAGGGGAGAGTCCGCCACCCTCTGTGGCGCACCCAGCGGCCTCGCGCCTGGCCCAGGCGATCGAGTTCTTGGGATACGATCTGCAGATCGAGGGAGGATGCCACAAAGAGGATACAGCAGACGGCGGCCTCCGGCTGACGATCGCCGATCCCAGATCGTGTACCCTGCGCCTTGCGCTGTACTGGGGTGCCCTGGCTCCAATGGACGTCGCCTATACGGTCTTTACCCACCTCCGCGATACGGAAGGGCACACCCGGGCCCAGCACGACGGCCAGCCGCAGAGGGGTGCGTTCCCCACGCTGGAGTGGCTGCCCGGCGACGTCATTTCAGACGAGCATGCCCTGAGTCTCCCGGCAGAGGCCCCGCCAGGCACCTACACCCTGAGCGTAGGCATGTATCGGCTGGAGACAGGGGAGCGGCTGGAAGCCTACGATGAGCGCGGAGAGCGCTGGCCTGACGATGCGATTCCTCTGGCGCTTTCCATCGAGGTTGAACCATAGCCCCTTTGGGCATATTGCGCTCGTCCCGCTTAGGAGGTATCTCGCTATGGACCACAAGAACGTTGCCCGTTCGAAGGCATTGGTTGCCCACGCTTGGGACCACATCAGAGCGGACATTGAGGCTTCTGATCCCGACGTGGACAGAAAGCAGGTTCCCTTTCTGTCTCGCCTGTACCACGCCATCAACAGGACGATGACGACCATTACGAGGAAGGTGGTATCGGGCAGAATAGACCCCTTTGCCGGTCTCGTGTCCACCAAGTATGGCCCAGAGATATCACAAGCCGAGTTCCATTACCTTGATCGTGCTATCAGAGTGGGATTCTTCCCCATCGCCAGCAATCCACTATGGTGGGGACACATCCTGGTCGCTCTGATGTCTCAAGCTGCTCTCGATCTGGATACCATCGTCTTTCGGGTCCAGGGCGAGATCAGGTACAAAGACCTGCCAGAGACAGATCGCGTGCCTGTCCGCGATAGGCATGAGATCACAAAGACCGTACTCAGCGAGTTCTATCCCCTCTTCCGCTACACAGACCTGGGAAGTGAGCCAAACAACGAACGGGAGGGGGCAGATGAGATGCACAGCTACCTCGCTCTGAACCAGGAGACGAGTCTGCATATGCACTATCTCTTGGGGATAGAGAGCCAAGAGAGAGTCAGGAAATACCTCAGGCAGCAGTATGAGGTAGCCAAGAGGCACAAGCTAGTCGATAGTCCCCACCATCAGCTGACCATTGGTTGGATTCAGCGCGGCGAGTACGGGACCAAGATCACGGAAGGAGAGCTAGACGCCCTTTCTGCCTTCGCTCAGAAAGCAGCCGGGTACCGCGGCCGAATCCACTCGGTTCTGGTTAAAGATCCTCAAATTGATCTTTTGGTTTCCTCTACCTACTATCGCAATACGCACGACGCCGCCATCGTGCCTAGAGTGGTTGATGAGCAGGCAAGGGTCCACGGGTTCTACGGCCACCCGCCGATCGACCCCCGAACAGGCAAGCCGTACGACTACTCAGAAGAAGAGCACTTTAGGGTCAAGCTGCGTCCAGTGACCGAGAGCATAGCCAATCAGGTGGTAAGGATGTCAGAGAGGATCGGTCGAGGCAAGACCCTAGTGATCAGCATTGACGGACCGTCTGGTTCCGGCAAGACGACCATCGGGGAAGAGGTGGCCAGGTTCCTCGCGTTGCGCAGCTACGAGTTCGTCCAAGTCTCCTTTGACATCTTTATGAGGAGCAAGCGCTGGAGAAGCGCCATGGAAAAGAGGATCCTGGGCCAACCTCTGTCGCACGATGAGCGATCCCTCATAGGAGATATGCTGGAATGGACCCAGCCGACGGGTGTCTATCACGACGAGGAGATCTTTTGGGAAATCAGTGCCAGGGAGGCCTTTGTACAGCAGATCGACCAGTTCCGTCGCTCCGGAGAGGACAGGCAGACCTTGGTAGTGCGCAACGGCTACGATCGCTTGACCAAGGGGATGCGGGACTTTGCCTTCGAGATCAAGAGAGGCATGGTCATCATCATAGACGGCAAGTACTGCAACCGAGAGGAACTGGCCTCCTACTATGACATCCACTACAGGCTCTACGACAACCTGGACAGAACCAAAGCCAAGTTTGAGATGAGGACCAGAGCCTTGAGCCCCGCTACCGCCGACAATCAGATGCGCTTCTTTGACGTCGGCCTCGTTCCCAGCTATTGGGTCTATGCTGAGAGAACCAAGGGTGCGGTTGACTGGATCATCGACCTTCGTGTCGACGACTGGAGACTGATCGAGCCCTACCAGTTCGAAGGGCTGGAGCAGGATTCTCTTTGAGTATCAAGGGAATCCGCTGTCTCGGGTGAACCACTGGAAAGCAAACTCCGTTAGGATCGCCGATCCTTGACCAAGCGGATCTCGTCTACGGAGATCGAGGCCCGCTGAAGGAGCATTGGCTCAAACAGAGAGGGAAGGTCACATGGCATACGACGAAGGCCTGGCAGAGCGTATTCGAGGTGCACTGACCGAGCTGGGGCCACCTGGGCTCGATGAGAAAAAGATGTTCGGCGGAATCGGGTACATGGTGCGTGGCAATATGGCCTGCGGCGTGCACAGAGACGGGCTCATCGTCCGCGTCGGCCCCGATCTTTACGAGGCATCCCTTGGCGAGACACATACGAGGGTGTTTGACATGACGGGCCGGCCGATGAAGGGATGGGTAGTGGTAGCACCGGATGGGGTTGCCTCCGGCGAGGCTCTCAAGGCCTGGGTCCAAAAGGGCGTCGAGTACACACTCTCACTGCCCGCCAAGTAGACGCGGACAAGATAGGGCGAGGCGAGCAGTGAATCCCCGCTGAAAGGTGTGCCGACGAGATGGAGATCCCAACGATCACAACAACCCGCCTGACCTTACGGGCCTTCGCCGAGAGCGATGCCGAATCGCTGCACCAGATCCTTAGCGAAGACGGTGTCCTGGAGTACTTTCCCAACACGAGCCCACCCCCGCTCGACGCGGTCCGGCGGTTCATTTCGCGCCAACTTGCACACTGGCAAGAGCGCGGCTTTGGATGGTGGGCGATCGAGCGGCGCGACAGGCAGGGTCTGATCGGCTGGAGCGGCCTGCAGCACCTCCCGGAGACGGACGAGGTCGAGATCGCCTACTTGCTGGGCAGAACGTTCTGGGGAAAGGGGCTGGCGACCGAGGCGGCGAAGGCTGGCCTGCGCTATGGCTTCGAGCAGGCCGGTCTGGAGCACATCGTCGCCATCGTGCACGTCGATAACGGGGCATCGCAGCGCGTCGCCCAAAAGCTGAGCATGGGCTTTGTGGATCGGTCCCGTTACTTTGGCATCGACTGCCATCGCTACGCGATCGAGCGCTCACACTTTGCGGCCGAGGTCAAACCCTAGAACACGGCAGGCCATTCCCCTCTCTGGTGCGAGCTGGCCCGGCCCGTATGAGGAGACCGCCCGCCCCAGGCACGCCCGGGTCACTTGCATCCTGAGGGCAAAAATGGTATAACCTCAGAGCCCAGGTGCGGCGCACGTTGCCGGTGCGTGGCGCCTCGCGGCACCCGGGACCGTTACCTTTACCACCGTATGACCGAGCGACCGATGCGTCGACAAAACTGGAGCAACCTCAGCATCCTGACCATCCTGCTGATCGCCTTTGCCCTGCGGCTGTATCGTCTCGACCAGCAGTCCTTTGCCTTTGACGAGGGATGGACCAGCTATGCCATCCATCACTCCTGGACAGAGATGTGGCGGGTGCTCACGCCTGACAACCACCCGCCCCTGTCCTATGTGCTGATCAAGGCCTTTGCCGAACTGGCTGGATACGGGGACTTTGGCGTGCGCTCCTTCTCCGTCGGCTGCGGGATGGCGCTGATCGCGGGGGTCTACGCCCTGGGTAGACGGCTGGGCGGGGGTGTCGGCGGTCTATCGGCCGCCGCGTTCGCCACGTGCTCGCCGCTGCTCATCTACTATGCGCAAGAAGCACGTATGTACAGCCTCCTCATGGCCCTGGCCGTGCTCTCAACCTACGGCTTGGCACGCCTCATCGATGCCCCACGCGACCGGCGCTGGTGGGCCCTCTACGCCGTGACCGCATGCGGGGCGCTGTACACACACTACTTTGCGGCGCTGCTCATCCTGGCTCAGAGCGTGGTCGCCTTGATCGGCCTGACCGCACGCAGGCAGGCTCGGTGGCTGGGGAGGTGGTTTCTGGGACAGGGAGCCATCTTGATACTCTATCTGCCCTGGCTGCCCACAGCCGTCCGGCAAGTGCTCATTGGCCAGGGTACGTGGTGGCGTATGCCCCTCCCCACCTCTGTGATCCTGAAGGACATCTGGCGTTTTTTCATCCTCGGGCCGCGCCGGCCGATGGGCGTGCCCGTGTTCGGAACGCTGATGGGAAGCGTGGCCCTGGCTGTCCTGGTCGCGGTGCTCCTCGGATGGCGGCGAGACGCCGTATCGTGGTCTCTGGCGCTGGTCACGTTCGTCGTGCCGGTCGGCGCAGTCGTGCTGATCGGCAGCAATCTACCCATCTACACCGATCGCTATGCGCTGGTTGCCGCGCCAGGACTGGCCCTGATCGTGGGCTTGGGCGCGTCTGCTTGCTGGAATGCACTGCCAGGAAAGCGGGCGTGGATAGGGCGCGGGGCAGGCATCGTCGTGCTGGCCTCGGCACTGATCGCCCCCCTGCCGCAGTTGAATGCCGTCTATCACGACCCGGCGTATTGGCGCGAGGATTTCCGCCGCGCCGCCCAGTTCTTGATGGACAAGTCTGAACCGGGAGACACGGTAGTCCTCGTCGGAAGCTCGCAGCCAATCATGCAGTACTACCGGGGGCCGGCGGAGGTGCTCATCTTTCCACAGGAGGGGGACAGCGTGCAAGATGAGCAGGAGGTCGTCTCCTCGCTGCGCAAGCACGTGAATCCCGGGCGGGACGTGCGCGTGGTCATGTACAGTTGGCCGACCGTCGATCCGCAGGCGCTGGTCGAGGGCCAACTGCGCACGAACTGCGAACTGCGCGGAGAGCACTGGCAGTCGGAGACCGGGCAGCGCCCGATCCGGGTGATGAACTTTGGGGCCTGCGATGCCGACTTTGTGGTCGAGCCACGCGATCCGATCGACGCGATATGGGGAGACCAGGTGGCCTTGAGGGCGTACCGGCTGGATCACTTTGCGCCGGGCAGGTTGGCGCACGTCGTCATGTGGTGGCAGACACTGCGGCATCCCGACCAGGACTACAGCGTCTTTGTTCACCTTCTGGACGCGCAGGGACAGATGATCAAGCAGTTCGACAAGCTGCCCCTCAGCGACTTTTATCCGATGCGCGCATGGCCGCTGCAGGCCGATCAGCGGGACGATTACCCGCTGTACATCCGCCCCCAGGCAGACCTGGAGGGCGCGTGGCTGGCGATCGGCTTGTACGATAGCCGGACCGAGCAGCGGTTGCCCGTGAGCAAGGACGGCATCCCCGTCGGAGACTATCTCCGCATTCCGCTGGCAAGGTGATCCCCCCAGAGCCTCCGCGACCTTTGGGGAAAGAGAGAGCGTTGCGCACCTATGGACACGATAGACCGAACCTGGATCACCACACGGCGAGAGATGCGCTATCGCCGGACGCCGGAGCTGCGCGTTCAGACCCCAGATGAAGCGCTGGCGTTCGTGAACGACGTGGGCTTTTGCCATTTCTGGCCGATCAAGGGGATCGAGACGCCCAACCTGTTCCACGCGATCGCCGGTCGCGTGCGCGCCGTGCCCAACGAGCACGCCGACCCGGACATCAGCAAGTGCTGGGGGTGGAAGGACCAGGCGCTGGGGAAGAGGATCTGGTACTATGGCAAGCTGCTGCGCAGGCGGGCCACGCTGGCTTCGCTGGACCTCCTACCGGCGTTCTATGCCTGCACCGAGAACTATGGGGATCTCGAAGACTACCTGGAGGAATACCGGTCGGGCACGATGACCGCCGAAGCTCGGCGGATCTATGAGGCCATCCTCGAGAGCGGCCCGCTGGATACGGTGCGCCTGCGGCGAGAGTCACGCATGGCCGCCGAGAGCGCCAAGGCCCGCTTTGAGCGGGCGCTTGTCGAGCTGCAGATAGGGCTCAAGGTGCTGCCGATCGGCGTTGCGGAAGCGGGCGCCTGGCGATATGCGTTCATCTATGAGATCGTGCAGCGGCACTACCCCGACCTGCCGGAGGTGGCGCGGCGGATCGTGCAGAGCGAGGCCCGTCGAACGTTGGTGCGGCAGTACGTAGACAATGTCATCGCCGTGGAGCAGGGCATGATCCGCAAGGTCTTTCACGTCCTCAATTGGGCGCCAGCCGAACTGGATCGCACGATCCAGGCCCTGATCGATGAAGGGGCCATCCGCTGGGTGCGGATCAAGGGCGAGGATCAGCCGCAGTTACTGTCTCTACGCGCTCTGGAAGCCATCCGAGAGTAGAACGCCTCTCGTTCCAAGGTCGCTGGCCCGGGCGGCTCCCCTCGCATCCGCGCCTTGCCGGCAGCGCGCCCGGATCCACCGGGCGCACCGGAGGAGCCCTCCTTACACACAGATCGCGAAAGGACACAAAGATGGACAAGATTCTGATCGTCTATGCAACCTGGACCGGGGCCACGCGCAGCGTGGCGGAAGCCATTGGCGACGTCTTGCGCCACACAGGCGCACAGGTCGACGTCTGTCGTGCCCGAGAGGCCAGGGACACTGGCCCATACCGGGCCGTGATCGTGGGCACGTCAGTGCACATGGGGATGCTGCCACGGGAGATCGTTCGCTTTGTCAAGGGCCATCGCAAGGCACTGGGCCAGGTGCCGGTAGCCTACTTTTGCGTCTGCCTGGCGATGGCCGAGGGCACAGAGGAGAGCCGCGGCACGGCGGCAGGCTATCTTGACCGTCTGCGCAAGGCCGCGCCAGACGTCGAGCCCGTGGATGTGGGGCTCTTTGCCGGTGCGGTGTTGGCCGACACAGAAGAGTTCAAACGCCTCTTCCCGCTGCTGAGAATCCCCGCCAGGGCCATGGCCGAACAACCGGATCACCGCGATTGGGAAGCCATTCGCGCCTGGGCCGAGGGACTGCGGCCCAAGCTGTTCGAGACAACACCCTGATCCCATCAGACACCGTCTGGCGCGCTCGACCCAAATCGCGTCATTCCTACGTAGAGTTACTGGTGTGCCGGTCGTCCCGGCATAGCATCTGATCTGGCAAGGGGTTGACAGTGAATATGAGACCATCCAGCAAGAGGCCCTCGCCCGCCAGCCTACCGCTGACGCATACCCTCACGCTCTCGTACGTGTTCTCTCTTGTCGCCGCTCTGACCATGGCCGTCGCGTCCGCCGCCGGTCTCCTGTACTCGACTCGCATCTATCCGACAGATGAGCTGCTCCAGTCGTTCGTGGCCAATGACGTGGTCAATCTCGTCATCGGCCTGCCCATCCTGCTCGGCTCAATGTGGCTCACGCGCCGAGAAAAGCTGGTCGGTCTGCTCTTTTGGCCCGGGGCGTTGATGTATGTGCTGTACAACTACATCGCCTATGTTTTCGGCACGCCACCGAGTTGGGCGTCTTTGTTGTATCTGACTCTTGTCGTGTCAAGTGCGTACACATTGATTGCACTCGTCGCAAGTATCGACGGGGTAGCAGTCCAACAACACCTCGCCGGCGCTGTACGCGAAAAGCTGTCAGGGGGAGTATTAGTTGGGTTGGCTGCCGTGATCCTCTTGCGCGTGGTGGGCGTGATCGGCAGTGCGACCATCGGCCAGACGGCGATCCCGGCAGCAGAATGGTCCGTCCTGATTTCCGATTTCCTGTTGACGCCTGCCTGGGTCATTGGCGGTGTGCTGCTTTGGCAGCGTAAGGCATTGGGCTATGTGTCAGGCGCGGGCCTGCTCTTCCAGACCAGCATGCTGTTCATCGGATTGATCGGTTTCTTGCTCTTACAGCCGCTCTTGACCCGTGCACCGTTCGCGTTGGCCGATGTGGTCGTGGTCTCGATCATGGGACTGATCTGCTTTATCCCTTTCGGGCTCTTTGTGCGCGGCGTTTTGTCAAGAGGGTAATCACTGTGACACATCCACCTGCAATGGCGAACGAGATGCGCATCAACTCACAAGTTCTGGGTATTGGGTTCCTTTTTACCCTCAAGTTTCTTTCCGGGATTTGGCTGACCCGTTCTGGCAAGCCGTACAATGCGGTCATACTGGCGGTCCACAAGATCATCTCGCTGCTGACGGTGGTCTTGATCGCCGTAGCGGTTCGCCGTTGGGGCCGGGGTGTGGGCATGGGCGCCGTTGAGATCGGTGCGATCGTCGTCACCGGGGTACTGTTTCTCTTGACGATCCTTTCGGGTGGCTTGCTGAGCACCGACAGGCCGACACAGGCGGCGATCCTGGTCGTCCACAGGGCCACACCATTCCTGACCGTGCTCTCCACAGCCGTGACGATCTATCTTGTGCTACAGTGGGCCCCACAATAGCGCCAAGCGGACCGCGTATGCGCCGCACGGATACGTGGCGTGTTTCCAGAATCGGCACCACAATGGGGTCCCCCACTAACCGGTCGCGTCCGTTGCGTGTACCCGTGCGTTGTGAATGGGGGAGGAGAGAGAGAAATGGACATCGGCATCGTCGTCTATTCCCAGACCGGCCACACGCTCTCTGTCGCTGCAAAGCTACAGGAGGCACTGTCGACGGCCGGACACAAGGTGAACCTGGAGCGGATAGAGGTGGCCGGGCCGGTGAGACTGCGTGCAGTGAACGCCCTACTCAAGACAAGGCCCGAGATCGACGCATACGACGCCCTGGTGTTCGGCTCCCCCGTGCAGGGAGGGACTCCGGCACCGCCCATGATGGATTATCTGGAGCAGATCGCATCGCTGCAATGGAAAACCGTCGCCTGTTTGGTGACCGGCGTTTTCCCTGCCGGGTGGGGTCGCAACCAAACTATCGCCCAGATGAGAGTGGTCTGCGAATCCAAAGGCGCGACAGTGTGCGGCTCAGGGAGCGTGGGCTGGTTGTCCTTGGGTCGCAGGCGACAGATTGCCGAGGTTGTGGATAGCTTGAGCAGATTGTTCTAGGGCCTTGAAGGCCAATCCCCGCCTTCTACTCCCCACCCACCTCGAGTTCAGCCATCAGCTTGATGTCCGCCGAGGAAGCGCCGACCATCACGCGCACCTGGTCCGCTTCGACGTGCCAGCCCCCGAGGTCAGCGTCCCAGTAGGCCAGCGCCGCCGCTTTGAGCGGGAAGACGACGGTCTGGGTTTCGCCGGGCTGCAGCGTGGTACGCTGAAAGCCCTTCAGTTCCTTGTTGGGCCGCTCAACCGTCGAGTGCAGATGCCGCACGTAGAGCTGCACGACCTCATCGCCGGCCCGTTCCCCGGTGTTGGTCACATCCACGCTGACAGTCAGAGTATCATCTGGCTGCAGGCGGGAGGTGCTCAAGCAAAGATTGCTGTACAGGAAGGTGGTGTAGCTCAGGCCAAAGCCGAACGGGTAGAGCGGTTCGCCCCGAAAGTACATATACGTGCGCCCGTTGCAGAGATCGTAGTCCAGGCGCGGCGGCAATTGCTCGATGCTGTGCGGCCAGGTTTGCACCAGCCGCCCGCCGGGGTTGACGTCGCCAAAGAGCACGTCGGCCAGAGCGTTGCCCAACTCCTGGCTGTTGTGGGTCAGATGCACGATCGCCGGGATGTGCCGCTGCGTCCAGGGAATGGCAAATGGGAAGCTGCTGATCAGCACGACGACGGTGTTGGGATTGGCGCGGTATACCTGCACGATCAGCTCCTCCTGCTCTAACACGATAGCCCGCCGGTCCACAGCCTCTTTGCCGTCACTGGGGGTGGGACACTGCGCCCAGCCCGCATCACCGGTGGGATGGTTGCCCACACACACAATGGCCACGTCCGCCTCCTGCGCGAGTTTGACGGCGGCACCGTCCTCGTTGTTGGGGGCGTAGGTCACGCGCACCGTGTCCCCGGCCTTGTCCCGGATGCCCGCCAGCGCGGTGACCGTGTACGGCGGATCGCCGCTGTACCAATCCAGCAAGACCTGGTCAGCGCGCGGACCGACGACGGCGATGGTTTTGAGCCTGTCCTTGTCCAGTGGCAAGAGATTCCCAGCGTTCTTGAGCAGGACCACAGACTCTTGCGTGATCAGCCGAGCAAGCGCTCGATGTTTCTCGCTCTCCCAGGGCAGCTCTGGCTCCGTCCCAATGCTGCTATACGGGACGCGGTCGGGCGGATCGAGCACCCCCAGCTTGATCATCACGCGAAAGACGCCGCGCAGCACGGCGTCCATATCCGCTTCGGTGAGCCAACCCCTGTCCACGGCCCCACCCACGGCTTCGCGGTAGCGATCCAGGAATTGGTTGATGCCAGACCGGATCACCGCCACCGAGGCCATTTCCAGGTCGGGGTAGTACTTGTGGTCGGTCATCAGCAGCCGGAACGCGCCGCCGTCGGTGCAGATGATGCCATCCTGCCCCCACTCGTCCACGGTGATCTCTTTGAGCATCGGGTGTACGGTACACGGGACACCGTTATAGGCATTGTAGGCTGCCATATAGGCGCGCGCGCCGCCATCCATAATGCCCATGCGGAAGGGCACAGAGTAGTATTCCCGGAAGAGCCGTTGGTCAAAGTTGGAGGAAGAACGGGTGCGCTCATCTTCGTTGCTGTTGGCGAGAAAGTGTTTGAGCAGCGACGCCGTCTGCCAGTACTTGGGGTGGTCGCCTTGCAGACCCTTCACAAAGGCGGTCACCAACGTCCCGTTCAGGTAGGCGTCCTCGCCATAACATTCCTCGGTGCGTCCCCAGCGGATATCGCGGCCCAGGTCGGCGTTGGGCGCGCGCACCACCAGGCCGCCGCGCCGGAAACGCTTGCTCTGCACCAGATAGCGCGTTTCATACCCCTCAATGGCTGCCGCCTGCCGCACCAAGTCGGGATCCCAGGTCTCGCCCAGGCCGATGGCCTGCGGGAACTGCGTCGTCGGCACGGGCAACGGTCGCCCCCAGTTCCCTGGCGGCCCGCCCATCGCCAGCCCGTGCAACCCCTCGACGTGCCCTGTGCCCCAGACGCCCAGGCGCGGCACGTTCGGCTCAGTGCCCAGGCAGGCGATCTTTTCATCCAGCGTCATCAGCGACAAGAGATCCTCCACCCGCGCCTCCAGCGGCAGATCGGGATCGGCGAAAGGGTGTCCGGTGGGCAGCTTGCGGACGATGGCGAGCGTGTCGCCCTCGTCTTCCAGTTCCAAGAGGAGCGCGCGCTCCTTGGGGCTGCGGTTTGGATGGTGCAGCACGACCATCGGCGTGCCGTCGAAGCGATGAAAGATCATCCCGTGGCCGCCGTCTTCCATAAACAGCGGGCGGAGCTGCTGCACCCACGGCCCGTGTATGCTGCCAGACTCGGAGGCCGCGATGAGGGTCATATAGCCGCGCCAGCCGAACGTGGACCAGAGCATCAACAGCACCCCGGTTCTGGTCCTGTACAGAAACGGCCCGTCGGTGACATAGCGATCCCGCCCCGGACGCACCCACGGCGCGTCACTGCCCTTGAACAGCGTGACGGGTTCGCCCTCCACGCCGGAGAGATCGTCCTCTAGACGCACCAGGTCAACCGTGCCATCTTTGGTCTGTACCCACTCGTGGCAGTAGACCATGTACGGCACGTCATCCTCGACCCACAGTGTGCCGTCAAGCGTCATCCGATCGGCAGGAAGATGAGCGCGGTTGTGAAAGGGGCGGAACGGTCCCAGCGGCGATTCAGCCACCAGCACTTGCACGCCGCGCTGTACCAGCGGAGCCCAGTCGGACGGCAGGTCGCCCTCAGGCCGTGCCGCAGACTTGGGCAGAGGCTTGCCGGTATTGAACGTCAGGAAGAGGTAGTACTTGTCGCGATAGCGGTGCAGCTCGGGTGCCCAGATGCCCTCTTGGGCCCAGAAATCGACCGGGATCTCGAAAACCGTGGTCGGCCCTTCCCAAGTCTCCAGGTCCACACTGGTATACACGCCTACACCGGGGCGCGTGTGGTCCCCTGAGGAGCGCAGCGCCACGCACAGGGTGTAGGTCTGCGTATCGGGGTCGGGCAAGATGAAGGGATCGCGAACGCGTAGATCGGCCAGTGTGCACGTCCTATGAGTGTTTGCCATTGTTCTTCTCCCAAAGCATCCAGCGAGCAAAAGACCTCAATATCAAACCTCACAGCAGCATCAAAGGTGCCAGGCACTTGCCCGTTGATTGCTCAAAGTGCCTGGCACCTCCTTTGCAGCTCACTTTTCCAGGCGGAACACCCGAAGAGAATGGGAGCTCACGGCTGTCTCGAAACCGGTCTTCCCCGTGCGCTGCCCGCGCCAGTCCAGGATCGGTTGCCCGGAGAGCGTTTCACCGGAAAGCGCATCGCAAAGCCCGCTGATGCCGTCGTCCACGATGATCCGTATCTCGGCCATCTCCGGCAGAAAAGACTCGACGATAAAGGTGTCATTGTCGTACACAAACAGCGCCACCTGCGCCGGACCGTCCACTCGCACGTACAGATCGCCCTGCAGCACGGCCCTGATCCGCGCCAGCACCTCAACCGGCAGCTTGTACAGGTCATCGAAATTGTCGGGGATGGTCAGGACGTAGAGCACGCCACCGGCATAGGATGCCGAATGCAGCAGCGGGTGCCCCGTGGTGCGGGTCAGCCCGGAAATCTCTTCCCAGGAGTCGTTGGTCAGATAGTCGATGTGCGGGATGAGCAGGGCGGATTCCGAGTGATCGACGTGAAACCAACCGATCATAAAGTCCTGCACGCTGGCCTTGCGATCCGTCACCATAAGTTCGACGATGTCGCGGAGGCCGTGATGTTGCAGGGCCTTGAACAGCCCGGAGGTGACGACAACCGTCTTGCCATCCATCAACTGCACCTTGATCTTGTCGACGATGCCCGGATCGAACCTGGCCGACTCGGTGAGCAGGACCGTCCGCGCCTCGGCCGGGAACTGGGGCACGAGGTCGATGGGGATGCCGAGCATACCCAGGTAGCTGTGCAGGAAATCCTCGCCAGTGGCATGGTAGGGCCGGTAGCTCTTGAGGCCGACCGGTTGGCCCAGGAGCCCCAGAACGGGGTCAACTTGCTCGAGCGCATACCCGGCAGCAAGGGCGATTGTCGTCTCTGGCGGCCAGGTGCCATCCTCTTGGCGTACCGGCGCGATCATGGCGTCAAAGTCAAAACGGATCTCACCGTCTTGGACGCTCTCTGCGGCGGCACGATGCGATGCCTCGATGGGCCGCTGCAACTGGCGGAAGTCAAAGAGCGTGATTTCCGGCGCTTTGGCGAACAGGGTCAGCCACAACTGCTCCGCGTAGCGGTCCAGGGTGCGCATCCCGCCCGTGTCCACCCAGCCACCGCCGTTGCCACCTGGCTTGATGTTCTCGAAATAGCGGAAAATGGAATACCCGTGGTACTCCTGCAGGTGCTGGTTGCTGTAGACCGGGTCGCGGGTTTCCGTACCGGTGTAGAGCCCGTCAAAGAGTGGCGGTTCGGCTTCCAGGTCAAAACCGAGCCCCTGGAAGTGCTCGTACCAGTTGGGGTATTTGATCACCACTTTGACCTGAGGGTTGGCTGCCCTTGCAGGCCCAAGAACCAGATCTTGCGCCGCTTCGGCCATCAGCGCCAGCCGGAACTCGGTCCAGCTTTGATCGCCTTTGGCTTTGATGCACGACGCACACTTACAGTTGGTGAAGAAAAAGTCGTCCAGAATCACTTCGTCAAAGAGACGGGCGGTGTACTCGACCACCTCCTGCACCTTTTGCCGGTGCGCCGGGTTGGTGTAGCAGTAGGTCTCGAACCGGTTTCGTTCGTTGACGGTGAGGGTGATCCCGCCAGAGGTGCCAATCCCCCGCTCTTCAAAGAACTGCCGCGCCCGACCGATCGTCTCCTCGTCGGCGACGATCGTGTCGCGATGGGTCTCCAGGTAGACCTTGTCCAACTTGATGTGGCGGCTCATCACCTCAAAGCGCGTCTTGAGCCACTCCAGGTCGGCCATCTGCTGCACCTCGTACACGCGGGCATAGATGGCGACGGCAAAGTTTCGGTAGTGCTCTGCTCCGGCATTCATCGATAGCGCCATAGCTCACGGCCTCCTCCCCAATAGACACCGATGCCGATGACGAGCGTGCCGGCCAGCATCACACCGGTACTGTAGTGCTTTGCCGTGCGCTATCCAGCGCCCCAACAGAGCGACCAACCAAGACGAACACGCCCGGTTTGATCCGCTCGCAGATGTTGGTCACACGGTCGGCCGCACGCTCCAGGTTATGCGCCGCCCACAGCAGGTAGTTGGCCTGCTCGATACACTTGGGATCCTCCAGGATGTAGGTGATGGACTCGCGGTACACCCGGTTGTACAGGGCGTCCACCTCGGCATCCATCCGGTCCAGGAAGCACTGTGCTGCCGGAGGGTCTTCCAGCGCGCCATCGCCCAAGGTCTGGATCAGGGCCTTGATCCCGGCCAGGGGCGTGCGCAGTTCGTACGAGATGTTGCTGATGAAATCCCGGCGGATGGTCTCCAAGCACCGGGTGCGGGTCAGGTCCTGGAGGATGGACAGATATCGCCGTGCGCAAGAGACGGACGTCTGGATCGCCTTCGGCCACTCGTCCGGCCATCTGCGTCAACCGGCGCACCGGGCAGGCGATCAGATGCGCGAGGACCACAGCCAGAACAACAGCGACGGCCGTGGCCACCAACGCGGTCACGGATATCGCGCAGCGCAAGCTGGCCACTCGTTCATTCACCCGGTCCAGAGGAAGGGCGACGCGCACGATGCCCACGGCAACCAGTTGGGATCGCACCGGCCGAGCCACGTACAGCATATCGGTTTTCAGCGTCTGGCTGAAGCGAATCCTGCTCCCCTCCCATAGGGTCTATGGCTGCTCGGGATTTCTATGAATAGACACCGTACGATCGGCGCTCGAGGGCAACGCTCATCATCCCCTTTGGCTTACTACCCGTTGATGCACAAATGCGGAGTCTGATGCGGCCGAGGTCTTCGTTCGGGTGGCCAGAGAGAGCTATCTGCATACATCCAACACGTAGGGTTTGTCCTGCTGTCGCAGACGAAGCACGATCAAGCCGGGAAACTCGGCATGGCGACCACGCGCTCACGCCCTAGCTCAGCGGCGTAGGCAATCGCCGCTCGTATGGCCTCGTGGTCCAGTGACGGATAGCTGTGCACAATCTCGTCGGGTGTAAGGCCAGCGGCCAGGTTGTCGAGCACGACCGACACCGTGATGCGTGTACCCTTGATACATGCTCTGCCATGGCAGACGGCCGCATCAACCGTGATATACTCTTGCCATCTCATAGCCGACCTCCTTGCCACTCGCCTACACGCTTGCACCCTCGGAACCACCGGTCACGCGAGTGCCTTCCAATTATACCATACGTCTTGTGCTTGTGAAAGAGATGTCCTGGTTCCAACCCCAAGTTTGCCTATTTCGTCACCCCGCGCAGTCAGCATCAGGATGGGCACGGTCATCTCTGGCCGCAGGATACGACATACTTCCAGCCCAGGCAGCACCAGATCCAGCACGATCAGGTCGGGCCGCTCTTGCCAGGCCAGTTCCAAGGCCGTTACGCCGTCGCTCGCCGTGAGCACCTGGTACTGCAACAGCAGGTTGTGCTCGAGCGTGCCCAACAGCGTGGGGTCATCCTCTACGACCAGGATCTTGGTTTCCACGATATCCACCCACACCGAGAGGTCGCTCGACGCAGGCGGTACGTTAGTGCATTTCGGCCGCACAGGTGCCGATGCCAGGCCGGTAAAAGTTGAACTGCACGTCGGGATGGTCGGCCAGCAGAGACATGGGCACCGCGCTGTCCGGAATGCGCTTGGAGATCATCAGGGTTGTGAGGCGCATGCCAAAGGGGTTGTCGTGGGTTCCCGCGTGCCAGATGGAGACCTTTTCGGCCACCCACGTCTCCGCAGGACCCACGCTGAGCGCCTGGCTGGGCACGTTCTGCACCACACCGCCGCCGGAGGTGCGTGCGTTCTGGATGAGGGTGATCGGGTGCAGGTCCACGATGCGGCTGGTGAGCGCGCGATATTCCTCTGGCGAGGGGGGATGATCCTTGTACGCGCCCTGGCGGCGCAGGGGATCGTTAAAGGCCCAATGCTTGACCTCCCCCTGCCCGCCCTGCATAACCACGCACCGGGCACGCGTCCAGCTATCGAGGTACTCCGTCAGGTTGGCTTTGGGAAAATGAAGGTTCTGCTCTGGTATGCGCAGTTCGGGGCGAATGCGGTTGAAACACAGCTCCCTGTCTGCCCGCTCAAAGCTCAGCGCATGCTCAACCGCGACCTCCACGCCATCGATCACCCACTCGTCCATCGCCCAAAAGTGAGCGTTCCGCAGGTCGATATCCAGCTCGTTGACCAGCCGCGCGACCAACGGCAGCTGCTCGGTAGGCCCGATAGGGCCACAGATCCCGGCAGGCTCGTTTTCGGTCGCCTGGAGCCAGGCGGTGGTGTATTCCAGCGCCTCGGCGAGGTAAAAGTCCTCGAGCGTGTCATAGAACCTGACGGCGAACCCTGGACGGCTGAGGTCCAGCAGATCGTCGGCGGTCAGCCGGGCGGCATCATCCAGGATCTCCCGGTCCAGGGTGGTGTA
>JADHXD010000148.1 GCA_016783145.1 Anaerolineae bacterium
TGGAGGCGCAGTACGCCACCCAATCGGCGTGGGCGCGTTTGCCCGAGCCGGATGAGATGTTGAGAATGCAGCCGCTTCCACGCTCGGCCATCGGCGTCCACACGGCGCGGCAGCAGAGAAAGGTGCCGGTGACGTTGACCGCCATGGTCCTCTCCCAGGTGCTGAGCGACGTCTCGGTGACCGGCGCCAGCGGCGCGATCCCAGCGCTGTTGACCAGCCCGTCCACCCGCCCGTACCGGGCCAGCGTCCGTTCGACCAGGGAGGCGACCTGAGCCTCGTCGGTGACATCGGCGGGGTGGGCAAGTGCCTCTCCCCCGCGGCCCAGGATCTCCTCCACGACCGCGTTCAACTTGGCCTGGCTCTGTGCTGCGACGACCACGCTGGCCCTCTCGCGAGCGCAGGCCAGGGCGATGCTCCGCCCGATGCCCTGGCTGCCACCGGTGACGATGATCACCTGGCTCTGCAACATGTTCACGTCCCTCCGAGACGCAGGCATCCAAAGCCGCGGAGACCTTGGATGCCCGCTCACCGCGCCTGTCTACTCCTTGGCGACCACGTTCATGTCGTCCAGGAGGATGTGAGGCAGGCTAAAGTTGGTGTACACCCACTCGCTCTCCTGGCTGACCGCGGCCACATTCTGGAGCAGGTCGTACACGTTGCCGGCAATGGACACATCCTTAACCCGGCCTACGATCTCGCCCTTTTCGATCTTGAAGGCCAGGCTCAACGAGTTGGAGAACGCGCCCGAGAGGATATTGCCCTGTCCCAGGCCGAGGACGTTCTCGACCAGCAGCCCTTCATCGATGCTGGCGATGATGTCGGCGACGGGCGTGTCCCCCGCCTGAAAGATCAGGTTTGTGGGAGACGGGCTGGGTGGATTGAACAGTCCTCGCTCTCCGTTCCCCGTGGATTCGGTGCCCGACTGGGCAGCGGTCTTGAGATCGTAGAGAAAGCCCCTCAGCACGCCCTCCTGGATCAGCACGTTCTGCCGGTGGGCTACGCCCTCGTCGTCGTAGGCGGCGCTTCCGAACTTGCCGTCGAGAGTCCCGTCGTCCACGACGGTGATCTTGCCATCGAACAGCTTCTCGCCGATCTTGTCCCTCATTGGGGAGACGCCGGTGTACACGTTCTTGCCGTCAAAGCCCAGCATCAAGGGCAGCCCCAAGACCAAGGTCCCGGTGGGTGCAAACAGGACGGGCATCCGGCCGGACCGGATGGTGGCGCTCCGCCGGGCCAGCTTGAGCTTGGCCCCCAATCGACGCGCGAAAGCGATATAGTCCTCTTCCCAGACAGTCGTGCCCATCACGTCGAACATGAGAAGGACGTCGTCGTCTCTGACGCGAGAGATCTCGAACGAGATCGACAGCGGTGAGCGATCAAAGGACACGTTCGTCCCCGCGTGGTTCTGGATCGACAGTCGCTGCACGCCTCGGGTCAGGTCGACGTTCACCCGTACCTCTGGTTCGATCTGCAGGATGAGGTCGATGATCTCTTGGCCGATCTCGACCAGGCGGTGAATGGGCAAGTCGGCGATGGCCTGATCGTAGGTCACGACCTCTGGCCCGGCCTGAGGCGGTGGAAAGGCGATGGGAAGCTCATCGCCATAGTCTGCCGAGGCGAGCGCGTTGGTCACCAGCCTGTCCAGCGCCGACTCGTCGCTTGAGGCGGCAAAGCCCAGTCGTCCGTTCTTGACCACACGTACGGCGACGCCTGAGGTTTCCTCGACCTGGCTGGACTTGAGCCGGTTGGACTCGAAACCGACGTTGGTAGATGTTCGCTGTACCTGCACGACCTCAGCCTGCTCGGCCTGGGATGAGAGCTTGGTCAGTAGTTCCATCGTTGTCTCCTTGAACTTGGCCTACGTGCCGCCGATGACGACGTCCTGGATGCGGATGTGCGGCGCGCCGAACGTGACCGGCAGGCCGCCCTGTCCCTTTCCACACGATCCACCTGATTCTGACCACACAAAGTCGTCTCCGATGGCGTCGATGTTCATCAACGTGGTGAAAAGGTTGCCAGCCAGGATCACGTCCTTGACCATCTCGGCGATCTGGCCGTCCCGGATCATGTACGCGTAGGCCGAGCTGAACGAAAAGTTCTCCAGCGCTGTCTGTCCGCCGTACATATCGCACGCATAGACGCCCAGCTTGATATCCCCGATCATGTCCTCAAAGGAGACGCTGCCCCCTTCGATGGCCGTATTGGTCATGCGCACGATGGGAGCATAGCGGTAGCCCGTCGCGCGCGCATTGCCGGTGGGTCTTTCGCCCATCTTGGCTGCGGTCTCGCGCGAGTGTAGACGGCCCACCAGGATGCCATTCCTGATCAGCTCGCTGCGTCCGGTCGGGGTGCCCTCATCGTCGTAGCGGTGCGTGCCACGAAGGCCAGGCAGCGAACCGTCATCGTACACGGTGAGGATGTCCTGCCCAAAACGCCGTCCCAGGACCATCATCTCCTGTGCCTTGGGGTTTTCGTAGACAAAGTCGGACTCGGAGAGATGGCCGAACGCCTCGTGGATAAAGACGCCCGCCAGCCGCGGATTGAGCACCACCGGATACTGCCCGCCAACCACAGACTCGGCGCTCAAGAGGTCCACAGCGCGCTGAGCGGCTAACCGGGGCAGATCGTGGCGTCCCTGCACGTAGTCAAAGCCCTTCTGGCCGGAGAGGCTTTCCGCCGCAGTCTGCACGTTGTCCCCTTCGCGGGCGATGGCGACGGTGTACAGGGTGATCATGGGGCGCTCACCCTCGATGAACGTGCCCTCCGAGTTGGCAAAGTAGACCCGGCTGAACGTGTCGCTGTAGCGGCACATGGTGTCTACGATCTTGACGTTGTGCTTTCGCACGATGTTGTTGTACGCGCTCGCCAGGGCGACCTTGTCGGCCATGGAGACGCCACGAAAGTCGTGCTCCAGGGTCACGGCGATCACGTCTTCGGAGACCGGGGTCGGGGACAATTGAATCGGTTCCTCACACTCGGCAACCCGGGCACACTGGTACGCCTGCTCTACTTTGGAGGCCAGGTCTCCCCGATCGTTGAACGTGGCCACGCCCCAGCCGCCACCCCGGCACATGCAGCGCACGATGCCCCCGGCATCGATGACTGCGCTGGCGGTCTCCAGGTCCTTTCCGCGATAGGCCACGCTTGTGGACTCTCGCTGCTCGATGCGGATCTCGGTGTAATCCGCCTTGCTGCTCCCTACCGCAGCCAAGATTCTCTCTCGCATACGATGCTCTCCTCAGATGATCCCGAACTCGATAACCCGTCCTACCACGCGTCCACGTGAACGCGCGCCGGATCGTACTGTGTACGGGCTTCCTTTTCCTCAGCGGGATGGCCGATGGACAGCAGGCTCAACACGCCGACCCGCTCCGGGATGCCAAGGATCTCGCGGATCGCCTGCTCTCGTTCGGGATCGCCGTGGCAGCCAAGCCACACGGCTCCCAGTCCCAACCCGGCTGCCGCGATCAGGATGTTTTCCGTCGCTGCTGTGCAGTCCTGCACCCACCAACTGGATATGGAGGGGTCGCCACACACGGCGATGGCCAGGGCAGCACCGGGCAGCATCTTGCCGTACCGGTGGGCATCAGCCAGGGCCTTGAGCTTTTGCTTGTCGGCGACAGTGACAAAGTGCCACGGCTTTTGGTTTGACGCGGAGGGCGCAGCCATCCCGGCTTCCAGGAGGCTGGTGATGTCCGTCTCACTCAGCGTACGATCCGTGTACTTGCGGATGCTGCGTCGTGAGAAAATGATCTTGAGTCTCTCGTCCATAGCGTACTCCTTTCTGCTCGCTGTGACGCTGGATGCATCACAGGAGGCCTGATCTGCTCCTGCAGGAGGTGCGATCCGTGGCCGGACGGGCTACGGGGTCTCGTCCTCCTCCAGGTAGCTCCTGATCTGTTCAACAGCAGAATCCAATGTCTCTTGCACGGGCGTCAGACCGGGGATCGCCTGATCCAGCGCCTGCCCCCACGGTGACCATACGTAGTCCAGTTCTGGGATGTTGGGCAAGAGAACGCCTGTCACAGCCTGGTCCTGCCACGCCTTGGCTTGCCAATCACCCCGGAACTCGGACTGTCGCATCACGTCCCGCCGCACCGGTGCCCCTCCCAGAGCCTGATAGAGGTCCGGTATGCTCTCCGGGCCAGCCAGGTAGTTGATCAGGTCAAGGGTCTCATCTTGCTGAGAGGAATAGGCGCTGGCGTAGAGCACCTGGACTGTGGACAGCGGCCTGGGCCGGTCCGCGCCATCAAGCAGACTGGGAAACGGGGCAATCCCAAAGTCGATGTCGCTTGCCGCGATCTCGGCAAGGGCCCAGGGCCCATCGATCAGCATCGCTGCTCTGCCCTCTGCAAACAGGCGCACGGCGTCCTCGTACATCGAAGCTCGGTCGACGAGGGATTCGGGAAAGAGCTTTTCCTTGACGTACAGGTCAGAGAGGAACTTGATGCCCCGTACGGCGCCTTCGTTGTTCAGGCCAATGTCCCCCGGATCGTAGGCATCCCCAGTGCGGCCAAAGATGTACCCGCCATAGCCGTCGATGAACAGGTACACGTGGTACTGGCTCAGGAGGGGCAGAACCAGGCCCCAGCGTTCGCTTCGCGCATCGGTGAGGTCCCTGACCAGATCCAGTAGCTCTTTGAAAGTCTGAGGAGGGTCGGGGACGAGGGTCTTGTTGTAGATCAGTCCGATCGAGCTCATCAGCACGGGCAGCGCGTACTGCTTTCCATCGAATTGGCCAGCCCGCATGGCAGCATCCTGGTATTGGCCCGCATCCTCGATCTGCTCTGCCTGGATGGCTAGAGCCTGACCCCCTTGCGCAAAGGCTCCGGTCCAGGTGTGAGGCACCGGTCCCCATAGATCCGGCCCCGCGCCCGACTCTTGAGCCAGTGCGAGCCGGGTGACGACGGACCCGCGAGGTGCGATGTCGTCCCATGGCACGGAGACGAGCTCGACGGCTTGGCCGGTCTTCTCGGTATAGGCTTCCGCGAGAGCCTGAAACGTGGGGTATTCGTCGCTGTCCGGGGAGAAGGTGATCCACCACGCCAAGGTGGTGATCTCTTTGGTCTCGCGCCTCAGGCAGCCGGCAAGGAGCGGGAACACCAGGCTGGTGGATAGCAGGACCAACAGGCATTTGCGGCTCAAGGGCTACATCCCTCTGGAGCGCACGATGGACCACATCAGCCACGTTCCAGCCAGGCCGGCAAGGATAAAGGCCACCTGGGCAACGGGGATCGACATGTTGAGCCACGGGATCTGGAACAGCGTCTGGATGGCGGTCCCTCCCATCAGGATCAGCGCGGAGCCGATGATCAAGGAGGCGACGATGAGCGCAAAGGCCAACCGGTTGGCGATGCGGTCCACACGCTGGATGATCATCCTGAGATCGCGAACGGAGACACCTACGGTGAGATTGCCCTCGTCCAACTGGTCCCACAGGTCGTCGAGCCGGTTCGGAAGGCGCTGGGCCAGCGTGTTGAGGGACTCAAAGGTACGAATCGTGTTCGCCCCGATCCGTCGGACGCTCAGCTTGTCTTTCACGAGCTGGCGAACAAAGGGATCGAGGGCCGGAACCAGCTTGTAATCGGGATCCAGGTTTTGTCCCAGGCTGTTGAGGATGATGATCGTGCGGATCAAGAGTGCGAAATCGGAGGGCAGGCGCACGTGGTGCATGAACGAGAGGGAAAGGATCTCCCCCAGGATCCGCCCGATGTCCATCTGATGCAGGGGAAGTCCCAGATGGCGCACCAGCATACGACTGAGGTCGCGTTCCAGTTCGCGCAGGCTGGTCGCCCGGGTGATGATGCCCATGCGTACCATGACCGTGATCACCTGCTGTGTGTTCTGGGTGATCACGCCGACCAGCATATCTCCCAGGTCTTCGCGCAACTGCTGGGAGAGAAACGCGACCATGCCGAAATCCAGGATGGCGATCCGATTGCCTGACACCATGAGGTTGGCCGGGTGTGGGTCGGCGTGGAAAAAGCCGTCCTCAAAGATCTGCCTCAAGTAAAAGTCTGTGCCGATCTCGGCGATGGCAGACAGGTCGTATCCTTCTTGCCGCACCCGATCCAGGTCTGTGAGCTGGATGCCCTCGACTTCTTCCATCACGATGACGCGCTTGGTTGTGTATTCCCGGTACACCCTGGGAATGTGCAGGTTGGGATAGCTGGCGTATCCCTGGTGGAAGCGGTCGATGTTCTGCGCCTCAGCCACATAGTCCAGCTCATTCATCAAGGTGTAGCTCATTTCCTCGATGTTCTCGACCAGGTTGTAGTTGCGAGCCACCTCCGATCGCTTCTCCAAAAAGCGTGCTTGGCGCATCAGCAGGTCCAGATCGGAGCGGACGATCTTTTCAATGTCGGGACGCTGGACCTTGACGACCACCCGGTCTCCGTTGGGCAGTGTGGCCCGGTGCACCTGTCCAATGGATGCCGCAGCGATGGGAATCTGCTCAAAGACGGCAAAGACCGCTTCGGGTGGCTTCCCCAACTCGATCTCAATCTGTTTGGCTGCGTCCTCGTAGGGAAAAGCGGGCGCAGAGTCCAGCAGCTTGGTCAGCTCCTCAATGTACCCTGCCGGCAAGAGGTCGCCACGCCCGCTCAGGATCTGTCCCAGCTTGATGTACGTCGGTCCCAGGTCTTCGAGGGTGTGCCTGACCCGTTCGGGGATCGACATGCGCCGCAACTGCTCGTCGGCCTTCTCCGCGCGCCTGCGCCAGCCACCAGGCAAGAGGCGCGCGAGCTCGGTCTGATCGAGCAACATCCCCAAACCATTCCGGATCAGGATCTCGGCGATGTGCCGCAGGCGGTTCAGCTCCCGGATCTGTTGACCGATCTGCAAGTTGAGGATGTTCATCGCTCCTCCTACCAGCTTGACAAAGCTCTGATCATTATACTACACTTTCTACCACTTGTCAGATTTGGCAGGCGCCCCCGGAATGGGTGATGCAGAAGACCGCCGGCACCTTGTAGGGAGGCCGGCGCAGATTCACGGGCTGATGCGACTTGCGAGATCGAGCAAAGGGTGCTATCCTTGGTGCGAGCAATGAGATCCACGGTGATCGGGAGGTGATTCCAGGACAGATGAGAGAGATACTGTACGGTCGTAACCCCGTCTACGAGTGCTTGCGCGCCCGGAGGCGAGACGTGTTCAAGGTGCTCCTTGCCCAGGGAGCGGAAGAAAAGGGCACACTGGCGGCAATTGTCGCTCTGGCCCGCGAGCAGAGCGTGCCGGTGCTCCGGGTGGAGCGCCAACAGCTTGACAGGACGGGCGCTCATGACCACCATCAGGGTGTGGCTGCCGAGGTGAGCGCCTACCCATACGTCAGCTTGGACGAACTCTTGTCCCTGGCAAGTGCGCGTGGGGAGCTGCCGTGGCTTGTCCTCTTTGACTGCCTGCAAGACCCCCAGAATTTGGGCACCCTGCTGCGCACGGCAGAGGTCGTCGGCGTGCACGGCGTGGTGATCCCTGGTCGACGGTCGGCGGAGGTCACACCCGCCGTGGTCAGCGCATCGTCAGGCGCGAGCGAGCACATGCGCGTCGCCCAGGTAACCAACCTGGTGCGGGCGATGGAGCAGATACAGGCGCGAGACGTGTGGATCGCCGGGCTGGAGGATGTCCCTGGCGCCCAGGTGGTATGGGAGGCAGATCTAATCGGCGCGCTGGCGGTCGTCGTCGGCAGCGAAGGGCAGGGCATGCGCCGTCTGGTGAGGGAGACGTGTGACTTTATGATCCGCCTGCCGGTACGCGGTCAGGTCGGATCGCTGAACGCAGCCGTGGCTGGGTCCGTCGCCCTGTATGAGGTTGCCCGACAGAGGGGGCTGAGCGAGCCCGGCGCAGGGCCTGCCGGCCTCTAGGCACGTGGGACCTCCCTTTCACGGGATGGCTGTTGGTGCCTGCGTTCTCTATTTCTCTACACCTGAACGACGATCCGATCACGACGATTCGGCACATGGAAAGCCAGGTCTGGCTGCAGATCCTGGTCGTGATCGCTGGCTATGTCCTGCTGGTCGCCCTGAGATACGACTGGAAGACCATTCTCTATGTTTTTGGGATCGGGTGCCTGCTGAGCTTTATGATAGAGTTCTCGCTGTTCATCAGCGGGATCCGGCCGCCAAGCATCCCGGTGCTCGTCTATGAGACATTGATCCTGACGAACCAGGGAGTCCCCTACGTGTTTGTCATATGGGATCGCATTCTGCCGCTGCTGGCAAAGAAACGGGGCATCCAGGAGCGTGCGCCTGCCGGGGAGTAGCGGGTGCTTTGCCCGGGTTCATTCCGTGTCTGTCCGCTCACGTGATGGGCTGTCCCGATCTTCCCCGCTTTTGGTGCAGTGAAAACGGTACCGTCCGGTCGCCGCAGAGGCATCCGGACGGTTTTCGATCGTGCCCGTGTGGCCTGCGTGCGGCAGGTGAACCCTCTTGCCTGTCCACTCCTCCTGAACCATGGTGTGTCAGCTAACTGGGAGGTAGCTGGTGGTGAAATCTACGGTGGCTGACCGGCAAACCCACTCCCTCTATGGTAGCATATAGGTAGGATGCAGCCCTGAGGGTCTCTCAACTTGCTGGGCGATGCATCCCAGAGTCCTCTTCGCTTCAGGGTGTATGTACGAGGAGGCGTGAGATGAACACGGTTTGCTTTATCGCCATCGGGAGTGGGTTGGGGCTGATCTTGGGGATCCTCCTGATCATCACGATGCCCCAAGGGGTCGGGAGGCCCTAGCCCGCTTCACAAGACAGGTCTCGCTTTGGGCATTGTCGCCCACTGGCCCGGACCACCGCCCGCCGGAATCCAGGTCCGGCTCACTATCTGGTCTACATGTTCTTGTGCCATCTTGAGCCAGCAGGTATCGAACTTGGCCCCGAGCCAGGACGGGATGCCGACAGGGAGGAGCCGGGGTAGGCGAGGATCGCGGTTTGCCAGCCAGCGGGTTGTCGTATATACTATGGTGTTTGATCATCTCTATTCCGCGGAGGTCCCTTTTTGCTCAAAGCGTTGCTCAAAACGATGCGGCCCAAGCAGTGGGTCAAGAACGTGTTCATCTTTGCGGCCCTGGTCTTTGACCGCAAGCTCACCCATCCTGCCTCGCTGCTGCACACGATCCTGACGGTGATCGCCTTCTGTCTCATTTCCAGCACCGTCTATCTGGTCAACGACCTGGTGGACATCGACAAGGATCGACAGCACCCCACCAAGCGAAAGCGGCCTCTGCCCTCAGGGCAGCTCAAGCCACGCGCAGCCATTGCCGCCGCGATCGCCATTCCCCTGATCTGTATTCCCGTCGCGTTTGTGTTCAACCCGGCTTTGGGCGCGATCCTCACCCTGTACCTGGCGTTGATGATCCTCTATTCGTTCTACCTGAAACACCTGGTGATCATCGACGTGATGACCATCGCTGCCGGGTTTGTGCTGCGCGTAGCCGCTGGTGTGGTCGTCATCGACGTCGAGCGTTTCTCGCCCTGGCTCTATGTCTGTATGACCTTGTTGGCGCTGTTCCTGGCGGTCGGCAAGCGGCGCCACGAGCTGTTCACCCTGCGCTCCAACGCCAACAGCCACCGGGCCAGCCTGGAGCACTATAGCCTGGAACTGATCGACCAGATGAGCGTCGTCGTCACGTCAGCGGCAATCATGGCCTATTCACTGTATACGTTCTCCGCGCAGAACCTCCCGCGCGTGGATGAGCAGCCATTGATGATGCTGACCATCCCCTTTGTCCTCTATGGTATCTTTCGCTATCAATACTTGGTCCACGTCAGGAATGAGGGAGGCACGCCGGAGGACATCGTCCTGGGAGATATTCCCTTTATCGTGGATATGCTGCTCTACGGCATCACGGTGCTCATTCTGATGTATGGGTTCACACCGTAGGCGATGTGTACTGTACCTGCCGGGCGTGATTCTCTGCATTCTGCCGCACTCCATCGAGGCAACCGAAACCGGTTGCCTTTTTTGATCCCTCTGGCGAACAAAACAGGCGCACGGTACGTATCATGGGTAGGAGAACGAAAGGGGCAATGGACGAATCGTCTGTACGGCCAGACAGCGAACTGATCGCCAAGAGTTCTCGTGGAGACAGCAGCGCGTTTGGGGTGCTGGTCCTCCGCTATCGCAAGATGGTCGTTGGCGTGGCCTACCGAACCTGCGGCGATGGCGTGTTGGCTGAGGACATTGCCCAGGAGACGTTCATCCGCGCCTGGACCAAGCTCTCGACGTACCGTCCGGAAGGCAGCTTTCGGGGATGGCTTTGCCGGATCGCCGCTAACCTGACCATCGATGCCCTGCGCAGGCAAAAGCCAACGGTGGAACTCGAGAGCCGGACCTTTGAGGCCTCGGGTGACGGGCCCGAAGCGGCCGTCTTGAGGGAAGAGCGAGCCGCCGCGGTCAGGAAAGCGATCATGAAACTGGCAACCCACAGCCGTATGGCCTTGGTGCTTTGCGAATACGAGGGGCTTTCTTATCAAGAAATCGCTGACGCGCTGGGGATCCCCCTGGGCACCGTGAAATCGCGGCTCAACGATGCGCGTCTTCGCCTGAAGGCTGAACTGGCCGGATATCTGGAGGCGTGAACGATGCGACACGTCGATCTCTTGCTTGTCGAGTACCACGACAATGAGCTCTCTCCCCGGCAGGGCAGACGGGTCGAAGCACATTTGCAGGACTGTGTTGCATGCCGCGCAGAGCTGGAGCGGCTGGACCGTCTGTCGGACGTGCTTGCCGCGTACACGCTGCCTGACTCGCTGACTGCCGCAGAGACGGTCAGAGCACAGGTGGTGCTCAGACTGCCGCGCCGCCGGGGTGACCGGCCAGGCGCTGTATCCTGGGGCTGGCATCTGGTGCCTTTGGGCCTGATCTGCGTGCTGGTGGCCTTGCAGGCTTTGCTCATTGTCCCGGATGCGGTCAAGTGGGTCGCGGAGCTGGCGCGGTGGAGTGGCCTCGAGCTGTCCTCGCTCAACGGCGCGTCGTTGGCCGGAGGCAGGTTGGTCGCGGCGGTCGAGTACGTTCTCCGCTCGCAGTGGTTTTCGCTGTACCGGTTTGGGTGGCAGATGCTTGTGTACGTGATGCTGATCTTTGTGTTTGTTTCGTACTGGGGTTGGGTGAACGTCCTGTGGCGATCGAAAGCCCTTCCCTTATCTGTGAAAGGAGACTAGAATGGATCACCTTCGAATCTTGAAAAGGGCGTGGCAGATCACGTGGAAGTACCGCGCACTGTGGTTGGTTGGCCTGCTGCTGGTTTTGGCCGGTGGCGGCGTGATGAGCGGGTCGGGAAGTGGCGGAGGAAGCAGCGCCTCATCCAGCGGCGGGAATTCCGAGCGCTGGAGGGGAGAATGGGGCAAGCAGTGGGGGCCAGGGATGGATCCCGCTGAAGTGTGGCAAAAGATCGCGCCCATCGTGATCGTGATCGCGATCATCGTCCTTGCCCTCATCGCCCTGGGTATCTTGATCGGCGTGATCTCTGTGTTCGTCCGCTATGTCACTCGCACGTCGCTGATCCAGATGGTACAGCACTTTGAGGAGACGGGTGAAGAGACCGGCGTCGGGCCAGGGCTGCGCCTGGGATGGTCTAGATCCGCGTTCCGGCTCTTTCTCATCAACCTGATCCTCAAGCTGCCGGTGGCGCTGGTGATGGTCCTGCTGATAAGCACCCTCGTTGGCGTGGCCATCTTGGGCTTTATCACCGAGTCTGGCCCAGGGATCGCGATGGGGGTCCTGGTCATCTTGCTGATCATCCCTGTCATCATGCTGGGAATCGCCATCAGCGTCGTACTCGGGCCGATCATCGAGGTCGCACACCGCGCCTGCGTCATTGAGGGACTGGGCGCCTGGGAGGCGATCGTGGAGGGGTTCGGCTTGATCCGCCGCAACCTGGGAGCTACGGCTCTGCAGTGGCTGCTGCTCATTGGGCTGGGCATTGCCTGGACCATCGCGCTGATCCCGGTGAACCTGATCCTGGTGATCCTGGGATTCATCGTCGGCGGCCTTCCTGCCCTGCTTGTGGGCGGCGCGGCTGCGGCGGTGCTCAGTTGGCCTTGGGGACTGGCGCTGGGGATCTTGATCCTGATCCCCTTTATGCTCCTGGTCGTCGGCCTGCCCAACCTCGCACTCTCGACGCTGGCCACCGTGTTCTACTCTACGACGTGGACGCTGACGTACCGCGAGCTGCGCGTCCTGGATGTCGGTGCACCCGAGGACGAGACTCCGGAGGTGGAGGGAGAGCGCCTGGCGGACAGTGTGGATGCGGAGGCGGAAGGCGTGGATCCGTCGGAAAGCTGAGCCGTTCGGTATCTAGCGCGGGCCTCCGGAATCACCCGATCCCGGAGGCCCGTTCAGGGTGTTCGACGCGCGCGTGCCTCAAGCGGCCTTGTGGGGGGGCTGTCGTGAGGGAGGAGGCGGTTCCTTGCCGTTCAGCGCGATAGGCGCATCCATCGAACTCAACTCAAAGGGACCCAGAGATGACTCTCCTGAAA
>JADHXD010000149.1 GCA_016783145.1 Anaerolineae bacterium
CCGTCGCCGCCGTGAGCAAGTTGTCTACAAATGCCTGCCGTTCTGCCGGGTCCCGACAGAGTGTGAGCAGTTCCTCGAACTGGTCGAGCACAAACAGCAGGCGTCTATTAGGGGATGAACGCAGCGACCCGCGCACATACATATGCAGGCTGCGCGGATCGGCTGCCAGATCATCTACCAAGGTTGTGGTCGAGCGCAGCGTGTCGGCGTCGGGCGCCAGGGAAGCGGCCAGCGCTTTCAGGGGATGGGCAGTGGGAGTGAGGATCTGGATCTCCCAGCTTGTCTCGCTCTGCAGCGCAGCGGCCAACCCTGCGCGCACCAGCGATGACTTGCCGCTGCCTGAAGCGCCGACGATGGCCAGGAACCTACCTCCGCCTTTCAGCCGCCCAACCAGGCGCTCGACGAGCGCCTCCCTCCCGAAGAACAGGCCGGCGTCGGCGACGTCAAAAGCCTGCAGGCCCTTGAAGGGGGGCTCCCCGAGCGCGGGCTCCGGCTCGACGACCATCCTCGGCCACCAGGCGGGGAGGACGCCGGCTTCTGCCTGGGCCACCGCTGCCGCGGAGGCACCCGGTTCGGCCTGAGCGAGTGCCTCGACGAACGCCCCTGCGCCGGGATAGCGGCCCTCCGGGTCTTTGGCGAGGGCGCGCAGGACCGCGCGTTCGACGGCCTCCGGCAGGTCGGGGTTGTGCGTCCGCGGGGGCACGGGGGGCTCCTGGAGGCGCAGGACGATCGCCTCGAGCGGGGAGCTGGCGGCAAAGGGCAGGTGACCGGTGAGCATCTCATAGACGACGATGCCCAGGGAGTAGACGTCGCTCCTCGGGCCGACCGGCGCGAGCTGGGGGGTGACCTGCTCGGGCGACATGTAGGCCGGTGTGCCGGTGGTGGTCTCGGTCTGGGTGATGTGTCCTTCCGGGCCGGTGAGCCTGGAGATGCCAAAGTCGGCGAGCAGGGCGCGGCCATCGGGAGTGAGCATGACGTTGGAGGGCTTGACGTCGCGGTGGACGATACTCTGCCCGTGCGCGTGGTCGAGTGCGTCAGCGACATGGCGGAGGATGGGCAGGGCCCGGTCGAGGGAGAGCGTGCCCTCCTCTGCCAGCCAGTCACGGAGGGTCCCGCCGGCGACGTACTCGATGACCAGGAAGGGACGTCCTTCCTCCTCACCATAGTCATAGATTTGGACGATGTTGGGGTGGCTGAGGCGTGCCAGGAGCCTGGCCTCGCGCTCAAAGGCAGCGAGGTCGTGGATGAGGTCTGGATGGATGAACTTGAGGGCGACGTAGCGTTCGAGGCGGGAGTGGAAGGCCTTGTAGACGGTGGCCATGCCCCCTTCTCCCAGTACCTCGACGACGAGGTAAGAGCCGATGGTCCTGCCAATGAGATCGTCCATCGTGTCCCTCCTGGTGCGCGGGTGCGATGGAGGCAGCGACGATTGCGCGGTCGAGGTTGGTCGTATATGCCCCTACGATACCATCGATCGCAGTCGAACGCAAACAGTCCTTCGCAGCGCAGAAGCACGCTGTGGACTACGATGTGGTGTCATCGGGGCGGACTTCCCATCCCTCGCGCGCTGCCGCTGTCTAGCCCCATTGTGGGCCGCTACGAGCTGTCAGGGGGGCAAGCGGGGCGAGCGAAGGCTCGTTCCGACGGTCCTCCGTCGGAACGAGATGGCCAAACAGAATGAGAAGGGGGCCCGCGGATCGCGGCTTGCCAGAGCGCGCGTGTGCGAGTACAATACGGGCAGTGGTGTGGATGGATGACACTTGGTGTGCTGTGCCGCAGAAAGGAGACGTAGATGAGGGAACGTCCTGGTTGTCTGTCGGGCCTGCTCAAGCTGGCATTCCTGAACTGGTTGTTTGACTGGCTGCAGGAAAAGTTTGGATTCGGGCGGGGGGTCTCGTGCACGGGGATCGGCTGTGGGGTCATCCTGCTGATCCTCTTTGTCATCCTGGCCTGCTCGGTGGTTACGGGAACGAACTGGTTTGACTTCGGGTTCTGATGCAGGGGTGAGCCAGGAGGGTCACTGTGGGCGCAAAGAAACTCGTGCTCATCGGGGCGGGAAGTGCCGAGTTCACCCGCGGCCTGGTGGCTGACGTGATCCGGTCGCCAGACCTGGGGCCGTGGGTACTGGGCCTGGTGGACATCGATCCCCAGGCGTTGGAGACAGCCAGGGGGCTTGCCCGGCGTATGGTGGAGGTCAGTGGGGCAGAGATCGAGTTTCAGGCCTCCACGGAGCGTAGAGAGGTCCTCCCGGGCGCGGACGTCGTGGTCACGACCATCGGCGTGGGTGGGCGACGGGCGTGGGAGGCGGACGTGTTCATCCCGCGCACCTACGGCGTCTACCAGCCGGTAGGGGACACGGTGATGCCCGGGGGCATCTCGCGTGCGATGCGCATGATTCCCGCACTGGTGGACATCGCCCGGGACGTGCGAGACCTGTGTCCGCAAGCCTGGTTCTTTAACTATAGCAACCCGATGACGGCCAACTGTTGGGCGGTGCGCGAGGCCACCGGCGTGCCCGTCGTCGGGCTCTGTCACGGCACGTTCAGCGTCGAGAGGCAGCTTGCGGCGTTCATCGGGGCACCGGCGGAGCAGGTGACCTCGACCTATGCGGGTCTGAACCACCTGACCTTTATCTATGACCTCCGTTGGCTGGGCCGGGATGCGTGGCCCCTGGTTCGGGCGCGGCTGGCCGAAGAGCGTGAACAGCCTGTCGACCATCGAGCGCTGCGAGAACGCTTTCCAGAGGTGAGCGCGCCGCCAAGCGCCGCACCCACTGCGGCCGATAACCCCTTTTCCTGGTCGCTCTATGAGGCCTACGGCGCGTACCCGTCGGCCAACGATCGCCACGTCACCGAGTTTTTCCCCGAGCGCTTCCCCAGAGGACAGTACCATGGCAGGACGTTGGGCGTGGATGCCTTTTCTTTTGAGGGCACGATCGCGCGGGGTGACCAGCGGTATGAGGATATGCAGGCGCAGGCCCTGGGGGAGCAGCCTTTGGGCCGGCGCATTTTGAGCCGAGGGACCGGTGAGCACGAGCAGTTGCTCGACATCCTGCGCTCGATCTGGCTCGACGATCGCCGCGTATATGCGGTGAACGTGCCGAACATGGGGACTGTGCCGGACCTCCCCCCTGAGGCGATCCTCGAGGTACCCGCTGTGGCCACGGCAGGCGGCCTGCGCCCGATGCAGCTCGCCGACCTATCGGAGCCGCTGAAGGCGATCATCGCGCGCAGATTGGCGTCCACACGTCTGACGGTGCAGGCGGCGCTGACGGGCGATCGCGCGCTCTTTGTGGAAGCACTGTTGGTAGACGGAGCCGTGACCGATCGGGACGTCGCCTGCGCTATGGGGGAGGAGCTGTTGGAGGCGCAGCGCGCCTACCTGCCAAACTTTTTACCATAGCGCCGACCGGCCAGAGGGGAGTAAGGGTATGGATCGGTCTCTTTTACGCACCGTGACCTGCGTGCTGGTGCTGTTCTGTGTATCCCTGGCGGCAGCCTGCAGATTCTCGCCCGAGGCCATCTGGGAGGATGAGGAGGACCCTGCAGCGTGGGCTACACCGACACACGCTGCGACCACCGCGCGCCCCTCACGCCAGGCTGGAGAGCCGCCCTCTGTCACCCCCGCACCGGTGTCGGAGATATCCCGCCTGGAGGGGGTCTCTCACTGGCTCTACCTGATCGACGTGGACCTGGAGATGGACGTTGTCGAGCGCATCGCCTCCTCTGCCCACGATATGGTGGTCTTGGACCTGATCTCTTCGGAAGAGGAGAATGCCGATTATCCGATGGCAGAGGTCGTGGCTCGCCTGCACGACGCGCCGCACCCCAAACTGGTGCTCGCCTACCTCGACATCGGGCAGGCCGAGGAATACCGCACCTACTGGCGGGAGGGGTGGAAGGTCGGCGATCCGGAGTGGATCGCCGGTGGAGACCCGGACGGGTGGGAGGGCAACTACCCGGTGGCCTACTGGCGCGAGGAGTGGCGCACGATCTGGCTGGGCGGGCCGGGAGGGAATATCGGGGTGCTCCAGCAGGTCCTCGACGCGGGCTTTGACGGGGTCTACCTGGACTGGGTCGAAGCCTACTCTGACGAGAACGTCGCCGCCCTCGCCAAGCGAGATGGCGTGGACGCGGTCCAGGAGATGATCCGCTGGGTGGGCGACATCCGCGGCTATCTCCGGAGCCGTTGCGCAGAGTGCGTGGTCATCGGTCAGAACGCTGCCGAACTGATGGAGCGCGACGACTATGTGGAGGCCATCGATGCCCTCGCCCAGGAGCAGGTGTGGTTCGACGGCGGGGCCGACAACGATCCACCCGGGGACTGCCCGCTGCCGCGCACCGGCGCCGACGTGGAGACCCGCGCATACCGGATGTCCCTTTCCTCCGCCTGCCGCAAGGTCCACGACCGCTATCCCGACAGCACGCTCCACGTGAGCAGTGAGGAGTTCCTGCACTACCTCGATCTGGCGCGACAAAAGGGCCTGCCTGTCCTCACGGTGGACTATGCTCTCCAGCCAGAGAACGTGGCCTGGGTGTACGAGACGTCCCGCTCGCTGGGCTACGTGCCGTTCGTGGGCAGCCGGGCGCTCGACCGGTACACCGACCCGGTGCCCTAGCACCGTGCCTTGACACCCATAGTTGTAAGTTTCACAGTGGACCCGCAGAACGCTGGGAGGAAGATGACCGTGGACATTGTTTGCCTGGGCGAGCTTCTGGTCGATATGTTCCCGGCCGAGTTGGGCCGGAGCTTGGCTGAGGTGTCGGCGTTCCGCCCCAAGCCGGGCGGGGCGCCGGCCAACGTGGCTGTGGCTGCCGTCCGCCTCGGCGCGAGCAGCGCCTTCATCGGCAAGGTGGGCGATGAAGCGTTTGGGCATCACCTGGCTCAGGTCTTGGCTCAGGAAGGCGTGGAGACCCGCGGCATGCGATACGACCCCGATGCCCGCACGGGCCTGGCGTTCATCGCCATGCCGGATGAGAACACCTCCGAGTTTCTCTTCTACCGGAACCCCGGAGCGGACATGCTGCTGCGGGAAGAGGAGCTGGATCGCTCCCTGCTCCAGGAGGCGCGGGCCTTTCACTTTGGATCGATCAGCCTGATCCAGGAACCCAGTCGCAGCGCGACGCTGGAGGCGGCCCGGATCGCACGCCAGGCCGGTGCCCTGATCTCGTTTGACGTCAACTACCGGCCCACCCTATGGGGCACTCCTGCCGAGGCGCGCGAGCGGATCGCGAGCACGGTGCCCCAGGTGGACCTGCTCAAGGTCAACGAAGGGGAGCTTGCCCTGCTCACAGGCAGCGACGACCTGGACGCCGGAAGCAGGTCGCTGTTGGGGAGCGGGCCGGCGCTCTGCGTGGTGACCCTGGGCCCCGATGGGAGCTACTTCCGGGTCGCCGGGGGAGGCGGACACGTCCCGGCCTTTGCGGTTAGGACCGTCGATGCCACGGGGTGCGGGGACGCGTACCTCGCCGGCCTGCTGTGCCAGCTCGTTCGCGGGGAGTGGCGTGAGCAGCTCGTCCCGTCGCGGATGCGCGACATCCTGCGCTATGCCAATGCCGTGGGCGCTCTGACCTCGCTGACGCAGGGGGTGATCCCCGCACTGCCTACGGCTGCCGAGGTAGAAGAGTTCTTGGCTGAACGCGGTGAGTAGTCTGGAGCCCACCCCTACCCTCTGCGACTGGTGCGGGTGGATGGTGGAAGCGTCGTGGTGTGTGTACCCTATCCTGCGAGTGCAAAGGAGAGATCCATGCGTATCGGAGTGCTTACGGCCCTTTTTGGTGACCTGACCTTTGAGGAGGCGCTGGACAAAGCGGCGGGCGCGGGCGTGTCCGCCGTGGAGATCGGATCCGGGGGGTATCCAGGCATGCCTCACTGTCCTGTCGAGGAGCTGCTGGCGAGTGCGAGCAAGCGTGAGGCCTACGTGGAGGCCATTGCCTCGCGGGGCCTCATTCTCAGTGGGCTGAGCTGCCACAACAACCCCCTCCATCCCGATGTGGCGACCGCACGGAAAGCGGATGAGGACCTGCGTAGGAGCATCCGCCTGGCGAGCCTGCTCGGGGTACCTGTGGTCAACACCTTCTCCGGCCTACCCGCCGGGGCGCCTGGGGACACGCGCCCCAACTGGGTCACCTGTCCCTGGCCCCCTCACTTTTTGGAGATCCTGGACTATCAGTGGAATGAGGTGGCGATCCCGTACTGGCAGGGGATCGCGCCCTTTGCTGACGAGCACGGGGTCAAGGTCGCGTTCGAGATGCATCCCGGCATGCTGGTCTATAACGTAGAGACCATGCTCAGAATTCGCCAGCTAGCAGGGCTGGCGATCGGCTGCAACTTTGACCCGAGCCACCTGTTCTGGAACGGCGTCGACCCGGTGGCGGCGATTCGCAAGCTGGGGGATGCCATCTATCACGTGCACGGCAAGGACACCTACGTGGATCCTCTGAACGTAGCGGTCAATGGCTGCAACGACCACAAGCCCTACGACCAGATCGCGAAACGCTCGTGGACGTTTCGCACTATTGGCTACGGTCACGGGGTGCAGACCTGGAAGGATATCATGAGCGCCTTCCGGCTGATCGGCTATGACTATGTGGTGTCCATCGAGCACGAGGACGCCTTGATGTCGAACGATGAGGGCCTGGCCAAGGCCGTGGCCGCGCTCAAAGAGGCGGTCATCTTCGAGCAGCCCGGGGCGATGTTCTGGGCGTGATCGTCTGCGCAGGAGAGATCATCTGTGGGCGAGAGAGCGCCACTTCCCCTGGTCACGCACGACCAACTGGTCCGCGGTCTCACCGATCTGGGGCTGATCCCAGGTCAGACGATTATGCTGCACGCATCGGTGCGCGCGATCGGTTGGATCGTGGGTGGTCCAGATGTGGTGCTGCGGGCGCTGCTTGACGTCCTGACTCCGAGCGGGACGCTGATGATGTACATCTCGTGGGAGGATACCACGGAGACGATGCCGGGCTGGTCGCCCGAGCGGCAGGCCGTCTACCTGGCCTACTGCCCGCCCTTTGACCCGTTCAGGTCACGGGCCAAGCGGGATTGGAGCATCCTCACCGAGTACCTGCGCACCTGGCCCGGCGCGATGCGGAGCGCGAACCCCGGGGCGTCGGTCGCCGCGGTGGGCGCCAGAGCGGAGTGGATCACACAGGACCACCCCCTGCAGTACGGCTATGGTCCTGGCTCGCCGCTGGACAAGCTCTGCCAGGTGGGCGGGCACGTGCTCCTGCTGGGCGCGCCGCTGGACACGATCACGCTGTTTCACCACGCTGAGCATATGGCACGCTTGCCCCACAAGCGCACCGTCCGCTACCAGGTGCCCCTGCTGAGAGACGGAAGGCGGGTGTGGGTGGAGGTCGAGGAATACGATACCGGCGACGGGATCGTCGATTGGCCGGGCGGGGAGTACTTTCCGGCCATTGCCCAAGAGTACATCGCTGCAGGCCGCGCGCGCATCGGGCAGGTCGGGGCGGCGCGCTCTCACTTGTTCGAGGCGGCCGATCTGGACCGCTATGCGGTAGAGTGGATGGAGCGGCACTTTGCCGGCCTGGGGGATGGGGCTGCTGAGTGAAGGGGCCTCCACGAGCCGGCTGCAGGAGTCCAGGCCCGGACGAGGGGCCTCACAGGGGAGCTAGAAAGGAACAGATCCCAGATGGTCCTGAGCGAATCGAGAAAGCTGGATCTGCTGCGCCAGATGTACACCATCCGGGCATTCGAGGAAATGGCGGAGCAACTGTACGCGATGGGCAAGATCCACGGCACGATGCACCTGTCGATCGGGATGGAAGCCTCGGCTGTGGGCGCAGTAGCTGCCCTGCGGCCTGACGATCTGATCTTGAGCACGCACCGCGGACACGGGCACTGCATCGCCAAGGGCGCCGACCTGGACCTGATGATGGCCGAGTTCATGGGCAAGGAAGCCGGGTACTGCCGTGGGCGCGGTGGCTCGATGCACATCGCCGACGTGGCGGGCGGCAACCTGGGCGCAAATGGTGTAGTCGGCGGGGGGATCGCCACGGCGATGGGTGTGGGGTTGGGCCTCAAGCTGCAGAAGCGCGACCAGGTCGTCCTCGGGTTCTTTGGGGATGGCGCGGCCAACCTGGGCACCTTTCACGAGTCACTGAATATGTGCGCGATCTGGGATCTGCCCGTGGTATACGTGTGCGAGAACAACCAGTACGCGATGTCCTTCTCGATAAAGAAGGCGTTCGCCATTGAGCGGATCTCTGACCGGGCAGCGGCCTACGGCATGCCCGGAGCGACGGTGGATGGCAATGACCTGTGCGCGGTGTATGAGGCGGTCAGCGCGGCGGTAGCCCGCGCCCGGGAGGGGAAAGGTCCCTCGCTGATCGAGAACGTGACCTATCGCTGGCGCGGCCATTCCAAGAGCGACGCCAACCGGTATCGCAGCAGAGAAGAGATCGACGCCTGGAAGCTCAAGTGTCCGATCCGGCGTTTCCGCGAGCGGCTCCTCGAGGAGGGGACGCTGACCGTGGAGGCGGCGGAGCGGATCGAGCAGGAAGCTTGCTCTGCGATCGATGCGGCAGTGGCCTTTGCGGAGGCCAGCCCCGAGCCCTCGGTGGAGACGATCGAGGAAGGAGTGTACGCCTGATGCGGGAGCTGAGCTACCTGGAGGCCGTGCGCGAGGCACTCTGGCAGGAGATGGAGCGCGACGAGCGCGTGTTCATCATCGGCGAGGACGTGGGGGTCTATGGCGGGGCCTTTGGCGTGACCCGAGGGATGGTGGAGGAGTTTGGAGAGGAGCGGGTGATCGACACGCCGATCAGCGAGCTGGGGATCGCCGGAGCGATCACCGGCGCTGCCCTGGCGGGCATGCGCCCGGTCGGCGAGATCATGTTCATGGACTTTACGACATTGGCGATGGAGCAGCTCGTCAACCAGGCTGCCAAGATCCGGTTCATGTTTGGTGGGAAGGCGACGGTGCCCTTTGTGCTCCGCTGTCCGGCGGGCTCGGGCACTGGCGCAGCCGCTCAGCACTCGCAAAGCCTGGAGAACTGGTTCGTGCACGTCCCAGGCATCAAGGTGGTGATGCCCAGCACACCGTTCGACGTCAAGGGACTGCTGCTTGCCGCGATCCGAGACGACAATCCGGTGATCTTGATCGAGCACAAACTGCTGTACAAGACCAAAGGGCCGGTGCCCGAGGAGCCATACACCATCCCGCTGGGCAGCGCGGAGGTCAAGCGGGAAGGACGGGATCTGACCATCGTGGCCACTTCGATCATGGTCAAGCGCTCGCTGGAGGCGGCTGAGCAATTGGCGCGTGAGGGGATCGAAGTAGAGGTGGTGGATCCGCGCACGCTCAAGCCGCTGGACGAGGAGACGATCATTCGCTCGGTCAGCAAGACGGGTCGAGTCCTGATCGTGCACGAGGCGTGCAAGACGGGAGGATATGGGGGTGAGCTGGCGGCAGTCATCGCCGGCAGCGAGGCCTTTGACTACCTGGACGCGCCCATCGTTCGCCTGGCAGGGCGCGACATGCCTATCCCGTACAACCGTACCCTCGAGTACCACACGGTACCGCAGGTGGAACACATCGCCGCGGCGGCACGCCAGCTCGCGCAGGGGAGGGTGTGAGATGGCGGTGCCTGTGATCATGCCCAAGCTAGAGATGTCCCAAGAGACGGCGACCGTCGTGGCGTGGATCGTGCAGGAGGGCGAGCGGATTGAGAAGGGAGAACCGCTGCTGACCGTGGAGACCGACAAGGTGACGGTAGAGATCGAGTCCCCGGCTTCGGGCATCCTGGGGGGTATCCAGGTCGTTCCAGACCAGGTGGTGCCGGTCACAGAGACGATCGCCTACGTCCTCCAGCCGGGCGAAACCCTGCCAGAATGGGCCGAGCCGTCCTCCCAGGCGGCAGTACAGGCCCGAGCCGCTCACCCACCTGTCCTGGCGACCCCGGTCGCGCGGCGGATGGCCGCGGATCTGGGCATCGATCTGGACGAGGTGGCGAGAACAGGCCCGGGAGGACGGATCACCAAGGGGGACGTGGAGGCAGCGGTGGGTGTCTCCTCGCGCCCTGCCGCAGGGACGGGGGCTGGAAGGGTGCGTGCTACGCCTGCGGCGCGGCGCGTTGCCAGGGAGCGGGTGGTAGACCTGGCAGAGGTCACCGGAGGCGGGCCCCGAGGCCGTGTCCAGGCCGCGGATGTGATGGCCCACGAGAGCAGGCCGGCGCTTGGGCCAGAGCCTGAGTTTGAGGCCGTGCCCCTGCGCGGGATGCGGCGGACCATTGCCGCCCGCATGCAGCAGAGCTACCAGACGGCGCCGCATATCACGCTGACCGTCGAGGTGGACATGTCGGCCGTGGAGGCCCTGCGCGATGAGCTGAACGCGCGTGCCGAGGGCCTCGGCGTGGCGCGCGTCTCGATCACCGCGATCTTGGTCAAGGTCTGTGCCTGGGCACTGCAGAGCCACCGCTGGGTCAATGCCTCCCTGCACGGAGAAGAGGTCCACCTGCACGCATCGTCGAACATCGGTGTGGCTGTGGCCCTGGACCAGGGGCTGATCGTGCCCGTCATCCGGAGCGCGGAGCGGGTGGGAATCGCCGAGATATCCAGCAGACTGCGCGATCTGACGGACCGTGCACGTCGAGGAGTGCTTGCGCCAGAGGACGTCAGAGGCGGCACCTTTACGATCAGCAACCTCGGCATGTTTGGCATCGAGCACTTTACGGCCATTCTCAACCCGCCAGAGAGCGCCATACTGGCTGTCGGGCGCATCGCCAAGCGCGCCAGGGTCATTGAGGGGGAAGAGGGAGACAAGGTCGCGGTCCGCCCCATGATGACCATGACCTTGAGCGTGGACCACCGTGTCCTGGACGGGGCCGTGGCGGCACGTTTCCTGAAGGATGTGGTCGAAGCGCTGGAGCACCCAAACCTCTTGCTCTGGTAGGCTCACCCGTTCGCCCCAGCACTCCGAGGAAAAACGACCTGGATGCTGCGCCGCCGATTCCCACCTGCGGGGCCTGACGTGCTGTGACCTGGATTGGGAAGCAACCTAGCTGCGAGCAAAGTGGAGAGCACCGGTATGGACAAAAGGACGCGCTTGGAAAAGGCCTTCGGCCTGGAACTGCCCGACCGGCCGCCGATCCTCGGAGGATGGCTGGCCTCACCAGAGCACATCTGGAACTTGACGGGATGTTCGGAAGACGAGTACTGGTCCGACCCCTTTGAGTGGGGGCTGCGCGCGGAGCGGGTCCTGGGATCCGACGGGGTGATCAATGTCTTTGTCCCCGTCGCCCGCGGCGCGTACCGCTGCGTCGATCACAACGTCCTGGACGAGCGGGCCAGGTACAGCGTGGAGGATGTTCTGGCCGAGATCGAGGCCCTGCCAGAGCCGGAGGAGATCGAGGCGGGCTTTGACCTGGAGGCCGAGTATGCTGGTTTTGCGGCCGAACTGCGAGCCCGGCAGGCGCAGTGCGGCGACATCCTGTGGTGTCCGGCGGACTGGTCGATGATCCCCCAGTCGCTGTGGTACGCCAAGTATGGCTATGAGAGCGCGCTCACGGCGTTGGCCTTGTACCCGGAGCGTTACCGCAAGCTGATCCGGGTGAGCGCGGTGCGGGGGCGCCAACGGGCCCTGCTCCGGGCGAGGGCGATGGGCGAGGGGATACACCCCCGCGCCATCTTGACGGGTGAGGACATCTGCACCCAGCGCGGTCCGATGGTGTCGCCCGAGTTCCTGCGCCGGGAGTACTTTCCACTGCTCGAGTACGTCCTCGAACCGGTGCTCCAGATGGGGGCCAAGGTCGTGTGGCACTGTGACGGGGACTATCGCCCGCTGCTCGGCGACGTCCTGGCCTGCGGAATCGGCGGGCTGCAGGGGTTTCAGCGCGAGTGCGGTATGGACCTGGAGTGGATCGTGGACTTGCGCACGCGGGATGGCGATCCTCTGCTCATCTTTGGCCCGCTGTCGGTGACGACCACCCTGCCGCACGGCACGCCGGGGGAGGTCCGGGCGGAGGTGCACAAGGCGATGGACCTCTGCCGGGACAAGGCGTCTCTGGTCTTTTTCACCAGCAATACGATCACGCCCGATGTCCCGCTGGAGAACATCCGGACCTATTGGCGGACCGTGCTCGAGAGCCGCTGGTAGCCCGTGAGGCACGGCCGACCCCCCACTCGGATGGGGAGGATGGCGAAAGGAAGGGAGGGACGACCCGGTCATCTTCCGTGCCAGGGGCACAGCATCTCCGACCCACGCATGCGCATGGACGTTCGCCGTCGCGTTGTGGCGTGGCTGGAGCGCTGGGTCCTGAAGGGATAGATGGCCGACTCAAACAATGGCCCCGGGCCTTTGTCTGTGAAGGTCCCGGTATTCGTCCTCCAGGATGCTCATCATCACAAAGTCAGCGCTCACCGTACCTCCGCTCTGCTCGCCTGCCAGATGGTCCAGTTTCCGGGGATCTCTTTTACCTGGCCCGGGCTCT
>JADHXD010000150.1 GCA_016783145.1 Anaerolineae bacterium
AGTGAGCAGACACGGGAGGAGAAAACGCATGAGCAAAGCCCAGGGAGCCAGCACCGCAGCTGGAGAACGTCCCGATGACCGAAAGGCCAAGTCCGCGATCCTCATCGCGGCTGCGGGCGGTCACGGGCTTTCTCACTTTATCTACCAGGGCTTCCTGGTCGCACTACCGACGGTCAAAGACGCTTTGGGGATCGGGCCGGTGGGGGTAGGGGCGATCATGACGGCGCGGGAATTGGCGTCTGGTTTCGCTGCGCTGCCGGGAGGAGTGATCTGTGACCGGCTGCAGCGCTACTGGGGTCTCATCCTGGCGGCCTGCATGGCCGGTTTCGGGCTGGGCTGGCTGGTGGTGAGCCTCTCTCCGTCGTATCTGGCCCTGATCGCAGGAATGGTCCTGCTGTCGGTTTCCAGCTCGCTGTGGCACTTGCCCGCCATGGCTGCCTTGTCGCAGCGGTTTTCCGATCGGCGCGGCGCCGCTCTGTCCATCCACGGGGTGGGCGGGGCCGTCGGCGACGTGGTGGGTCCTGTGCTGACGGGCGTTTTGCTGGGCACACTGACCTGGCGGGGGGTGATCAGCGCGTATGCGGTCGGGCCGCTGCTGCTCGTCCCGGTGGTCGCCCGGGTGTTCAGGGACACGAGCTGGCTCCGCGGTTCAGAGCAGGCCCGTTCAGACCTGCGGACCCAGGTTCGGGCGACACGGGAACTGCTCAAGGACGCCCTGGTGTGGCGCATCAACCTGGTCTCGTGCCTGCGCGGCATGTGCTACCAGGCGTACACTACCTTCCTCCCGCTCTTCCTGGCCGAGGAAGTGGGGTTCGATTCGCGGGGCGTCGGATTCCATCTCGGGCTCCTGTTCTCGGTGGGCATCGTCGCCAGCCCGGTGATGGGCCATCTCTCGGATCGCGTTGGGAGAAAGGCGGTGCTGGTGCCGACCTTGATCGGGCTGTGTGTGCTATCGGTACTGCTCGCCTTGTACGGGCAGGGACTCGCATTGACGGCGATCATCCTCCTGCTGGGGCTCTTTATCCGCAGCGACTATTCCTTGCTCTCGGCAATGGTGCTGGACGTCGTGGGCGAGGGCGTGGCAACGACCACGCTGGGTATCATGTCCTTTGCGCGTTTCGTCGTGGGGGCAGTCTCTCCGCTGATCGCTGGCGTGCTCTATGAGCGGACGGGCATGCGCGCCGTGCTGTACTATGCTGCCGGGATCTATGCCCTGGCGGCCGTGCTGCTCTTGACGACGCGGCTGCGACGCGCTGGCGTCCCCGATGGCGTTCCTGCGATGGACGGCGGACGATAGACGACAGACGACACTTGCGCCTGCGCGCAGTGCAGGTGTGGACGAAGGGCGACGGATGACCGATCAGCAGAGCTTGAGACGGCAGATGGAGGCGAACCTGCCCTGGAATTTCAGCGTGAACCTCGTCGACGGGACCTTTTACAGCCTGGGGCTGAACCTGGTGTCCCAGGCGACGATCATGCCCCTTTTGGTGAGCGAGCTGACCTCTTCGAAGATCGCCATCGGCCTGATCCCAGCGACCTATAACCTGAGCTACCTGCTGCCGCAGCTCCTGACGGCGAGCTATTCGGAGGGGCTGCGCTACAAGAAGCCGTTTGTGATCTTCCTGGGCAGCCTGGGGGAGCGGGTGCCTTACCTTCTCATCGGGCTGGCCGTGTGGGGGCTGGCTCAACGGGCGCCGATGGCCGCCTTGGTTGCCTTCTACCTGCTCTGGGCGACTACGGCCGCTTCAAACGGTATCGTGACCCCGGCCTGGTACTCGATGATCGCCAAGGTGATCCCCGTGCGCAGGCGCGGACTGTGGTCAGGTCTCGGGCGCAGCCTGGGCGCGCTGCTGGGTATCGCGGGAGCCGTGCTGGCGGCGCGCATCCTGGAGAGCTGGCCCTTCCCGAGCAACTATGGCCTGTGTTTTGCGCTGGCCTTTGTGTCCGTGATGGTCTCCTGGGTCGGGCTGGCGCTGACCCGCGAGCCGGCAAGCCCGATCGTCAAGCCGCGGTTCGGCCAACGCCACTACCTGCGACAGATCCCCGCCTTGCTGCGGCGGGACGGAAACTATGTGCGCTACCTGGTCGGGCGCTCTGTGGCCAATCTGGGGGCGATGGCCGGCGGCTTTTTCATGGTCTATGGCAAGGAGAACGTGCCCGGGGCACTCGAACAGGTAGGCGCGCTGACGGCGATCCTCGTGGGCAGCCAGGCGGTGATGAACCTGCTGTGGGGCGTCGTCGCCGATCGGGTAGGGCACAAGGTCGTGCTCTGTGGGGCCGCGCTCTCTATGGCGCTGGCGGTTGCTGCGGCCTGGGTCGGGTCATCGGCGGGTTGGCTTTGGGCCGCCTTTGCCCTGCTGGGGCTATCGCTGTCGGCTGACTATGTGTCGCGGATGAACATCATCCTCGAGTTCTGCGCGCCCGAGGATCAGCCGACCTACATCGGGCTGACGAACACACTGCTCGCACCAGGCATGCTGGCCCCGGTGATCGCGGGGTGGCTGGCGACGCGGGCCGGGTACCGGGGGATGTTTTCGGTGGCGATCGCTCTCTCCCTCCTCGGGGGTGCGCTGCTGGCCTTTTGGGTGCGGGAGCCACGATCTGTCGTTGAGCTGGGCCGACCGTAGGGGACTGAACCCACTGTCGTCGCCTCTGTCAGGCCGTCCAGATCCCGCGCTGCCCGGTGTACCGGTCTTGCCTGGGCTGCTGAGCCAAGGACCGGCACGGATGCGATGACTGCCGCTGCATAACCGGGTACGGCGGTCTGCACAAAGGCACGATCTGGGAAGCGGTCAACTGCTCGGGCTACAGGACGCTCGACGGATCTGCGCGTGCCGGTTGACAAGAACGGCGGACAGACAGATAATACGAGACAACGGTTGCTCCCGCTCGGCAAGCTGGGCGAGGTGCTGCGGCTTTTCGGGCGGCGCGTGCCGGACGCGAACGCAAGACCATACGGTTCGGACGTCGATGCGTGGAGCGAGTCCAGGGCAGTCAAACGTGTCTTCTCAGTGAGTGGGGGAACTGGGTCCAGACTTCCGAAGTCTGCCAGACTTCGGAAGTCTTTCCCCCGAATGATTGAGATGATACAATAAAACCATAGGTGGAAGAACCACAAGGAGAGTGAGCATGGCGATACTTGAAGATCCGATCAAGGGGATTCTAGAGCTGCAGAACTATGTCGACGGCGAGTGGGTCGATTCGGAGGGGGGCGTCAAGGACGTGGTCAATCCTGCCACGCTAAAGACGATCGCCCGCGTACCGATCTCGACGGGCGAGGAATTTGACAAAGCAGTGCAAGCCGCCAAAGCGGCCTACCCCGATTGGCGGCAGACGCCGCCGCTGGCGCGCGCCCGGTGCCTCTTTCGCTTGAAGGAGCTGATGGAGGAGAATTTCGAGGAGCTGAGCCGCGTCCAGACGATGGAGCACGGCAAGACGATCGACGAGTCACGTGGGGAGACGCGACGCGGCATCGAGATGGTGGAGGTGGCGACCGGCATCCCAACCCTGATGATGGGGTACAATCTGGAAGACATCGCCTCGGGCATCGATGAATACCTGATCCGGCAGCCTCTGGGCGTGTTCGGGATCATCGGCCCCTTTAACTTTCCCTTCATGGTGCCCCTGTGGTTTGCTCCATTCGCCGTGGCTACCGGGAACTGCGTCGTGATCAAGCCGTCGAGCGAGGATCCGATCAGCCAGGTCAAGATCGTCGAGCTGGCTGAGGAGGCGGGCATCCCGGAGGGTGTGTGGAACGTGGTCAACGGCGGGCGGGAGGTCGTCTCGGCGATGGTGGACCACCCTGACATCAAGGGGGTGTGCTTTGTGGGCTCGACCCCGGTGGGCAGAGACGTGGTCTACAAGCGCTGCGGCGCAACGGGCAAGCGGGTCATCGCCCAGTGCGGGGCCAAGAACTTTGCCGTGGTGATGCCCGACGCGGACATCGAGCGGACCGTCGCTTCCTGCATGACCTCCTTCTTTGGGAACACCGGACAGCGCTGCCTGGCCAACGCCAACCTGGTGATGGTCGGCGAGGGCCTGAGCGAAGGAGAGCTCGACGCGTTCTACGGTCGGGTGGTGGACGCCTTTGTGGATGCGGCCTCGCGGATCAGCATCGGCAGCGGGTTGGACGAATCGGTGCAGATGGGGCCGCTTCGCGACCGATCCAAGGCACAACGCGTGCTGTCCTACATCGAAAAGGGGATCGAGGAAGGTGCGACCTTGAGGCTGGATGGCAGGAATCCGGTGATCCTCGGCGACCTGCCGCCGGACTGCTTTGTCGGCCCAACGGTGTTTGAGAACGTCAGCCCGGATATGTCCATCGCCCAGGATGAGATCTTTGGGCCGGTGGCGATGATGATGAAGGCGCGCAGCCTGGACGAGGCGATCGGTATGATCCACGACAATCCGTTCGGCAACGCAGCCTCTATCTTTACGGGCAGCGGCAAGTGGGCCAGGGAGTTTCAGTACCGGGTCGAGTGCGGGAACATTGGGGTCAACATCGGCATCGCGGCACCCATGGCGTTTTTCCCGTTTTCCGGGATGAAGGACTCGTTCTTTGGAGACCTGCATGGACAGGGACAGGAAGCGGTGCGCTTTTTCACCGAGAGCAAGGTCGTCATCCAGAGGTGGTTCTGATATGAGCGAGCAGACGCTAACGACTTCTTCGATCATCAGTTTCACCGAAGACATGGAGAACCGGTCCTCGCGCTTCTACACGGAGCTGGCGGAGCGGTTCGAGGTGCATCGTGAGACGTTCACCCGCTTTGCCCAGGAGTGCAGCAAGACGTTCGCGCAGGTGAAGCGGACGTACCAGGAGACGATCAGCGACGCATTGGAGGCGGGCTATTCCTTTCAGGGATTGTCCCTGGAGGAATATGTCGTGGACCTGACCCTCCCAGAGGGGATCAACTTGCCGAAAGCAGTGGAAATGGCCGTGGACCACGAAGAGCGGGCCATCGCGTTCTACCTGGAGGTGGCTGAGCGGTCGGAATCGCTGCTGGCTACGATCCCGAGGGCGTTCGCCCGAGCGGCCAAGACGAGGCGCAGGCGCAGGGGGAGGCTAGAGTCGCTCCTGTGATGCTTCACGCAACAGGCCTTGGCGTGCGGCTATCTGGACTTGCTGGCTGTCTCAAGCGGTCAGCTTGAATGGACTCTCACAGGGCAGCACAGAGAAGGAGTGAGCAGATGCAAAAGATCGCAGTCATTGGCGCGGGGAGTGTGGGCTTTACGCGCAAGCTGCTGCGGGATGTCCTGACCGTTCCCGAGTTCGCGGACACCGAATTCCGGTTTATGGACATCAGCGAGGTGAACCTGGAGATGGCCACCAACCTGTGCCGCAAGATCATCGCCGACAGCGGCCTGCCTGCCACGGTAGAGCCAACGACGGACCGCCGTGAGGCGATCCGTGGCGCAGACTATGTGATGTGCGTCGCCCGCGTGGGTGGGCTGGAGGCGTTCGGATACGACGTCGAGATCCCGCTCAAGTACGGGGTGGACCAGTGTGTGGGGGACACGCTGGGGCCGGGCGGGGTGTTCTATGCACTGCGCACGATCCCCGTTCTCCTCGACATCGCCCAGGACATCCGAGAGACAGCCCCAAGCGCGCTGTTGATCAACTACTCCAACCCGATGGCGATGAACTCGTGGGCCGTACGCCGGGCAGGGGGCGTGCGCTACCTTGGGCTGTGCCACGGGGTGCAGGGAGGGCACGCGCTGATCGCCCGGGCGTTGGGGCTGCCCACCTCGGAGGTCGACATCATCGCCGCGGGCATCAATCACCAGACGTGGTACGTACAGGTGACGCACCAGGGAAAGGATATGCTGCCCTTCCTGGTGGAGGCGATGGAGGGCAACCCAGAGATCGTCGAGCGGGAACCGTGTCGAATCGACGTCCTCAAGCGCTTTGGGTACTTCTCGACCGAGTCCAACGGTCACCTGAGCGAGTACCTGCCCTGGTATCGCAAGCGCCCGGAAGAGATCGATCGCTGGATCTATGCTGGGTCGTGGATCGGCGGGCGCACGGCCGGCTACCTGAACCACTGCCGGGACAAGCGGAACGAGTATGAAGAGATGTACCCGCAGTGGTTGAGCGAGGCCTCAGAGCCGGTTGCCCCTGAGACCCGGTCCAAGGAACACGCCTCGTACATCATCGAGGCCCTGGAGACAGGCCGTCCCTATCGCGGGCACTTTAACGTGGGGAACACGGGCCTGATCAGCAACCTGTCGGACGGGTGCACGGTCGAGCTGCCGTGCTACGTGGATGGCAACGGGATCAGTCCGGCCTGGGTAGGGGCGCTGCCCTTGCCGTGCGCGGTGGCCTGCAGGGTGAGCATCAACGTGCAAGAGATGGCGGTGGAGGCGGCGCTGACCGGAGACCGGGAATTGGTCCGCCTGGCGGTGCTGCACGACCCGCTGACCTCTGCGGTCTGCTCAGCGGACGAGATTTGGGGGATGTGTGACGAGATGTTTGAGGCCCTGGCGCCGTGGATGCCGCAGTTCAACGGAGGTGGAAGACGGTGGCCCGATCTCCCCCTGCCGAACGGCGGGATCCTGCGCGCTCCCCGCCCGGCGGGGGATTGGCGTCCGCCGGCGCTGTCCTGAGTTGCTCGACCCGGACCCGAGAGGGTCCGGCGTCCTGGCTGCCCCGACATCGGCGCGTGAAAGCGCTGCCGCTGGATGCCAGGAGGCTCAGTTGCCAGATCCGGCGCAGGTGAGGTTGATGGGTCGAGTCGGAGCGGCCTGGTGATGGAGGGAGAATGGCATCCACAATCGGTTCGGGTGTAGACGGCGGGCTCGACATTGCACAGGTGCGCGTGGATGTCGCGCGGCGCACGCCGCTGCGCCGCATCTGGCGGTACGTCGGGTATGATGAGCCGAATTATACGTATACGCCGAGCGGGCTGGCGCTCTTGGCCAAGCTGGGCCAGATGTCCGACGCGCCCTACTTTGTCCGCTGCCACTTTCTCCTCTGCTCGGGAGACGGCACCGGGGAGCCCAAGTGGGGATCGACCCACGTCTACACCGAAGACGAGGGGGGCCGCCCGGTGTACCGGTGGGAGGTCATTGACCGTATCCTGGATGCGTACCTGGAGACGGGGTGCGTGCCCTTTGTCGAGATCGGCTTTATGCCGGAGGCGCTGTCCTCTGCGCCGCCCGACCTGCCCTACCGCGGTCCCCGGGCGGAAGGCTGGCGCTATCCTCCCCGGGACTATGGCCGGTGGATGGACCTGGTTCGCGCCCTGGCACAGCACTGCCTGGCGCGCTACGGGCTGCGCGAGGTCAGCCGGTGGTACTGGGAGCTGTGGAACGAGCCGGATATCTCGTACTGGCGCGGCACCGTCGAGGAGTACTGCCGCCTGTACGACTATACCGTGGCGGGGCTGCTGTCCGCGATCCCGCAGGCCAAGGTCGGTGGGCCGGGGACGACCAGCCCCGGGCGACCGGAGGCCGGGGCGTTCCTGAGGACGTTCCTCAAGCACTGCACAAGCGGGATCAATGCCGTCACCGGCCACACGGGCACCCGCCTGGACTATGTCAGCTTTCACACCAAGGGGGGTGGCTACGGGGTCGAGCCGGGGGCGGCGAAAAAGACGCCGACGATGCACTCTTTGGTTCGTCACGTCGCCGTTGGCCTCGACATCATCGCCGATTTCGCCGAACTGAGAGAGCACGAGGTGATCCTCTCCGAGTGCGACCCGGACGGCTGGGCCGCGGGCAGCATCCGGGATAACCCGAACCTGTTCTATCGCAATACCGAGTACTATGCCAGCTATGTGGGCTGCGCGGCCCCCAAACTGCTCGACCTGGCGAGCACGCGCGGGCCCTGGGTGGATGGCATGCTCACCTGGGCCTTTCAGTTCGAGGACCGGGAGACCTTTGCCGGGCTGCGCACGCTGAGCACCAACGGCGTCGACAAGCCGGTGCTCAATGTGTTCCGCTTGCTCGCTCGCCTGGGGGGCACGCGGCTCGGCCTGTCCAGCGACCGGTCTCGTGACCCGCTGCTCCACCCAGGCGGAGATGACGCTCACACGCGGCCCGATGTCTCGGGGATCGCGGCGATGGACGAGCGAGGGGCGATACAGGTCTACCTCTGCAGCCATCATGACGACTGGGATGTGCACCAGAGGACGCAGGTGAGGGTTTGCTTGTCGGGGATGGCGCCTGGAAGGACGTATGCGGTCTACCGCCAGGACGTCGATGACACACGGGGCAACGCGCACACGGCGTGGGTCGAGATGGGCAGGCCGCCCGCACTGACGGCGAGGGCGCAGGTCGCGCTGCAGGAGGCTGCCCGGCTCAAGACAGAGCGGCTGGACGACCTGGACAGCGGGGATGGGCGGGTTGAGCTGTGGGGCGAACTGGCAGCGCACAGTGTCTGCCTGCTGGAACTCGTACCGGTGTGATAGCACGGATGTGGAGGTAGGTGTGGCCATAGGAGTGGATGTTCTCACACAGCAGCGGGTCTGGAACACCTTTGAGGACGACCGGGATCACCTGTACGAGCAGTACCGGGATGTCCCCTATGATCCGGACACGGGTTGTTCCCTGGAAGAGCTGGCGGGCGAGGTCGAGCGCTGCCTGGCTGAGCGCGCTGGGCAGAGCCACATCCTGCAAAAGGCAGCCGCTTTCCAGTGCATCCTGTCTCGGGCGCAGATATGCGTGGACCCCCGGGACTGGTTCCCGGACAAGGTCAATCACGGCGATCTCTTGCGGGCACTGCGCCAACGATGGGCGCAAGAGGCCAGGGAAGGCGCGACGAAAGATGGCGCTGCCTGGTTCGATACGCTGGACGCGCTGGGCCTGGGCCGGGGCGCTCTCGATACGGGGCATATCTCGCCAGGGTGGCAGCGGATGTTCTCCAGGGGCCTGTGGGGACTTGCCGAAGGTGCAAGGGAGGCCCTCGCCGGCCTGCCAGCCGGCGACCGGGAGCGATCGGATTTCTACCAGGCCGTCCTGATGGTGTGCGAGGCCTCGATCGCCCTCTCCCGGCGCTTTGCTGCCCTGGCTGAAGGGATGTCGGCACAGCATCCCCTGTACGAGCAGCGGCTGCGGATGATCGCCGAGACCTGCCGCCGGGTGCCGGCACACGCTCCCCGAACGCTGCACGAGGCACTCTACTATGCGTGGCTGATGCACGAGCTGATCGAGTTCGAGGGCGAGGCCGTGCGCTCGCTGGGTCGATTCGACCTGATGTTCTTGCCCACCTACCGCGCGGATGTGGGGGTTGGACGGCTGACCAGGGAGCAGGCCAAGGAGCTGTTCAAGGCCTACTGGATCAAGAGCTATGCGCGCACGCGCGGTGCTGACAATGGCGCGCACTTTTGCCTGGGCGGGCAGCACAGGGACGGCAGCGATGCGACCAACGAACTGACAACCCTGATCCTGGAGGCGTATGAGGAACTGAACGCCCCGGACCCCAAGCTCTCCGTGCGGATCTTTGCCGGTACTCCAAAAAGACTGTACCGGCGCGTGATGGAAATGATCCGAGCCGGGCACAATGCGATGGTGCTGATGAACGACGAGGCGGCGGTGCCGGCACTGCAGAAGCGCGGAAAGACGCTGCACGACGCGCGCTGCTACCTGCCGATCGGCTGCTACGAGCCGGCTGTAGATGGCAAAGAGGCCGCCTGTACAACCAACCTGGTCGTCAACCTGGCCAAGGGCGTGGAGCTTGCCCTGTATGATGGGGTAGACCCGCTCAGCGGCGTGCGGGTCGGGCCCAGGACGGGGGACCCGCGGGGATTCCCGCGCTTTGAGTCCTTCCTGGCGGCGTACGTGGCACAGATGGACCACATCCTGGAGCGTTCTGCGGCGGCGATCGGGGCCCACGAACGGCAGTGGACCGAGATTAACCCCTCGCCGCTGATCGCAGCCTCGATCGAAGACTGTCTCCAGCGCGGGCAGGACGTCGGCGCCGGGGGATGTCACTACAATGCCGTCGGCTGCGTGGGCGCGGGCCTGGCCAACGCCGCCGATTCGCTGCTGGCGATCAAGCGGGCCGTCTACGACGAGGCGCGGTTCACGATGGGGGAGATCCTCGACGCGCTCCGCCGAGACTATGTCGGATACGAGGCCCTGAGAGAATACCTGGTGAACCGGGTGCCCAAGTGGGGCAACGGCGATCCGGAGGCCGATGATCTGGCCAAAGCCGTGGCCGATCACTACTGCGCCAAAATCCATTCGTTCACGAACGAGCGAGGGGGTCCCTACCAGGCCGCGCTCTATTCCTTTACCTTCCAGTGGTCGCTGGGCCGAAACACAGGGGCTCTGCCGGATGGGAGACGGGCCCGGAAGCCGCTCGCGCCCGGGGTGGGTCCGATGGCGGGCCGCGACAGAGCGGGGATCACGGCCTTGCTCGAATCGGTCGGCAAGATCGATTTCACCGAGACCCCGAACGGATCGGTGCTCGACATCCGCCTGCACCCCACTTCTGTTGCCGGCGAGGGCGGCCTGGAGGTCCTGACCTCGCTGGTCAGAACCGCTTTTGACAGAGGGGTCTTTGCCGTGCAGTTCAGCATCGTGGACCCCACAACCCTGCGCGCCGCACAGCGGGATCCTGAAGCGTACGCCGCACTCCAGATTCGTGTAGCCGGATACAGCGCCTACTTCTGCAGGCTCTCAAAGGATGTGCAAGATCATCTCATCGCACAGCACACACACCAACTGTAGGGGCGATGGCTCCGCCCATCGCGTGACCGAGGCGATCATCTCCTTGCGCGAGAAGGCGGTGCGCAGCACGACCCTCGAACGACTCCGCCTGACCCGCGAGGCAGACCTGGAGGTGCAAGGCATGCCCCAGCCGCTGCAATTGGGCGAGGGGCTGTACTACCTCCTGGATCACATCTCTCTGCCCACTTCTCCGCACGACCTGCTCGTGGGGCGGATCGCAGAGACGGTTCCAGACGAGGAAGAGGAGGCCCTGTTCCAGGCCACGGTCGAGGCCTGGGAAGGAAAGGGCGTTCCGCCGTGGATCCTTGACCTGGGACACGAATGCTTTGCCTGGGATCGCCTCCTGGAGCTGGGACTGGCGGGGCTGGAGGCGTTCGCTCAGGAAAGGCTTGAGGCGCATCTGGTGGCGGAGGAGAGCTACGCCCGCGCTGACTTTTTGCGGGGGGCGGTGCGGGTCTACCAGGCTCTGCGCCGCTATGCCCGGCGCTATGCAGACGCGGCGTGTGAGGCAGGACTGGAAGAGGCTGCGGCGCGCTGCGCCCGGCTGGCGGAGCGACCGCCGGAGACATTCGCCGAGGCGCTGCAGCTCATGTGGCTGGTGGGTCATGTCTACTGCACGATGGTGGCCCGCAACCCAACGCTCACCTTTGGGCGGATGGACGAGCTGCTGCTGCCGTTCTATCGCCATGACCTGGCTCGCGGGCACCTGACCCGGAACCTGGCTGGCGACCTGATCGAGGACTTTTACTGCAAGAACAACCTGGTCCTGGGTCGCGGGGAGCATCAGATGGGCCTGGGTTGGGCGCGAACTCTGAGCACGGAAAAGGACACGGGCTGGGCGAGAAATCTGACCTATGACGCGCCACAGTACGTCGTGATCGGCGGGCGCAGGGCAGACGGCTCGGACGTCGCCAACGAGCTGACTGTGCTCTTTCTCGAGCGCATCGCGCCCCGCTTCGAGAACCCGGTGATCGTGCTGCGCTATACGCCCGACCTGCCCGAGCCAGTGTGGCGGCTGGCGTGTGAAAAGATGCGGGCAAACGCGAGCATGATGGTCTACAACGACGAGAACGTGATCCCGGCGATGGTGAGGGCCGGCATTGATCCGGAAGACGCGGTCACCTATACGATGCACGGCTGCAACTGGCCCGATGTGCCGGGCATTCAGCATGCCTCGAGGGTCTTTGCCCTCGACTTGCCCAACCTGCTCCGCGATGTGCTGCTCTCCTCAGAAGATGGGCTGCGGGGAATGGATGACCTCTATGAGCAGCTCACACTGCTGGTGAGCCAAGAAGCGGCGGCCCTGTGCGAGCGTGGAAGGGAGATCATCCGCGATTGGAGAGGGCGGGCACCAGGCCCGCTGCGTGTGGATGACCTCTTTCTCGATGGACCCGTTGCCCGAGCGTGCACGACACGCGCAGGTGGGGTCAAGTATACCGACAACCTCATCTGCGCGATCCGCGGGATCGCGACGGCTGCGGACTGCCTCACGGTCCTGGACGAACTGGTCTACCGCTCGGGGCAGGTTACTCTGGATGCCCTACGGCAGGCGCTGCGCGACGACTTTGCGGGCCTGGAGACCCTCCGGCAGCAGTGTGTGCGCGCGCCCAAGTTCGGGCAGGACGACCCACGTGCCGATGGATACGCGGTGCGGACGCTGCAGCTCGCCCTGGATGCCGTAGACCTCGCCAGCCGGC
>JADHXD010000151.1 GCA_016783145.1 Anaerolineae bacterium
ACATCGAGAGCGCCATAAAGTGGTCAAAAAGACCAAGAACAAGGCCAAAGCTGCCTGAAATCGGCGCGAAACTCGGTTTTTAAGGTACCCTATTCACCTCGGCGATTGCCGAGGCCATAGTCGTTTATCTAAACTCAAGTCAAAGGAACAGTCCGCACAATGATCCGAGCCACCTGCTCGCAGTTCCCAGAGACGCGCAGCGGTTCGACTCTGATCCGCTAGGATGGCAGACCCGAACATGGCAAGCTCCTACAAATATCACTGCCGAGAATGCCCCCCACCCATTCGGCGCAGGTGCATCCAAGAAGCCCGCATATCCCCTGGGATCAAGCGCATTATCGAGCGATCCTTTGAGAATCGCACGGATACACAGAACACGTGGGATTTCCTGCAGCCAAACTGCCTGCTGTTCCAGCGCGAGGACTTGGTCAGACAGCTTGCGCCCACAGAAGAGGGCGGCCTGTTGAGTCGCATTCACAGGCAGAGAGAAAAAGAGCTTGCTCAGGCATCAGAAGCACAAGAGACGGGTCCCGATGCCGCCCTCCTCCTCGATACAGAGTCTCGGAGGGAAGCCGATCTGAGAACAAAGCTCTTTGTGACACGGATGCTCAGCGAGCCGCCCGACGCAAGAATCCCTGTTCCTCCTCCTTCCCTGGACAGCACGCTCACCATGCCACAAAGCAGGAACACGGCACCGCTCTCTTGGTCTCCTCCCACCAGGGTGAGCCCGGCAAAGTCAGCAGCAGTCCAGAGTGTACAATACCCGCCCGCCCTGCGCCCCAAAGCCACAGAGTCCGAGGCACCCGGTCCTCGCATGCTCGTCGTTCAGGGCTCAGGACACCGCATCTCGCTCCCCGAAGACGGGGAGCTGGTACTGGGGCGTTTCGATCCCTTGACCAGGGTCACCCCCGACGTGGACCTGACCTTCGACAACCAGAGGGGCCGCGGGGTCTCCCGCCGACATGCGCGCATCACGGGCTGGCGGGGACAATATGCGATCACAGATCTGGGAAGCCGAAACGGCACGTGGGTTAACGGCGAGCACCTTTCGTTGACGGATAGACGGCTGCTGCTCGTCGGAGACGTGGTGCGTCTTGGGGGCTGCGTGATGTTCTTTGACCAAGTCCCGGAGCTGTGGCACCGAGATTTCCCCTCCGGGCAGTACTTTTTGTTCGTCGCCTACACTGGCACCTACGCCCCCTTGGCGCCACAGCAGAGGCTCATCGTCGGGCGCTCCGATCCTACGTTGGGGTTCAAGCCAGACATAGACCTCAGCGGCGAAGGCAGAGTCGCATCGGTCGTGTCTCGACGCCACATCCGCCTGATCCAAGATCGAGATCGATTCCTGATCGAGGACCTGGGAAGCGCCAACAAGACCCGCATCGACGGGCAGCCAGTTCCCATTGGCAAGCAGACGCCCATCGAGCCGGGGCAACACCTGTGGCTGGGAGGGTGTATACTGGCCTTTGATGTCGTCGAGCTACCTGACACGACAGCGGAAGGTAGGAGGGAATAGCTTATGTCCGAGAAACCCGCAGCTTCAGATACAGAGCTCGACCTTCCCCCTCGGATCGTTTGGGAGCATGATGGCAGAGAGATGATCCTGGTCGCACGCACCACGTTTCGCATAGGCCGGGATGACAGTCGGCCAAACGAGAGCCCCAGCCACCTGGTCACGATCAAACCGTTCTACATCGATCGCTACCCGGTCACACATGCCGAATATCATCGCTTTGTCCAGTTCACCAACCAGGCCATTCCGTGCTACCACGTTGAGTGGATCGACACAGAAGAATACAACTGGGATCCAGAGACAGGCACGCCGCCCTCTGACAAGGTCGACCACCCGGTTGTTCAGGTCAGTTGGGAAGACGCGCGCGCCTACAGCGAATGGGCACAGAAGAGACTCCCCACGGAAGCAGAGTGGGAGTGCGCGGCGCGGGGGGTAGACGAGCGTCGCTGGCCGTGGGGAAACGAGTTTGGCCGGGGCCGCTGCAACACCCTCGAATCAAACATCGGCCGGACAACCGCGGTATACCGCTTCTCCCCCCAGGGCGATGGCTACGAGGGGGTTGGCGACCTGATCGGCAACGTCTGGGAGTGGACGTCCTCGCTCTACTGGCCCTACCCGTACGACGCGGACGACGGTCGCGAAGGATTGCAGGCCAGGGGGTGGCGTGTGCTGCGTGGAGGCTCGTGGCTCAACGACCTCACCATCGCCAGCGCGACTGCCCGCCTGGACGGCGATTTCATCTTTTTCACAAACATTGGGTTTCGATGCGCTGTCTCAGCGGACGTCGTCAACAAAGTGCTGCAGCACTGCAGCCAACCGTGACGACCATCTCCCTACACTCTCGCCCTGCAGCCAGCACGCACCGGGCTAGCGGGTGCTGTCCACAAAGCATTCGATCCCATCGACAATGCCCCGCACGACCAGATCCTGCCTCTTGGTAAGCAAGCGACGGTCCGCGCCCATGAACCCGATCTCGATGATCGCGGCTGGCGTCATTGGCTCGATCTCGTAAAAGGCATGGTACTCTGTCATATCATAGGTGATGCTGTTCCTATGGAACCGCAGACCCGTTGCACTCTGGTACTTGTCGATCAGGCAGGCGACAAGCCGGTCTTCGAGTTCTGGCACAAAGCTGGAAGAGACCCGAGCAACCTTGAATCCCGTTGCCTCGGGCACGTTGCAGGAATCGCTGTGGATGGAAACCAGCGCCGTAGCCTGGTAGCCGTCCAGAGACGGAGAGAACTCGGCCAGGACCTCAGCGTTGTACCCGGCGCGCGTAAGCGCAGCAACGACCTGCTGCGCCACAGCAAGGTTGATCTCGACCTCGGTTAACCCATCGGGGCAGACAGCGCCAGAGTCATCTGGCCAATGACCTGCCACGATGCCGAACTTGAGAGTCGAGGGGTCAGACGGGGTCATCGAGACGGGCAAAGAAAGCGATGGGGTCATCGTGGGCAGGACCGTCTCTACGGGAACAGAGGTCGGAGAGGACTCGTCGGTCAGCTCTGGGGGGAACGTCTCCACCGGCGTAGGCTCCGCCGGCTGGCCCCACGACCAGTAAACGTGCGCGCCCAGGGTGACGGCAGCCAGAACGATCACGAGCAGGAGCGCAAGTAGGACGCGCTGTACCCTTTCCAACATACTGCGGCGAATTAGCGACATCCTTCAGATCCGCTCGCTCACTGTCTTGGCAACAGATCCATCGGACTGCGATGGACGTCGTTTTCACGTATCTCAAAGTGCAGATGCGCGCCCGTCGAACGTCCTGTGCTGCCTCGCGCCCCGATCGGCTGTCCATGCTCTACCGACTGCCCGGTATCTACGTAGAATCCATACAGGTGCGCATAGTAGGTTGCTAACCCGTTCCCGTGATCGATGATCACCAGGTTCCCGTACCCGGCGCCATGCCACGACGCATAGACAACGACGCCGGCATCTGCCGCGACGACGACGTCCCCGTGCGGGCCGGCGATGTCAATCGCTCGGTGCAGGTTCCAATACCCTTGCGAGACGTACCCGCCCACCGGCCACACAAAGCTGCCGCTCCCTCGCAGGGCATCGTCCGGGATCTGGACGGGATCAAAATGAATGGTTCGAGGTTTGAACGGCTTGACGCCACCAGGTACGATGAGCTTTTGCCCAGGTTGGATGCCATAGTCATCCAGTGAGAACCCATTGTACTCGCACTGGGTGATCGCCTCGACCGATACGCTGTACTGCTTGGCGATCTCTTCCAGCGTCTCCCCTTCGCCAACAGTGTGATATACACCATCTACAGGCAGGATGTTCAGCACCTGTCCGATGTACAGCATGTCTGGATCGGTCTCTAGCTCTGGATCTGACCAGGCAATGGTCTCATGTTGCAGGGCAAAGCGCTGAGCGATGCCAAAGACATTGTCTCCGGACTGCACAGTATAGGTGATCACGTTCTTGCGCGGACGCTCAGGAATGATCGTATGCGGGACCGGTGCCCGAACCAGGTTCTGGACCAATGTCGCCGCCGCTGGGACGGCAGGTGGGTCCGGAAGATCCGGGGGCTGGCGCTCCGCGCCGCGGGATGTCAGGGGAGAAGAGGCAGCAATGCGGGGAGACGCGGTGGGCACCGTGGTCGGCGGATTGACATTCACCGAAAGGGTCCACTGCAGCGGCTCAAACTCGCTCAGCGATACCGACAAGACGATCAACAGCAGCACACCGAGGTGAAAAAAGCTGCGCCCTCCCGTGATGCACATGCTTCGCAACCACTGCAAGAGCACCACGCCTAGCTGGGTTCCGTATCGCTGGGCGCGCCGTACCCGAGCCCAAAGCGCGGCTGTTATGTCCACCACACTGTCCCACTACTCCAACCAGGAACAGGTACGAACCTGGAAAGACTCACCGTGCTATGAGCCTTTGTTGAGCAGAGCGAGGAACTCGGCGTTATTCCTGGTGCTGGAGACCCGCTCAATGATAGCCTCCGTGGCTCCGGCTTGATCATAGCCTGCGCCACCGGGAGGCGGAGCCATCAGCTGCCCCAACATGCGGCGCATCAACCATACCCTGGCCAACGTGTCTTTGTCCAGGAGCAGTTCTTCGCGCCGCGTGCCCGATCGATCGATGTCGAAAGCCGGGTAGATCCGCCGTTCCGCCAGGCGACGGTTCAGGTGCAGTTCCATATTCCCCGTCCCCTTGAACTCTTCATAGATCAGATCATCCAAACGGCTGCCCGTGTCGATGAGACACGTGGCGATGATCGTCAGACTCCCGCCCTCTTCGATGTTTCGTGCCGCGCCGAAAAAGTGCTTGGGTGGGTACAGCGCAGCCGGGTCCATCCCACCGGACAACGTACGCCCGCTGGGCGGAACGATCATGTTGTAGGAGCGCGTCAATCGTGTAATCGAGTCCAGCAAAATGGCCACATCGCGCCCCCCTTCGACGAGCCGCTTGGCCCGCGCCAGAGCCATCTCTGCCACGCGCACGTGGTCGCGCTCAGGTTCGTCAAACGTCGAAGCGATGACCTCGGCGTCCACCGAGCGATCCATATCCGTCACTTCCTCCGGTCGCTCGCCGATCAGGCAGACCATCAAGTGAACGTCGCTATAGTTGGCCGTGATGCCATTTGCGATCTGCTTTAGAATGGTCGTCTTGCCCGCCTTGGGAGGCGAAACGATCAGGCCACGCTGCCCTCGCCCGATAGGCGACACCAGGTTGATCAGACGCGGGGCGATGGGACGCCTGCCGGTCTCCAGATCGAGGCGCTCCTCCGGAAAGATGGGGGTGAGCCGTTCAAACACAGGTCGCTGCTTGGCTGTCTCGGGGTCCAGGCCGTTCACCGCATCCACCCGCAGCAAGCCAAAGTACTTTTCTGTGTCCTTTGGAGGACGCACTTGCCCGACGATCATGTCCCCGGTGCGCAAGCCAAAGCGCCGGATCTGTGATTGAGAGACATAGATGTCATTGGGCGAGGGCAAGAACTTTTCTGGGCGCAGAAAGCCAAGCCCCTCGTCCACGACATCCAGGATCCCGCCGCCGAAATTGTATCCCTGCTGTTCTGCCTGAGCACGCAGCAGGCCAAGGATCAGATCGTACTTTTTTTGACGGCTGAACCCCGAGATATTCAACTCTCTCGCGACACCGCGGAGATCCTCCAGGGTCCTTAATTCCAGTTCACCAAATGACAGCATCACACACTCCACATGCATGGAAACGAATTGCGGTTTCGAGCCTGTCTTTTAATCCCCACAACTGAGCTACAGAGAGAATTGAGCCGGAATTGGAAGGGGGAAAAAGGGCATTTCGAGACGCACATCCCGAAAAAGGGGTAGATAACTACGGACTATGCTCTGATTATAACACGATTCCGCTAACCCGTCAAATAGGGAAAAATCACGCGCGACCCGCAGGACAAACTCCACCCCTTGCCGGCATAGGGCAGCATAGGGACACTGCATGAGAACGCTCCTCCGCAAGCAGCGATGCCAAAACCACAGACATGTCCAATTGACTTAACTATTCTTAAAAAAACTGCGAGATCCGGCAGACAGAAGGACCGCCGTTCTTGAGCGATATGACCACAAACTGTAGGGGTACTGTGATGCGCATGTCCGCTCTCTAGCGTTCTCAGGACGAGGTGCTGCCTGCTGTTCTGCGCGACATTTGCCAACCTGGATTGATTCGGTTACAATAGGGCTGTTCGTCCTCCCGACAACCTTGTCGGTCGTCCAGGATCACAAGCACCTCCTGGCGCTCGTGTTCTCCAGAACACAGCAGGCGCTTTGCACGTTGGGTAGTTGTTCGTCCCCTACTGGCAGGTCGGTGTGTGCAAGAGTTGCCATTTACCTGTCTTTCAGACTCACGACCGCTAGCCGAGCTCGCCGCTCGACAACATAACTTTTCTACACCTCACGCCCCTGGACTTCAGGGCAGTGTGAGGTCGGGTTCTCCGCCTCGGCGTGTAGGTGGCCCCATCAGGGCGAAGGGTGAAGGCCACCGCCGACAACGCAAACGAGGAATGCCCCGCAGAGCTAGAGGAGTAGTACAATGCAGGATATGCAGAAAGTCTGGCAGGCAGCAATGGGAGAACTCGAGCTCCAGATGACAAAGTCCACTTTCAACACCTGGGTCAAGCCGACGACGATCGTCTCCCACCAAGACGATACCATTGTCCTGGGAGCCCCAAACGGCTACATCAAGGACTGGCTGGACAATCGGCTGTGCGTTCCCATCCAGCGCACGCTATCGGGCATCCTGGGCCGCCAGGTCGAGGTGCAGTTCATCGTTTGGGCCCAAGAACAAGAGATCGAACAGACCGCCGGACTGCCGCTGTTGAGCACAGACGACGATCCTGCCCGCGCAGAGAATGCAGAGCGAACCTACCGCAGCGCAGGGAACGGCAACGGACACATGCCGCTCAATCCTGGGTACACCTTTGACCGATTCGTGGTCGGGCCGAGCAACCGCCTTGCACATGCGGCTGCATTGGCCGTGGCCGATACGCCGGCGATGGCCTACAATCCACTCTTTCTCTACGGTGGCGTCGGGCTGGGCAAAACGCATCTCTTGCATGCCATCGGCCACAGTTGCGAGCGCAAGCAGTTCCAGGTGCTGTACGTTTCCTCAGAACAGTTCACGAACGACCTGATCAACTCTATTCGCACGCACACCACCGAGGAATTCAGGAATCGGTATCGGAACACGGATATCCTGCTGATCGATGACATCCAGTTCATCGCCGGAAAGGAAAGCACGCAGGAAGAGTTCTTTCACACGTTCAATACCCTCCACGCATCAAACAAACAGATCATTCTCACCAGCGACCGCCCGCCGAAAGCGATCCCCACCCTCGAGGAGCGGCTGCGATCGCGTTTCGATTGGGGCTTGCTCGCCGACATCCAGCCTCCTGATCTGGAGACCCGGATCGCCATCCTGCAGTTCAAGGCACAGAGCCAGCCCATCCACATTCCGGAAGACCTGATCAACGTGATCGCCCAGCGGGTCGTGAGCAACATCCGTGAGCTGGAAGGAGCACTCAACAAGCTGGTGGCATACACCACCCTGACGCGCACCCTCCCGACCAAGGAAGGGATGGAATCTGCCCTGCAGGACCTCATTGCCGTTCCCAAGACCCTCGACATCTCTCAAGTCATCAAGGCTGTGGCAGAGTTCTATCGCATCAGCGAGCAAGAGATCAAGGGGCGCAGGCGGCGCAAAGACATCGTCCGCCCCAGACAGGTAGCGATGTACCTGGCCCGAAAAGAGACACAGGCCTCTCTTCCAGAGATTGGGGCCGCTCTGGGACGCGATCACACGACGGTGATCTATGGCGTGGAAAAGATCGAAGGTCTACTCCAAGAAGACAGCACGCTCCGCCGCCAAGTGATGTCCATTCAGGAGCGGCTCTACGCCAAAACGTCCTAGACAGCGCTCTGGCACATGGCCCACGAGGCCGGTTGGACACACACAAGGGATGCGTACCCCGCATCCCTTGTGTGCGTTTGGAGGAGGCACTTCCTTGCCCTGGCAAGACAAGGACACCCGAAATCGGTCGCCATGCGCTCTTTTTCTACCGAAAATGTGGAAAAGTCGCCCAAAAGTGTGGATAAGTGTGGAGGTTTGGGGATAACATAAGATAATGCGCAGGCATGTGAATCCGCACCTACTAGCAGTAGAACGGCCCCCACCGCGAATCCTCTCACTAGGGTTCCGTCTTATGGTCAACGAGGGCGTTCCGACTTGTCCCAAATGTTATCCCAAGGTCTACCCACGATATCCCCATCGCGACCGGGAACCCGCTCTCAGAACAGAGCACTATATCTGGGCACAGGCACAGCGCCCGGGAAGCGTATCTAGTCGCTGTCGTCGGGCAGGCAGCTGTCCAGTCCCCCTTGTCCACTTTTCCCCAGGCCCTACTAGTACTACTACATGATCCATACATACACATGAACATGGTTAAGGATCAAAGCACGTGTCTTCTCAGAGAGTGGGGGAACTGGCTCCAGACTTCCGAAGTCTGCCAGACTTCGGAAGTCTTTCCCCCGAATCATTGAGAAGATATCAAAGCACATACTGTTCGATAGCCCAGGCCGCACCGTCACGATCGAACGGGGGTGCAATGACCTGAGCCACCGCCTTTGCTTCTTGCTCGCCATCGCCGATGGCGATTCCCATCCCTGCCCATGCAAGCATATCCACGTCGTTCTTTCCGTCACCAATAGCCAGGACCTGCGCTTGCGGGATGCCGAGGTGCGCGGCCAACCAGGCCAGAGCCTGAGACTTACCGCTTGGTGGCATGATATCCACGCCATACGGGTGAGAGAATAACACGCGGACCCGCGAGTCCCATCGGTTGCTCGCTCGCTCGAACACTGTGCCCAGGTGATCGTGGTCGTAGGCGGTGCTGAGCACGCTCTCTGTTTCCTGTGGGATGTGATCCCGCACGTCCTCGACGAGAACGGCGTGCTCGCCCTGGGCGTATACCTGGAAATCGGGGACGATGCGCTCTGGAGGACAATCCCGGAAGACGCGGTCGCCCTCAAAAAGCAGCACGCACACTCCTTGATCCTTGAGCCAACAGACAATCTCGTGGGTCAATGTCTGAGGCAGCGTGGACCGGTAGAGCGTGCTGCCATCTCTCGGATCGCGGATGCTGCCCCCGTGGTTGCAGATGATCGGTGTGGTCAGACCGAGTGCCTGGGCGATGGGCCGCGCGCGTCGAAAGGCACGGCCCGTGACCAGCACGACGGTCGCGCCTGCCTGGCTGGCCCGGCGCACGGCCTGCACGATCCGTGGCGAAGGTGGCTCGGGAAAGCGTACCAGTGTGTTGTCGATGTCGCATGCCAGCAGACGAAAGGTCATTCTGTTTCTCCCAGTGCATACCGTGCCAGTGCCCACGCCGCCCCGTCTTCCGACTGTGCCGGGGCGATCACGTCGGCCGCTTGCAGGAGTGCGGGAGACGCGTCTCCCATAGCCACCCCCAGGCCCGCCCATCGCACCATCGAGATGTCGTTGTCGCTGTCGCCCAACGCCATCGTTTCCTCGCGCGCGATGCCCATACGCCCGGCCAGTCGGGCCAGGCTCTCTCCCTTGGATACGTCCAAGGCCATGCCCTCAACGAACCAAGGATGCGAGCGCACGACTTTGTATTTCCCCTTTGCCAGGTATGCCATCTCGCGCTCCAAGCGATCTGCCGATGATGCGTCGGGCGCGATGGCAATGAACTTGACCGGTTCTCCAGGAATGGCCGCGAGCAGGTCTGGGGCCAGGTGGATGGGCAGGCCGAACCAACGGTCATAGTACGCCTGCTCGTACATCAGCGTCGACTGGTAGATCTCGTCATCGCAGTATACCGCCAGCTCCCAGCCGCCGGCATGGCAAAAGGCGATCACCTCGCTCAGGTGTTCGGGAGGGAACGTTCCTGAGTAAACTGTATCTCCGTCTGCTGTCCTGATCTGTGCCCCCTGGTAGCAGATCAGGGGGGCGGTCACGCCGAGCTGGCGTGCAAAATGGCGCGTCGACGGATAGCCCCGACCGGTGGCGATGGTGACGATCACGCCCTGTTCGCGGACACGCCTCAGTATGCTCAGCAGGTAGGTGGAGAACACAAGGTCCTGGCCCATCAGCGTACCATCGAGGTCACATGCGACCAGCCTGATGTTCATCGACCACGCTCTGCCCGGTCGATGCAGATCACGCGCTCGATCTGTGCATAGTCAGGGAGGACGGTGATCCGCGCGTCCGGAAAGATCCGGGCGGCCTGTTCGCGGATCGCCTTGCTCTGCCCTGCACCAGCTTCGAGCAGGATCGCACCGTCGACGGCCAGGAACGGGCATGCCGTGTCCAGCAGGCAAAAGATCGCCTCCAGCCCATCTGCTGCCGAGACGAGTGCTTCGCGCGGCTCGTACAGGCGGATATCTGGGGAGAGGGCAGCGTATTCCTCCTCGCTGACGTAGGGCAGGTTGGCGACGATCAGTTCGACCTGCCTGCAGGGGGGCTGGCCTTCGCGCCGGAAAGATCTGGATTGGAGACATAGGGGAGTCAGTAGGTCGCCGTGGAGGAACTCGATGCGGTCACCTACCCCGTGCCGTCGCGCGTTCTCATAGGCGACCTGCAACGCATCGTGCGAGGCATCGATCGCCAAGACATGTGCGTGGCTCAAGTGCACTGCCAGGCTGACCGCGATCGCACCACTGCCCGTTCCCACGTCGGCGATACGGGGCCTGGACCATCTCTGGGCAAGGGCGATCGCCTTCTCGACCAAGATCTCGGTTTCCTGCCGGGGGATGAGCACCCGCGCGTCTACGATCAGATCCAGATCCAGGAAGGGCCGGTGGCCCAGGAGGTAGGCCAGCGGCTCGTGGCGCGATCGCCGGGCGATGAGCGACCGGTAGGCATCCTGCTGCTCAGCGGTCAATGGGCGTTCGGGGTGGACGAACAGGTCGGTGACCGTGCATCCCAACGCGTGCGCGAGCAGGGATCGCGCAGCCCACGCGGGATCGATGGTATTTGCCAACTGGGCGCCCGCCCAGTGCAGCGCCTCTTGGACGCGCCAGGGCGAGCAGCGGACAGGTGCGGACATCAGTCACCCAGTGCCTGTAGATGCTCCGCATGTTCAGCCGTGGTCAGTTCGTCGATGAACTCGTCCAGGCCGCCGTCGAGGACGCCTTCCAGGTGGTATAAGGATAGTTTGATGCGGTGATCGGTCACCCTGCCCTGCGGAAAGTTGTACGTCCGGATCTTTTCCGAGCGATCTCCACTTCCGACCTGGGAGCGCCGAGCCTGATCGATCTCTGAAGACAGTTTTTTCTGCTCGAGGTCGTAGAGGCGAGCGCGCAGCACGGCCAGGGCCTGCAATCTGTTCTGTGTCTGCGAGCGCTGGCTCTCACAAGAGACGACCAGCCCGGAAGGCCCGTGGATAATCCGCACAGCCGTGGCGTTCTTTTGCATGTGCTGTCCTCCGGGGCCGGAGGCGCTGAACGTCTCGATCGTCAGATCGGCGGGATCGATCTGGATATCGACATCATCCATCTCGGGAAGCACGGCAACGGTCGCTGTGGAGGTATGGATGCGCCCGCTGGCTTCGGTGACCGGCACGCGCTGCACGCGGTGCACGCCACTTTCGAACTTGAGCCGCGAGTACGCACCTCTTCCGATGACCTGAAAGACGATCTCTTTGTATCCTCCGATACCGGTCTCGTTGGTGCTCAGGATCTCTGTCTTCCAGCGGTGGTTTTCGGCATAGCGCATGTACATCCGGCTCAGATCGGCAGCGAACAGGCCAGCCTCGTTGCCTCCCGCTCCGGCGCGAACCTCGACGATCACGTTTTTCTTGTCTCGCGGGTCCTTGGGCAGCAGCATCTGTTTCATCGCTTCGAGCAGGCCCTCTGCACGCGGTTCGAGATCGTTCAGCTCTGCCTTGGCCAGCTCGACCATCTCGCTGTCTTGTTCTTCAAGCAGCTCGTGGGCGTCCGCTATCTGCGAGAGGACATCCTTGTATTCTCGGTACAAGGTGACGATGGGCTGGATGTCGGCTCGCTCCTGTGCGTATTCGGTCAGCTTGAGATGATCCGTAGCCAGTTCTGGCTGAGCCATCGCCGCCGTTAGCTCGTCAAACCGGTCCTCAATTCGTGCCAGGTTTTCCAACATATAAGGTACTCCTTGTTCTACTCTAGCAGCTTGTCGGAGAAATAGGTGCGAATGTAGGTAAAGCTACCAACAAGGACGAAAACAGTCAAACTGGTGACATCATTCTGCCTTTCATTCTGTGCTGATACCGAAAGGTCGGGCCCAGTGGAGGCGTTTCGCGT
>JADHXD010000152.1 GCA_016783145.1 Anaerolineae bacterium
TCGAGATAGAGCAACCAGCAAGGATGACGATTGGAGACCTCCCAGTCGATGAGTTCATTGAGGAGCTGAGGTTTGTGCATATCAATGAAGATCCGGCATCAGCATATGACCTACTTGACCATGATGATGCTGTGCTGGTCGGTGAACCTGAGCGCCTCCAAGGTATATTGACGGCGATGGATGTGCTACGACGCCTGTACAACCTGGCCAGTCCTTTCGTCTTGTTGGCAGAGATCGAGTTAACGCTCAGGAATCTCATAGGAGTCTGCGTTGATCAGGGCGGACTGGCAGAATGTGTCAAGACCAGTTTGGCAAACAAGTATCAAGATGACCAGATGCCCTCGAAGCTTCAAGAGATGACCTTTGATGACTACGTGCAAGTCGTGGGAGATGGCAGAAACTGGCCGAGATTCGAAGAGGTGTTTGGTAGCGGGGACTGGAAACGCAAAAGGACCAGAACAAAGCTGGAAGAGGTCAGAGATGTGAGAAACGACGCCTTTCACTTCAAGAGAGCGCTGACAAAGCAGGATCTGGACGTGCTATTGGCTCATAGAGACTGGCTGTTTATGACAGCCCGAAAGATGGAGGCGAGAAGAGAGGGGGGTGGGAATGATGGTAGGCACTAGCCTTGAGTCATTGAAAGGGACGGGGTTATTCCCTCATCAAGCTCGTTTTGTCGTTGGCTTTCTATCGGCGGCCCTGCCATCCCACTATCTACTAGTAGCTCCTCCTGGTACGGGACAATCGGAGATGCTCGGTGTCTTGGTCAGTCAACTGATTGCTGAACATCGAATAGAGAGAGCGCTTTTCCTAACCACCCGTGTGGAGCTCCAGATGCAATCCCTCACAGTGCTCAGGAGATATGTAGAAGACATACCAGTCATTGAGGTTGATGCGCAGTCATATCGCCAGCTGCAGGCCAGTGTAGAACTAGGAGTCAGTCCGTGGAGTGAACCTGTCTTAGCTGTGGCTAACATAGATTTTACCAAGCGGGAACACATAGCCGAGAGTTTGGTCGAGGTCGAATGGGACCTGATAGTAGTGCATGATGCTCAGCGGCTTGTGGGCCTGAGAAAGAGCCTTGTCCAGCGTTTGATGGATCGGAAAGCGCCGAATCGCCTGTTGCTCGTGTCAGGCATAACGCCTGGCACTGACGCCTTTGATTTCGTGCCAGACCTACAGATCATCGAGTGGAAACATGATGTAGTTGACTGGGACGGCAATCCTCTATTCACGACTCTGAGAGAGCAGCATGTCATCACCTACAATCGTACTGAGGAAGAGAAAGCGCTCTTGAATGACTTGACGGAGTTTCTACGACAGATGAGTGGGCCAGGCGCTTCCCTGCAGAGATCTCTCCTATTGCGAGCGGCCTCCTCAAGCCTATACGCGCTGGAGCGGTCACTTCGGAGGCGGCGTAACCGCTTAGCTCATGGTATGCCGCTGGATCATTCGGCCATTGATGAAGACCTCCTAGAAGCAGCCTCTCTGGCGAGAGTCTCTGCGGAAGGAGCAGACTTGGAGGACGCCTCGCTTGACCTAGACGGCGGCGTTTCACCAGACGAACTGGGCATTGTAGAGAGTCTCATTGAGGGATTAGATAGAATACCCAGCGATACGAAATTGCAGGCTCTGATCAGCCTGATGGAGCGGCTTGCTTCTAGGGATTCTTCGTCTCGCGTCTGCATCTTCGCCTCTCTTGCTGCAACTGTATCTTATCTCTACTCTTCATTGAAGGAGACGAGGCCGGATGTTTATCAGCTTGCAGGATCCATGTCGCATGAAGAAAGAGTCTGGAGTCTGCACCAGTTTGCCGAAACTGGTGGCGTGCTAATCGTGTCTTCTGCTTGCCTCACAGGCCTGGATCTGGCGGAAGTGGACATAGGTATCAACTATGATCTGCCACCTAACCCGATCGAGATGGAGCGGCGTTGGGCACTGATTGCCCGACCTCGTCGAACGAGTCCCTGCATCATGTATGCATTTAGAGATGGGTCTGCGACGATTCCATTTGAGGAGAAGGCCTTGCGGCTTTCCGGTTTTTCGAAGAAACGCTGAGTCTCTGAACACTAGGCTCGTAGAGGAGACTAGAAATGACTAGACCAACACACGCCTGGATGGTCCGCGCTGGCAACGAGAACGAACTTGCGGATGTTGTCGAGAAGGAGAGCGTTGTCGCCATCGGATGGGACAAAGTAGGCGATATCTCCAATCTTGAGACACGCGAGCAGTTCAAGGAGCGCTATCGCGAAGCCTATCCCGAGGACTCGTCGAACCGCGTTGCTGTCAATGCTGGTCAGGTGTATCGGTTTGTGCGGGAGATCCAGGAAGGCCACTATGTTCTCACCTATATCAAGACCAGTCGTGAGATGCTGATCGGGCTAGTCAAAGAATCATACGAGTATCGTGCGGAGGCCTACCTCGATCACTATCCTCACGTGCGCCAGGTCCAGTGGCTCGTGAAGGTATCGCGCGACGACTTTGGCCCGCAAGCACGCAACAGCATGGGGAGCACATTGACCGTTTTCAATCTCGATGACTACTTGGACCAGATCCACAGCCTGGCGACTGGCGAAGAGGTTGGGGCTCCGGACGAGGAAGAGGAAGCCCCTCCCTTCTATGAGGAGGTCAAGGCTCGGGCCGATGAGTTGATCGCGGACACCGTCAGCCATCTGGATCCCTACGACTTCCAAGACCTGGAGGCCGCCCTGCTCCGGGCGCTGGGCTTCCGGGCGGTCAGCGCATCTCCTGGTCCCGACCGAGGTGTGGATATCGTGGCACATCCCGACCCACTGGGCTTTGAGCGACCACGTATCAAGGCACAGGTCAAGCACCGCCAAGGTGCAGCGGGCGGCCCCGAGATACGCGCCTTTATCGCTACGCTGCGGGATGGTGAGAACGGCCTGTACGTCTCTACAGGTGGTTTCACGCGGGATGCTGAGGTGGAAGCTCGGGGCGCACGCGAACCCGTCACCTTGCTCGATCGGGATGCCTTCATTCGTCTTTTCCTGGAGCATTATGAAGACCTGGAACCTGAGTACAAGGCACAGGTGCCCTTGCGCCGGGTGTGGGTGCCGGCGGAGTGATATATGAGGCTGTTATGAAAATCCACGTAGAGATCTATCTTGCCGCTCATATGCTTGAGCGAGCGAAAGGAACCTTTGCACCGAGCGAGCTGGTGGACCGAGTTCGCAAGGAATTCGGTGATCATCGACCGGGGGTCAAAACACATGCCCACGCGCACTGCGTGGCCAACGCGCCCCTCAACACCGGGTACATCAACAACTATCTCTGGCGCATCACGGATGGCGTGTATCGCTGCTTTGACCCAATGCAGGACACGCCGCATCCCGACCGGATCGGCGGTCGACACCAACCCGACTGGCAGGACGTGCCGCCTGAGTATCGTTGGCTACTAGAACCCTCTTCGTCGCCGCCTTCGAAGACCTTTGAGCCTGTCTCGACGTTTGCATGGAAGATCAATCGCGCCGAACGCTGCGTCCAGGTTCGCCTCCTGGTCCCACTGCTCGCCCGGTCACAGGGACGCGCCTGGTTCCTGGAGCAGCTCCGGTGCCCGTGCACGCCTGACGAGGCCCGGGATGCTCAAGTATTGCATCTCTGTTTTCCGCTCCGCGACATCTTTACCGACGACTACTGCCAGTGCCGGGGCAAGTCCGATCTGGAAGACCAGTTCATCGCCTACTATAACCGGCTCTTTGGCCTTCCCGAAGACTTTGGCGTGAGCGAAATCTGGCGCACCGCGCCCGGTGGTGAGATACGGCATCCCGCCGCGGGCGGCAGGTCAGGCTGGTACGACGATTTCTTGCGTGAGCGCATCCGGGATCAAAAGCGCTACACCCAGACGCGCAACGTCCGCCGGATGTTGGGTACCGAAGCGGATTGCCTGCTGCTCACCGAACACCACGTCGTCCTCGTCGAATGCAAGTATATGGGCCAGGTGTCGGCCGAGCAGTACGAACGCCAGCAGATGATGGGACCCGTGCTCGCGCGAAGGCTGGACAAGGACTACCACTTTGGCATGGTGGTCGAGACACCGCGCGATGTGCGCTATGCGCGCATCGACGCGCCGTACGTGCTGTGGTCACAGATCGAGGCCTGGCAGAAAGAGAATGTGCTATGACCTGGTTCATCACCCACAAGCCGTCCTACGACACCGACTTTGTCGAGCTATCCAAGGCCCTGCAAAAACAGGCCACCCAGGCCCACACCGAGCTAGCGCAGTATCCGACTACGCCGCGCGGCAACACGATCAAGCCACTCAGGGGCTGGGAGAACGTGTGGCGCTACCGCCTGGGCGATCACCGGCTGATCTATTCCGTCGTGCCCGAACAACAGGTGGTGCAGCTCCTGGCCATCGGGCCGCGCGGAGACATATATCGTCGCTTCAAGTACGATCCAGATGCCGAGGAAGGGACCGACGTTGCCTTCAGTCCCGAGCTGGCTGCCGGACTGGAGCCGACGCGACACGTACCAGAGTGGATGGCGCATCCAGAGTGGTTTCGTCCACCAGAGACGAGCACGCTATTGCCGCGCAAGCTACCCCCAGGTTTGCTCAGCCGCTGGCGAATCCCCCAGACTCACCACGCCGCGCTGATGCGTTGCCGTACCGAGGACGATCTCTTGCAGTCGGACCTGCCCGATGCCGTGCTGGGACGGGTGATGGACGGGCTGTGGCCGCCCGAGGTAGAACAGATCGCCCGCCAGCCCGACCAGGTACTCTTTCAAGCCGAGGACCTGGAGCGGTACGCCGAAGGCACGTTGAGCGGCTTTTTGCTGCGCCTCGATGAGGACCAGCGCCGTTTCACCCACTGGGCGCTCTCTGGCCCGACACTGGTCAAGGGCGGTCCCGGATCCGGCAAGTCGACGGTGGCCCTCTATCGCGCCCGGGCACTTGTCGAGCACGCCCTGGCCGAACGTGGACAGGTGCCCGAGCTGTTGTTTACTACCTTTACCAACGCGCTGACCAATTTCAGCGATTCTCTGCTGCGCCAGCTGCTGGAGGACGTGCTGAACCTGCGAGGTGGTCCTCTCCCCCCATCGATCCAGGTCACGACCGTGGACAGGGTAGCGATGCGGATCGCCAGGGGCAATGGGCCTCGTCTGAACATGGCCCAGGATGAGCACCGCACGGAGGCATTGCACTACGCGCGTTCGGCCCACATCCCGGGGAGGGCAGGCGAACTGGAGGGCCTGTTGGTCAACGTCGCGCTCCAGAACCTGCGCGACGAGTATCTGTTGGAGGAGTTCGAGTGGGTCATGGAAGGGCAGGATTGTCGCAGCGAACAAGACTACCTGGACGCCAACCGGGCCGGGCGGGCGATACCCTTCCATGCATCCCTGCGTTCGGCGGTCTGGAAACTCTACACGGCCTATCGTCAGTACCTGCAGGATCGCGGCATATGTACGTGGGGGCGGATGCGTCAGCTCGCGCTGGACCGGGTCCGTTCCGGCGCGTTTGCCGGCCGCTGGGAGCACGTGATCGTGGACGAAGCCCAAGACCTGACGCCGTTGGCCTTGGCGCTGTGTGTAGAGCTGTGCGCCCATCCATCTGGCCTGTTCCTCACCGCCGATGCCAACCAGTCGCTCTACAACCGGGGCTTTCGCTGGCGCAACGTGCATGATCAATTGCGGGTTACAGGGCGGACGCGCATCCTCCGCCGCAACTACCGCAGTACACGCCAAATCGCCCATGCCGCTGCCGAATTGCTGGTCGATATGGACGGCGCAGATGCCGAAGCAATGGAGCAGGCGTTCGTCCATTCCGGGCCGCCGCCGGCGATCTATGCCGCCGATGGAGCTGCCGACCAGGCGCGCTGGCTGGTAGGGCAGATTTGGGAGGCAGCGCGCGATCTGCACCTGCCCGTCAATGCCGCTGCCGTGTTCGTGCCTACCAATCGTCTGGGACAAGCCCTGGCCGCTCTCCTGACCCGGCAGGGATTGCCCACGCGCTTTGTGACCAGCCGCGAGGTGCAGCTTGAGGAACGCTCGGTCAAAGTTATGACCCTGCACGCGGCCAAAGGGCTCGAGTTCCCCATCGTCGCCGTTGCACACGTCGAAGCGGATCGCCTGCCCAGGGAGACGGCGGCAACCGATGCCCAAGATGTCCGCGAACACACGGATCACCAGCGCCGTCTGTTCTACGTCGGCTGTTCGCGCGCGATGCGTTACCTGTTCGTTGCCCACGATCGATCCCTGCCCTCGCCTTTCCTGCGGATGCTGTCCGACGAACGCTGGCTGCGGGTGGCTCGCAGATGAGTTGCCGACGAGGCTTTGTCGTGCTACTGTGAAGGAGTTGTCAGATGCCCATTCACCGTGTATTCACCGGACAGGCTCACCTCGACGATCTGGAGACAGCTCGCCAGCTCGGTCAACGTCTATGGACCGAAAGCGACCTGCAATTGGACTTCAGCGACATCGAGGAAGTCACGGTCGAGTTTGCCACCGAGCTCTGTCGCACCATCGTCACGCGGCGCGACGCAGCCGTGCTATCGACCGCGCTGTTGACATCGACGATGAGACCGCAGGTACAGGCTACGTTCTTCTCAGCCATCGTGGCTGCTTTGGCCTCACGTCCACCGACCAGGGATCAAGTTTCTGCTCCCGTTCCTCCGGCAGAGGAACCAGCGCCAGCCGAGGCCAGTTCTCCTCTGGACCCTTTCGTGGTGCTGGACGCCGTGCAGCGCCAGTACTTGCGTTACGTGCAGACCTTTCAGCGCTTCCAGAACAAAGAGATCGAACGCTGGATCGAGGAGCGGATCGAGGACGGCACCTTGCTCTGGAAGCCGCCCTATATCCAGCTCTCACGCCCCTTTGCGCCGGGGGAGCGCCTGGAGGACGTGGTTGCCCAAGGGTTGATTCACTCCAAGGCGCTGCCTGTCTTTCGCCGCGACGCGGATGATCCGTCGTCCCCGCCGATCCATCCTTACCGCCACCAGACCGAGGCCATCCGGCGTATCCTGGCCGAGCAAAAGAACGTGATCGTCGCCACGGGCACCGGTTCCGGCAAATCGTTCGCCTTTGGCATCCCGATCGTCTCCGAATCACTGCGCTTGCGCGGCGAGGGAGTGGGCGGGATCAAAGCGGTCATCGTGTACCCGATGAACGCACTGGCCAACTCGCAGTACGACGATTTCGCGCGACGGCTGCACGGCAGTGGCCTGACCATCGCCCGCTACACCGGCGATACGGCCACCTCACCCACCGAAGCGCTGGACCGCTACCGTCGCGCTATAGGTCGCGAGGACCCGTACGACAGCGAGTTGCTTTCACGAGAAGCGATCCAGGATCGCCCACCCGACATCCTGATGACCAACTATGTGATGCTCGAACTGCTGCTCACTCGTTTCGAGGATCGCAAGCTCTTTGCCACACCGGGCGTGCTGCGCTTCCTTGTCCTCGACGAGGTGCACACCTACACCGGCCAGCGAGGGGCCGACGTAGCCTGCCTGGTGCGCCGTCTCAAGCAGCACACAGACACCGTCGGCACGTTGCGCTGCATCGCCACCAGCGCCACCGTAGAGAGTGGTGAAGGGCAAAGCAGCGCCGAGGCCGTCGCCCATTTCGCGCAGCAGCTCTTTGGAGAACCCTTTGCGCCAGAGGACGTCGTCACCGAGTTCTACGCGCCGCTGCCTGACGACCTGCCTCCGCTCACGCGGGCCGTCGCCGGCGCGCTGTCAGAAGGTCCGTTGACGCTCACCCAGTTGGCTGCTCGCCTCGACGTATCAACTGCCGAGATCCAAGGTGCGCTCCTGCCCGGCGAGACTGCTCAGGGAAGTGACTATCCCGTGCCCAAGCTGCACGCGTTTTTCTCCCAGGGACGGGCCATCGCTGCCTGCCTCAGCGCCGACGGGCCGCACCTCAACGATCGGGGAGACCGCGTCTGTCCGGCCTGTGCCGACCGCGGGCAGCCTGACGTACCGACCTACCCTCTGGTCTTTTGCCGCGCCTGCGGCCAGGAGTACTGGAGCGTGGCCATAGACCCGGAAGGCGGCATTCACCCCGCCGATCTGGACGCCGTAGACGTGCCGGGACGGCTGGGGTACCTGTTCTTTGGCGATCCAGGGATCGAGCTGCCCGATCACTGGCTGACCCCCACCGGCAAGGTGCGCAAAGACTATCAGAATGCCGTACCAGAACAGCAGCCTCTTTGCCCGGCTTGTGGCCAGTTAGGAGACGCCTGCGAGCACGACAAGCGCCAGGTCACCTTTCTGCCCGCGCCGTTTCTCCTCTGCCCCACCTGCGGCATCGTCCACGACCGGCGCTCGCGCGAGTACAACAAGCTCTTCATCTTTGGCTCCGTGGGACGGTCTACCGCCACCGACGTCCTGGTCAGCGCGCAGGTGCAAAACTTGCCCAGGGACGCCAACAAGGTGATCGCCTTTTCCGACAACCGGCAGGACACCGCACTGCAAGCGGCGCACATGAACAGCCTGCACCACCGCTTCGCCTTCCGGCAGACGCTGTACACCGCGCTGCGCGAGGGCGGGTACCTGGTCGACGGTTCAGAGGCAGCAATACTGGACCGCGTTGGCGGGCTGCTCTATGAAACGCAGCGCCAGCACGGCGTGGTGCCGCAGTACCAGATCAGCCAGCGGGTTTTTGGCCGAGACCAGCAGGCGGAAAGCCGCTACCAGCAGTACCTGGGCTTTGCATCGTTGTGGGAGCTGGGCGGCACGCACCGGCGCACGCACCAGAATCTGGAAGACGTGGGGCTGTTGGCTATCGGCTACTATGGCCTCGATGAGTGCGCAAGGGCGGAGGATTACTGGCGTGACGTACCTTTCGTGGCCGATCTGGACCCCACAGTTCGCTACGACCTGTTGCTGGGCTTGCTCGACCTGATGCGCAAGCGGCTGGCGATCGCGCACGAAGCGATCCTGGAGTCGTATCGTTTTGACAATGATGTCGTGTCCAGGGTCAACGAGGAAGCGTACGTGCACGACGAACTGTTCCGCGGTCCGATCGGCTACAGCGACACAGCACAACGAGGAGGCAGCTATACCTTGTACCGTTTGACCGGCTCCAACACCCAGCCGGTAGTGTGGATCAAGCGTGCCTTTGATGCTTTGGGCGCACCCCTGCAGCACGCCGATGCAGTGGATTTGGTGACCCGGATCGTGGACAAGCTGGGCGACCCACGGGCCGAGTTCCTGGTCCAGCGCACGGTCCGCGGCTACGGAGGACAGCGCCACGACCTGTGGATGGTCAATCCGGCCGTGATCGCGCTTCAGGCGGACGCGGCTGCAGAGCATTGGCGTTGTCCCAAGTGTGGGACGGTACACCGTTTTGCAGCGCTCCGCGTCTGCACGGGGTCCACCTGCCGCACGGTGCTCGATCGCCGTGACCTGGTCGACAACTATTTTCGGCAGGTCTATGCCACGTCGCTGGGCGAGGCCGTACCCGTGCAGGCTGCTGAACACTCGGGTCAGGTGCCTGGCCAGGAACGACGAGAGATCGAGGTGCGTTTCCGCGACAAGGAGCACCCGCTCAACGTCTTGATCTGCACGCCGACGATGGAATTGGGGATCGACATCGGTCACCTCAATGCGGTGACGCTGCGCAACGTCCCGCCCAGTCCCTCCAACTATGCACAGCGTGCCGGACGCGCTGGACGAAGTGGGCATGCCTCCCTGATCACCGTTTTTGCGGGCGTCGGCACGGCGCGTGGCCCGCACGACCAGTACTTTTATCGCTTTCCGGAAAAGATGATCGCCGGCGCCATTGCTGCTCCTCGCTTCCGGCTGGACAACGAGAACTTGATCACCGCCCACGTCCGCGCCCTGGTCCTGGAGACCATGGGACTGAAAGGCGCAGAAAAGCTACCAAGCGTGCCCCAGGAGCTGCTCCATCTAGACGCACCGCGTTTCCCGCTGGATGCCAGTTGGCGGACCGCCTACCAGGTCGGGATCGATCGCTACTTCCACGCGATTGTCGAGGCCGTCGAGCAGGCATTCGCGGGCGAGATGGCGCAATTCGACTGGTTTGACCACGACGCTATCGAGAGCGCGATACACGGCTTCCTGGACGACCTGGATGGGGCGATGGATCGCTGGCGCGACGAGTACGAGCGCCTGGACGTCGAGCGGCAGGCGATCAACCGCGAGTTGGGCCGCGAGGGCGTGGACTATAGTATGGACCGGCGGCGGGTGGTGATCGAGGGCAAACTGGCCTCGATGCGCGAAGGCAAGGGAGACTGGTACCTCTACCGCTACCTGGGCGGCGAGGGCTTTCTGCCGGGGTATGCGTTCCCGCCGCAGGCCACGGTCCTGGCATTCGACGATCGGGAAGACGAGCTAGCCCGCGACCCTGCGATCGCGCTCAGCGAGTATGCACCCGGCAACTTTGTCTACTATCGCGGCCAGCGGTACGAGGTGACTCACGCCCGGCCGCGCACCCGGCAGGCAGAAGGCGCGGAGGCGCCGCAGGTCGAGCTGGACGTCGAACCGGTGCTAATCTGCCGCGAGTGCGGGCGCGCCTATGTCGGCGCGCAAGAGACCAACCGTTCCTTGTGCGAGTGCGGGGCGGAGGCCTGGCATCCCAGGAGAAGCATGCCGCTGACCGACATGTTTGCCCAGCAGCGAGCGCGCATCACGGCGGACGAGGAAGAACGCATGCGCCTGGGCTACGAGATCACGTCGCACTATCGGGCTGGCGGGCGGCAGCGCCGCTATCAGGTGCGGGCAGAAGCGGGATCGACCCTGGAACTCACCCTGGAGCACGACGGAGAGGTGCTGCTGGTCAACCAGGGACAGCGCCAGCAGGAAGGGGATCCGCTTGGCTTTACCCTCTGCCGCAGATGCCATGAGTGGCTGCTCAACGCGGACAAAGCGGCCAAACATATCGGTACATCTGAGCAGCGCGGCACGTGTTCGCGCAATGCGCGGGAGGGCGACCTGGAGAGTGGACTGTGGCTGATGGATAGTGTCCGCAGCGACCTGGCCCTGTTCGACGTACCACTGCCCGCGGATGCAGACGAGCGGACCTTCTACACGACGATGGCGCACACCTTGTTGCGTGCCTTGATGGTGGCGTTTAACCTGGACGAGCGCGAACTGGCGGGCTTTCTTGCGCCAGGGATGGAAGAGGGCGTGCCCTGGCGAATCGTGCTCTACGAGACGGCAGTCGGTGGCAGCGGCGTTCTGGCTTCGCTGGATGAGCCTGGCCGGCTGCTCACCGTTGCCCGGCGTGCGCGGGAACTGCTGCACGAAAGCGATCCGGCCGCTCTCTCCGAGCAAGGTCGGGATGGCGGCTGCGAGCGAGCGTGCTACGAGTGCCTGCTCAGTTTCTACAACCAACGCGATCACGAGCGGCTGGACCGGCAGATCGTGCTGCCGTGGCTGCGTGGACTGGAGGGCCTGACTATCGAACCGATCGTCGACGAGGACGCGTTTGCCGGGCTGGCGTCGCAGTGCGACTCTGACCTGGAGCGGGACGTGCTATCCGCGATCCGCGATCGCGGCCTGCCCCTGCCTGACGTCGCCCAGCAGACACTGTATGACCGCGATGGCAGTCCTCTGGCCGTGGCCGATTTCAACTATGAACGGGGACGTATCGCCCTTTTCGTAGACGGTTCGCCGCACTACCGGGATTATGTGCAGGACGCAGACGAACGCAAGCGGCGCAGGTTGAGAGCTCTGGGCTACCGGATCGTCGTGGTCCGGGGAGACGATCTGGATACAGGACTAGACGACTTGGAAAGCCGGGTGAGCGGGTAGATGATGCATTGCAGCAAGCTGCTGTCGTGGAGACCTGCCCATAGTGCGGGAAGCCGCTCTCCGAGTGCACATGTGAGCAGCCTCTGGAGCTGTGTCCCAGATGTGGCAAGCCGAGGAGCGAGTGTACCTGCAAGGAACCCCCGCACAGGGTGCTCTCGCGGTACTATGGCCGCGTGCAGCTCGATCCACAGCGGGTGAACAAGGATATGGCATTGATCGTCGAAGAAGTGGTCGAGCGTCTGACTGCCCAACTGGGATGTGAGGTCGAGGTCACGGTCGAAATCAACGCCCGCCGCCCGGAGGGCTTTGACGAGAGCACGGTGCGCACGATCAGCGAGAACAGCCGCACGCTCAAGTTCGAGCACTATGGGTTTGAGGAGGACTAGGCAGCGTCGGAGAAGCCGATGCTGTACGGACCTGAATGGTGATAGCAGAGAATGGTGGATAGTTTGGGCAAGCACTGTCGCCTAGACAGTG
>JADHXD010000030.1 GCA_016783145.1 Anaerolineae bacterium
TACCGGCTTGACGGGACTCAGGCACCTCGCGTCCAGATCATCATCGATGACTCGGCGGAGTCCACTGACGTCTTTACCAAGACGGGCGTCTGGGATGGACCCCCCGCAGGATACGAGGACTGGGGCACGACGTATCACTACGCTCTGACGACCATCGATCCAGACGGAGTCAAGAGCAGCGTCACCTGGCGCCCGGAGGTGCCCCAAGCCGATCACTACAGTGTCTATGCGTGGATCGCGCCGCACGACCTGTTGAGCGACACGATCACATACACGGTTCAGCATGCAGGAGGCGTGACGCCGGTCGCTGTGAACCCCACGGTCAGCGAGCCGGACTGGGTCAGTCTGGGCACCTATCTCCTGGAGGCCGGTGCAGGTCACTGCGTCACTCTGACGAACGAGACGCGCTCAACTTGGGTCATTGCAGACGCGGTCAAGTTCGAGTCGATGAGCCCTTACAACGATGGCCGCCCGGCCACTCACGTTGACCTCGAGGGACAGGACGGGATCATCTTGCTGAATGAATCGCCACGCAGGGCTCATCTGGCGGGAGTCACCCTCCTCGGTCCTCCAGGAGGCTATACCGGAACCGCCTATGCCTATACCGCGGTCATCACTCCGACCAACGTCACCTCCACGGTCACCTACGCCTGGACACCTCCTCCTGCCACGGGGCAGGGAACGGCCGTAACATCCTATCTGTGGGGCACGCCTGGCTCATACACGGTCACCGTCTCAGCGGTCGGCGAGTTTGCGGCGTTCATCGACAGCCGAGTAGTGAGCATTCAGGCCCTCCCAGCCCCCGCCGCGAGTGGAGATGAGTACGAGGATGATGGTCTGTGCGCCCAGGCAGCAGTCATCCACGCGGATGAACGCTCCCAGGTCCATACGTTCCACACCTACGGTGACGTGGACTGGGTTTCCGTGGCAGCGACGCCAGGTATCACATACGTGGTCCGCGCCCGTGTGCCTCCTGACTCGGCCGCAGACGTGGTGATGGAGGCTTTCGAAGCCTGCAGTGGGTCCCCCACTGCTAGCTCTCTGTATACCTTTACGTCGGATGCCAGGGTCGTCCTGACGCCCACTGGCGGCAGCTACTACTTTGCCCTGCGCAACCTCACCCCTGCCGTCTACGGATCGCAGGTCGTCTACCACCTATCCGTCCGCAGCTTACCGGACCAGCCAGCGTCCGGTGCCTTGGTGCTGGTGGCGGGCCAATACGCAGACGACGATGCGCTGCAGCCCAACGTCCAGCACGTCACGGATGGTCTCTACCAGCTTGGGCGATCAAATGGCTGTACTGCTGACCAGATATACTACCTGGGACAGGGCGAGGGTGCGATGAGTGTGAATGACAAGCCCAGTCGGAAGGCCCTGCAGTACGCCCTCACCGAGTGGGCCGTGGACAGGGTGGGCCCTGCCGGGCCTCTCACGCTGTACTTGGCGGGCCACGCAGGAGATGACCGGTTCTACCTCGACAGGAACTCTGGTGAGTGGGTCTCACCATCAGAGGTCGGGGCGTGGTTGGGGCAGCTAGGACAAGATGTAGCAGCGCAGATCATTGTGGACGCTCCACGTTCAGCAGGTTTCATCGACCCGCCAGACACAGCAGTGCAGGAGCATCGAGTGGTCATCGCCTCAACTGGCTCTGTATCAGCAGCCTATGCTTCAAGGCAGGGCCTTGCCTTCTCGGATGCGCTTCTGACTGCGCTGCGGCAAGGAATGAGTCTCGACATGTCCTTTGAAGAAGGCGCGTGGGCATTGCGGCAAACACACCCGGAACAGGCGCCCTCGTTGGACGCAAATGGGAACGGGCTGTCGAATGAAGTTGAGGACGTGGAGCGAGCCACAGAGGCCAGACTGGGCTGCGTGGGTGGATGGGATCCGAGTCGATGGCCCCCACACATCGCGCAAGTACAGGTCTTGGAATGGGATGCGAACTCCCGCCAGCTCTGGGCGCAGGTGTGGGACGATTCGGGTATAGACAGAGTGTGGGCAGTGGTCCATCCACCACTGCGCCAGCCGCTCGATCCTGGCGAGCAGTTGATCCCCGAGCCAAGGGCGATAGCCTTGCAGCCAGGACACGGTGGTTGGTACGGTGCACTGAGCAGCCAGTTCAGTGAAGGCGGGGCCTACCGGGTAGTGTTCTATGCTCAGGACGATCAGGGCCTGCTTGCCCGTCCCGTAGCGGTCGTGGTGCAAGCAGGAGAGCGGTCACGTCTTCCCCTGATCCTCAAATCGTTCGCGGGGCGATAGACCTGGACGATCCCGTCCCTATTCGACAGAGCGTGCGTACTGGAAGCCCATCGGCGCGCGAGACTGGCCCAGTACCAGCTTGGGATGCTGCGTGGCCTGCACGACCAGGTTCGGGTACGTATGCCGCAGGATCGATACCAGTCCTCCGGGCCGTATCATAGCTGTCTCGATGGTTTCCGAGTCGCCGATCGCTTGCAGGGTATAGGGTCGGCCGACATCTTGCCCATCGATCGTGGGCTCGCCGTGGTCGTCAACGGTCAACACCGAACTCAGCACCACCCGGCACCCGTTCAGAGCAATCGCTTCGGCTCCGGCATTGCGCAACTCGTTGATCAGATCCTGCAGATCCAGGGCACTCAACGAGCCGTCGATCACGAACTCGACCCCTGGACCGGATACCTCGACCATGCCATTGATCACACGGACTCGGTTCAGTTCTGCAACCAGCTCCTCCAGCACTGTGCCTCGGTTCTCGTCCTCGTAGACTGACGTCTGTGCCCTGAGAGACTCGACCTCAGCTTGCAGTGCGAGGTTTGCGTCGATCAGCTCGCTCAGGAGGATCGCTTGGTCATCCTGGCCGAGCGTGAGCGTGCGCAGGCGCCGCTGAGCGCGTAGCTGGGCCACGATGAGTACGCCTGCTGCCAACAACAGGAGCATCAGGCAAAGCTGAGAGACGGTGTTGCGCCTCACGGTCTGCTTCTCCTAGCTTCCGGGCTGTGCGAACTGCTGGCGTAAGCTGCCTTGGTAGGCAGGGAGTGTCAACATGTCTGCACGTGTGAACTCCACGTGCAACCCTGCTCGCTTGCGTCGCGCCTTGAGCTCGGTCAAGTAGCCAGGGTTGCCAAGGTAGTCCTGCATCTGGGCGGGGTCGCCGATCGCACTGATCTCATAGGGAGGCGACAGACGTGTGTCATTCACCATGACCGTTGCACCCACGCAGTAGATAGAAGTGCTGTTCACTATGCGCTCGCCGTTTACTGCGATGGCGTCAGCGCCAGACAGCCACAACACACTGATCGCATCACGCAGGTCATAGTCGTGGATAAGCTGATCGCTCGTGCTTCCCCCCAGCGCAAGCTGGCTGTCATCCAAAGTCACCCGTATGCCCGGCCCACGGACATCTGAGAGACCCGCGTGTGCGCGCTGCAGAGCCAGCTTGGTCCGCAGCTCCCCCAGCATCTCTGCGTCGGCTACTGCCTCTTTCTGGCGGGAGTCGAGCTCCTCACGCAGGCGCCCCACCTCCCGTTTCAGCTCCGCCTGTGCGGACTCCAGTTGGCGCATCGTACGCAGAACCTGATCGGACGCGATGGGCCATCGCGCGGCATCCGCGGTCCACTGCAGGCTTACCAACACGCCCAGCACGAGCGCCGCGAGCAACATAACGACCTGTTTGGCTATCCACGCGGGAGGGCGCACGGCGAGCCTCCTCCTGGTCATCGCTTGACGGAAAGCAAAAATGCACCGCAGGGTGCATTTTCGTCCACTTGACACGAGCGCCACAAACTCACGGCTGAGTGATCAGTAGGTCATAGCTCTTTTGGTTGTCACCCAACCGTGTCTCCCCCAGCACAGGAACGGCCCGCACCCACAGCGTGTACTTGTAGCTGAAAGGGATCTCGGTATCCTCAAAGTGGATGATCTTGATCTCTCCTGGAGCGATCGCCGCAATGCTTCCCTGCTTCTGGAGGTACACGGTCATGCCGTTGTCGGAGGAAAGCACCACTTCCACCGTCACATCCCGCTCGGTGTGGATGCCCGTGTTCTCGACGGCTACCAAGAGCGTGATCCCCTCTCCACGATTCTTCTGTGCGACGATCTCTTCGTATTCCAGGGGGGGATCAAAGTCCACGGCCAACACAGCCAGATCGTGCTCTTGAGCTCGATCCTCTCCCGTGGGAGTAGCTGGCTCTGGCATTGAAGGCGTGCGATCGATCACCTCGATGGTGACACATCCACTCAGAAGCAATGCTGCAAGTGACAAGATGACGAGAGGGGCGCCTCGAAGCCAATTCAGAGACATCAGACCCGCCTCCTTCTATAGATAGCAGGCACTCCTTGTCCATTCTCTGCCTGCCCTTCTCAGACTGGCCCAATCATACTCCGATACCCTGCTTTTGTCAAGCGCTCCGGTGTCCGAAAACCGTGTGTCTTTTGCCCCGTCTGACACATCGTGGTACAATGCGTGCGCGTGCGAACTGGGCACCCAAGATTACAGAAAGAACAAGTGTGCCGGATGAAAGTGGTGATCGTTGGAGGAGTCGCCGGAGGAGCCAGCGTCGCAACGCGCTTGCGCCGGATGGATGAACGGGCAGAGATCATCGTGTTGGAACGGGGTCCCTACATCTCGTTCGCGAACTGCGGCCTGCCATACTACATCGGTGGGATCATCCTCAATCGGGACAGCCTGTTGATACAGACTCCCGCGGCATTGCGCGCCACGTTCAATGTCGACGCGCGCGTGCACAGTGAGGTCATCGAGATCGACAGGGGCGCCAAGCAAGTCACGGTCCAAGACCTGGACACAGGTCACACGTACAAGGAGTCCTACGAGAAACTCGTGCTCTCCCCTGGTGCAGCGCCCTTTGTGCCGCCGGTGCCTGGCCACGACCTGCCTGGCGTCTTTGTCCTGCGCACGATACCCAACATGGACGCGATCAAGGCCTTTGTAGACGAGAGAGGCCCCAGCAAGGCTGTGGTCGTGGGCGGCGGCTTTATCGGTCTGGAGCTTGCCGAAAACCTGCACCGCCGCGGAACCCAGATCACGTTGGTCGAGATGATGAGCCAGGTGATGGCCCCCTTGGACTATGAGATGGCTGCCCTAGTGCACCAGCACTTGCGGGCCAAGGGCGTTCGGCTAGCACTGGGAGATGGATTGAGGGCGATATCATCGACCCCAGACGGCAGGCTGACCGTCACTCTGCAGAGTGGCCGGTGCGCGGACGCTGAGCTTGTGGCGCTTTCCATCGGCGTGCGACCGGAGAACAGGGTCGCACAGGCTGCCGGCCTGGAACTGGGCGTTCGCGGCACGCTGGCTACGAACGAGTACCTGCAGACTTCTGATCCAGACATCTATGCCATCGGAGATGCCGCTCAGGTCAAGCACCTGGTTACAGGTCAGCCTGCCAACGTGCCGCTTGCTGGGCCTGCAAGCAAGCAAGGCCGCATGGTGGCGGATCACATCGTGGGCAAGCCAGTCAGCTATCGAGGCGCACAGGGCACGTCCATCGTCAAAGTGTTCGATCTCTCGGCCGCAAGCACCGGGTTGAACGAGCGCCAGTTGCGCCAGGCGGATATCCCGTGCCAGAGCGCGATCATCCACATTGCCAACCATGCTGGCTACTACCCGGGTGCTTCGCCGATGGCCTTCAAGTTGCTTTTCGACCCCCAGGGAGGCGGTCTTCTCGGAGCCCAAATCGTCGGCAAGGAGGGTGTGGACAAGCGCATTGACGTCGTCGCTACCGCAATGCGTGCCGGTATGACGGTCTTTGACCTCGAGGAACTGGAGCTTGCTTACGCGCCCCCCTATGGCTCTGCCAGAGACCCGGTGAACGTGATCGGGTTCGTGGCCTCCAACATGCTTCGCGGGGACTCAAAGATGCTCTGCTGGGACAGTGTCAGTGAACTAGATCCAGCCAGGGATTTTGTGCTCGATGTGCGGAATCCGTCAGAACTGCTCGCTGGTGCCATCGAAGGGCAGGTTAACATCCCACTCAGGCAGTTGCGCCGAAGGCTCGACGAGCTCCCCAGAAACAAGCGGATTGTGGTCTACTGCCAAGTTGGTCAGCGTGCCTACTATGCCTATCGCATCCTGGTTCAGAGCGGCTTTGATGCGATCAACCTGAGCGGCGGATTCGGGACCTACTCGTGCGCTACGGGTCAACAGTCGAACTTTGACATCTTTGAGGAGAGCGACGGCGAATAGAGCTTCACACCTCGATCGTTTTCCACTTACCGCGCTTGTACAGCACAAACATGATCAGCGAACGCATGCTCCAGTCCACAGCCGTCGCCAGCCAGACGCCCTTCAGTCCTCCATTGAGGACGACTGCAAACAGATAGGTGATGGGCACACGGAAGAGGAACGTACCCGCTATCGTGACGATCATCGGGGTCCGGGTGTCTCCCGCGCCGCGCAGGCATCCGGACAGGATCATGACCGAGCAGAGACCAAACAACTCCAAAGCCGAAATGCGAATGGCTGTAGTAGCCATGTTTGCTAGCTCTGGGTCTCGAACCCCAAAGACGCGAACGATGGCAGGGCCAAAAAAGACGAATATCATGCCGAGAAAAGCCATCACGGCATTGCCCATCACCAGGGTGCGCCGGATACTTTGCTCAGCCACATCCTCCTTTTCTGCACCCAGCGCCTGACCCACCAGGGCTGCGACAGCAGTCGCCATCCCCCAACCAGGCATGTAGGCCAGCGACTCGATCCGCAACGCGACCTGGTGGGCGGCCAGGGCGATGGTGCCCAGAGACGCCAGGATGCGGGTAAAGAGCATGAAACCGAGGCGCGAGATAATGGTCTCGCCGATGTTCGGCAGCGAGATGCGGAGGATCCGCCAGATCAAGGACCACTCCCACCTGCGCAGGTGCGCCCAGCGCAGGTGGATGGCTGACTTGGGCCGGAAGAGAATGCCCAGGGCGATGATCCCACCCAAAGTACGGGCCGAACTCGTCGCAAGAGCCGCGCCCCGCAGCTCCAAGCGAGGGATTGGCCCGAGCCCAAAGATCAGTACATAGGCAGCGAGAACGTTCCACACATTCATCACACCGGTGATGTACATCGGTTTGCGCGTGTCGCCTGTTGCCCGCATCAGGCTGTTCGCGATGACGAGCGGAAAGCTGATGACCGATGTCGCCAGGAGGATACGGATGTACTCAACGCCGCGCAAGACGACATCGGGTTCGCCTCCCATGACCACCAGAAACCCTCTGGCGATCGGGATCAGGAGGGCCGTGAACACCAGGGCAACCAGCATGCTCAAAATCAGCGATTGGCCCGCGACCTGGCGTGCGGCCTCGAAGTCTTTCTGGCCCCAATACCGGGCCACCATGGCCGAGACACTGATAGAGATCGCCCGGAACAGACCGTCGGCTGCCCACATCAGTGTGCTGCTCAGGCCCACTGCAGCCAGAGAAGACGGATCGTTTAGCCAACTGATCAAGATCGTGTCGACCATGTAGACCAGCGTCGTCAGCATGCTCTCCGTCACGGATGGAATCGCCAGCCGGAGTATCGTCCGGTTCAACCGGTCGAGGCGCAGATCGATGGTCTGAGGGTGTTGGGCAGCAATGGCCAATGGTGGTCTCCTTGTTGCGACGATGCTTGGATGCCCGTGAGCGATAGAGCCGCACAAGACACTGCCAAGAAGCGTACGTGTGTAGATTAGGTGGCTTGCAGGTCCCAGCAGAGGTCTGACTGGGGCCAGTCAGCAGAGCGATGGCGCTCACTGCGCGAGCAAGATCCTTGCTGGGCCTGCTGCGAGAGAGCCGCCCCTGGTCTCAGCACCTATCGAGAAAGCATGTCGATCAGTGCCGCGGAGACCATGCATACCAGCCCAGTCGCGAACATGCGGAACACAAACGTGTAGCGCTTTGAGTTCGTCTGCATGTGTTCCGCGATGCGCGAGTGGGCGATCTGAGCATCTCCTGACGCGGTGAGGATACTCGGGGTGCCAAGCGTGCTATACGATCCCAGCGAAGCCCACACGCCAAAGCCCCCAACGACCACTGCGGCCATGCCAGCCCAGAACAGGCGTTCACTGTATGCCGCGAACGTGAACTCGCCTCTGAGCAAGAAGGATCCGCCAACGAGCAGAAACAGGCCCAAATCGACGAGCAGGACTGGCTTCAGAAACTTCCAGATTCCTGCAAAGACGCCTTCCTTTTTCACGATCTCCTCCCCAGGCGATGCGCGTACCCCTGTGGCTTTCTCCCTGTCTCCGGCGAATGGTCCTGGCCAATGCCCTCGCAGACGATCAAGGTAGCGATCGTCTGCATGGCCGTCGCTGGGACTCCTTGGCGCTCGCCATTCAAGTCGACGCGGCGCGAGGACCTCTCTCGTCCCTGCTGAGGCCTTCGAACTGCTGCCAGCACAGGAAAAGCGCCCTTGGCACGTGGAAACATCCCTTCCACTTGCCCCCTTTGAGGTCGAGGAGGACCTCGCCGCACCTGTTGAGATAGCCGAACCACTCTCCGTAGACCGGGTCTGAGAACCTTGGCCAGGCATAGTCGTGCACCTTCTGGTACCAATCCCAGCACTCCTGTCGCCCTGTCAGCGCGTATCCCATCGACAGTGCTACCAGCGTTTCCAGGTGCACCCACCACAGCTTCTGGTCCCACTCGAGCTGCAGAGGAGGTCGCCCTGCGACATCCATAAAGTAGTAGATACCGCCATACTCCTGATCCCATGCAAAACGTAGGGTATTCAGGACCACGTCGATGGCTTGGCCGACGAGCTCCCAGGACTTTCGGCGGCGAGCGATGTCCATGATGAACCACATCGCCTCGATGCCGTGCCCGGGGATGAGGAGTCGTCCTTCAAAGCTGTCGACGGGCGATCCGTCGGGCGCGATGTTCTCGCGCATCAGGCCCAGTTCTTGGTCCAGGAAAACGTCCATGACCTCGTGTACGGTAGAGTCGACTGCTTGCTCCAGTTGATCGCTCTCGAACAGCCACTGCATCTCGAGCGACAGGTTGGCAAGGATCATCGGTATCGCGAGGGTCCTGAGCGGGCGCGTACCCGGATAGGCCTTGTTGTATACGCCCTTGGGATTGTCCCTGCGCCGGAGTACATTGTGGTAGGACGCCAGGGCGACCTCTGCGGCCTGCTCATCGCCAGTGGCCAACCCACACTGGCTGAAGGCCATGGCCGCAAAGCAGTCCGAGAAGATGTTGTACGGTTGGACGAGCGGTTTGCCGCGCCGGTCGAGAGAGAAATACCAGTTCCCATCGCAGTCTGTGCCGTGTTGGGTCAGAAAGCTCGCACCGTTCCTGGCGACCTGTAGCCAGGCATCTCGCTTCTCGCACCGGTTGTAGAGCATCGAGAACGTCCACACCTGCCGCGCCTGGAGCCACGTGAACTTGTCTGTATCATACACACTGCCCATTCGGTCAAGGCAAGTAAAGTAGCCACCCTCCTCCCAGTCTACAGAATGCCTCTCCCAGAACGGGATCACATCCCCAAGTAGGGACTCTTGGTAGAGCTTTGCCAGATCAGAAAAGCGTTCGTTCATCCCAGCTCTTCCTCCAATCCGCTCAGCCCTCGAAGCGACCGGCGGTCCCGCCCGGCGGCGACCAGACCTGGCCCGCGGCTGTCCAGGCGACAACGAGACGCACAGAGTGTACCCTGCGCTCAACGAGAGCAGTGTACCACACGTGAGGCGATTCTGCCAATCTCCCTCTGTGCCAAAATGGGTGTACGGGATCGAAGCGGCGGGCTGTCTGCCGTAGGGGCACCTCCCGTCCCGTGCCAGGATGGCAAGGGGTGCCCGGTGGTTCCCTTCCTCTACCCTCTGTGATCCTGATGAATCGCCCCGATCTCCCGGGGTAGGGCTGAATTGCTCCACAGGGAAGAGTCGGGTACAATTCCGGTAGCCCCACGAGGGAGCATGGGTCAGGCCCTGTTGGTGCTCTGCCCGTTCCTCCCACGAGATCGACCCGTGCAGCGATCATGGACAGGAGAAAAAGTGGAACGAAACGAGGCGCGGTACAGGGTGGTCGCTGCCCTGCTTCAGGCTGGAGAGCCCCTAACACTGAGTGAGCTTGTACGGGTCAGTCAACTCACCCAGGCGGACCTTGCTCCCGTCCTGCGAGAGCTCGTGGCTGATGCCCAAGTCATCGAGGGCAAACTGCTTTCCTTCAAGTCGTCGCCTCAGTACTGCTGGGCGACTCGCTGGGAGCAGAAAGCTCAGCGTCGTACGGTGGGGTCCAGGCAGCAGCTTGAGGATGTCATCCGCTCGGCAGGAACCATTCCTCGCGCTCAGCTCGACGTTCACAGTGCTCCTGCGCAGGCATTCTACGAATATGTGATCGGCGAGTATCGGCCGCCAGAGGACAAGCGGTTCCTGGTTTTCCTGCAGTGCTCTGTCAGGCGCCCCTTCTCCACCTCTCCATCCCATGCATCGATGCGCAGAGCCATCCGTGTCGCGACAAGGTCTGACCCGAGCCAGGACTTTGAGAGCTGCCCGGTGCATGTAGTCGTGCTGGCTAGCAAGATTGGGCCCGTGCCCTATGAACTGGAGGACATCTATCCAGCCAACGTCCGCGGGGGCGGAGTCAAGGGCTATACTGGCGAGCACTATGACCGCGTCAGGCCGGTGCTCGCCGAGCGGATGGCCCAGTACGTCGTTGTGCACCGAGGGAACTATGACCGGATTGCCGCCTTTGCCCAGGGCCGATACGGCGAAGTGATGGCTGCCGCCAGATCGATCGTCGCCAAGCGCTGTGCAGACCCCAGCCCTTTCGTGATCCTCCCACGGGAAGGCGGGGCAAGCATCGAGTCTATGGGCGAGTCCAAGCCGTGCACGTATTGGGCCAGGTACTGGATTCAGTTATACCTCGAGATCGTGAGCTGGCTTGAGCCGGCCCAGCGACATGGCGCAGCCGCGCGCCTGCGCGCGCTCCACGTGCATCTCTCACCGCCCTCGCACGAGGAAGTGACGACCGGAGAGGGAGGAGAACAACCTTGACGGCCATCCCCCACGATGTCCAAGAGGAGTGTGATGTGAGGAGAGCTCCGACAGGCCCCGACTTGGGGCTTCTGTTCGAGCCCTACGTCTGGGCATGGTTCAAGGCCAGGTACGGCGAGCCCAGCCCCGCACAGGCTGCCAGTTGGCCCAAGATCGCAGAGGGCAAGAACACACTGATCTTCTCCCCAACCGGATCGGGAAAGACGCTCGCCGCCTTTCTGTGGTGCATCAGCGATCTGTTCAACGTGGCAAGCCAGCAGGCGCTGGATGACGCCGTGTATGTGCTCTATGTCTCTCCCCTGAAAGCGCTCAACAACGATATCCAAAAGAACCTCGTCGAGCCGCTGGCCGAAATCGGTGTGTGCGCCCGGCGTGCAGGCGTACGTGTGCCGGACATACGATCTGCAGTCCGCACAGGAGATACAACCTCCAGTGAGCGTGCATCTATGGCTCGCCGCCCACCCCACATCCTGATCACGACACCCGAATCCCTGTTCATCATCCTCTCCACGCCCAAGTTTCGGTTGGCATTCCGCCAGGTGCGGTATGTCATCGTGGACGAGATCCATGCCATTTCGAACAACAAGCGGGGCGTACACCTCTCGCTGTCCCTGGAGCGCCTTCAGCACCTGGTGGGTCGGGACTTTGTTCGGATCGGGCTGTCCGCGACACAGAGGCCATTGGAAGAGATCGCTAGATACCTGGTCGGCATGGAGAGCCCCAACACGCCTCGGGGATGCGAGATCGTGGACACCGGAGCCAGAAAGGACCTGGACGTGCAGGTCCTTTCGCCCGTAGACAACCTGCTGGAGGCTCACTTTGACGCCATATGGGGGTCATCGTACGACGAGATACTGACCCTGATCAAGGAGCACGATACCACGCTGGTATTTGCCAACAGCCGGTACAAGACGGAGCGCACAGCCCTCAGGTTGAACGAGCTCTCGGCTGGCGACCCGGTGGCTGTCGGTGCCCATCACGGCAGTATGTCCAGAGAAGTGCGCCTCGACATGGAGAACAAGCTCAAGCGTGGCCAACTGGACGCACTGATCGCGACGGCGTCGCTTGAGCTTGGGATCGATGTGGGCAGCATCGATCTCGTCTGTCAGATCCAGTCTCCCAAGTCGGTGTCCACCGGCATGCAGCGTATCGGGAGGGCAGGACATCTGCTCGACGCAACGAGCAAGGGACGGCTGTTGGTCACCGATCGCGATGACCTGGTCGAATCCGTCGTGTTGGTGAAGGCGATCGTGGACGGAGAGATTGACTGCACCCGCATACCCACGAACTGTCTGGATGTCCTGGCTCAGCACATCGTGGGGGCCGTAGCTGCAGACAACTGGCACGTCGACGATCTGTACGATCTGTGCCGTCGGTCCTACTGCTATCGAGATGTCGACCGTGCTGACTATGTTCGTGTGCTCAACATGTTGTCAGGCGACTATGAACTGGACATGGAGCGCGCGCCCTATCCCAAGATATCGTGGGACAGGGTCAACAACGTGCTGTACCCGGAGCGCGCTGCTCGGCTCATCGCCTTCCGTTCGAGCGGGACCATACCAGAGATCGAGGACTACCAGGTCTACTTTGAGAAGGCCAAGACCCAGGTGGGTCGCCTGGACGAAGGATTCGTGGAAAGGCTCCACACGGGTGATGTCTTTGTGCTGGGCAGTTCCTCCTGGCGCGTGGTCGGGTTCCAGCGCAACCGCGTGCTGGTCGAGGATGTCTATGGCCGCGCGCCAACGGTTCCGTTCTGGGGGGGCGATCGTGACTCGCGCACCTATGACCTTGGCGTGCTCGTGGGGCGATTCCGGCGGCATATGCAGGCGCGGATCGCAGATGGAGACCCCATCGGCTGGCTCCAGGACACCTACTGCGTCGACGAAAAGGGGGCCCGTGCGGTATGCGAGTACTTTCGTGAGCAGCAATTGGTGGCTGGGGAGCTGCCATCCGACAGACTTGTGCTCATCGAGCGCTTCCGCGACGAACTGGGCCTGCAGCAAGTTGTGATCCATTCTCCCTTTGGCATCCGCGTGAACGACCCCTGGGCAATGGCCCTCCGTCAGGCGATCGAGGAGGTCTACGGGTTTCGGCCCCAGACGGCGACGGTGGACGATGGTATTCTCATCACGGTGCCCACAGACGCGGAGACGAACCTCGCGTCCGCGCTGGATGGCGCGCTCTTGGACCTTGTAACGCCTGGCTCGCTGTATGGACTGCTCGAACGAGCCCTCCGTGGCTCGCCGATCTTTGCCTCGCGGTTCAGACACAACGCGGTCCGTTCGCTGATGGTACTTCGCGAGTACCGTGGCAGAAGAAACCCGGTGTGGCTGCAGAGCCTGCGGTCGTTGGCGCTGCTAGATGCATGCCAGGACGACAGAGAGTACCCAGTCATTGTGGAGACCCTCCGCGAGTGCCTGCACGAATCGATGGATGTGCCCAACCTGGATAGGGTTCTCCGGGCGATAGAGTCGGGAGAGATCGAGACCAAGGTGCTCCAGAGCAGGGTCCCCTCGCCGTTCACACATAGTCTGCTGCTGCTGGGTCAGTATGGAGACATGGGCGCCATCCCAACGCGAGAGCGGCGCAGCCGGTTGATGCACCTGCACCGCGAGATCCTCAGGCAGATCCTTGACAAGGAGACGCTGCGCAACCTTCTTGACGAGAAGGCAGTCGAATCCCTGAACGCTCAGCTCCAACGTACAGATCCTCAGCGCAAGGCTCGTGATGCGAACGAACTCGCCCGACTCCTCCTCGATCTCGGTGACTTGGTTGATCACGACGACGAAGAGATCTCGCTGCTGGATCGTGTAGACGGCGACGCAAAGGGCATGCTCGCCGATCTGGTGTCTGCTCACCGGGCGGTCTCTGTGCCCATCCCGACGGCAGAGACAAACCGCCAGCGATGGATCTCGACAGAGAACTACCCGCTCTATCGGGCCGCCTTTGGCCTGGACATCGGTCGAGACGAGGTGGACGAGCAGATCCTGTGCCACCTGACAGCACACGGACCTTTGCCCTCCTCTCGCATCGCGGAGTTGGTCGGCCTACAGCGAGGCCACGCGCGGGAACGCATCGGGAAGCTGGTCAGCGGGTACAGCCTACTGCGGCTTCCTGGCGCGGAAGGCACCCTATACGCTGCCGCTCAGACTTGGATACCGAGTCACATACGGGCAGGGTCTATGTCTCGCGCGGAAGCGCGGCTCCAGCTTGTCCTCAAGTATCTCAAAGGCCACGGGCCGATAACAAAGTACGAGGTGATGGAGCGATATGGGTTTCCCGATGGACAGGTCGAACGGTTGCTTGCGACCCTGCTCGAGCGTGGAAGAGTGGTCCGGGGTGAGTACGTGCCCACCAAGTCCCTTCCCCAGTGGTGTGACAGGGGCAATCTCGAGCAGATTCACCGTGCAACACTGAATCGGCTGCGCAGGGAGATGGAGCCCGCAACGCCCGTCGAGTATGCCGACTTTTTGGTTCGCTGGCAGCACGTGCACCCGGACACACAGCTCTCTGGACTGGATGGCCTGCGACAGGTCATCGGGCAGATCCAGGCCCAGGAGAACTACCAGATCGTGTACGAGAGGGACGTTCTCCCTACCCGTGTGACAGACTATGACCCCTCGATGCTGGATCGCCTGTGCTATGGTGGAGAGGTGTTCTGGAGACGCTTTGACTTTAGGAGGCTCAGGCGTGGCTTTATTGGCTTCTGCTTCCGCTCAGACAGGGATTGGGTCGTCACCGATCCCCAGGCGACCGAGATGACCCTGGACCAGTGGGACGATGACATTCCGGAGGCATGTCTCGCCGTGCGAAGCGATCTCCGGAGCAACGGCGCATGTTTCTTTGATGACATCATCCGGCGGACGCAGCTCGATTGGCGACTTGTCCTGCGAGCCATCTGGCACCTGGTGTGGACCGGGGAGGTGACGAACGACAGCTACGAGTCGATCCGGCACGCAGACATCGCCAGTGGGCTCTCAGCCTGCTACGATCTGGGCACCAAGCCCGGCCGGAAAGGGGTGACAAACGACTTCATTGTCAGGCACATGCTGGAACTCTGTCACCTCGATCCTCGCCTGGGCAGGTGGGCTCCTACTGAGAGGCTGCTCCCGACCCCCCTCGATCCTGAAGCGCAGAATGGCGCGGTGCTCCAGTGGGCGCGGCTGCTCCTCAGACGGCACGGGATAGTCTCTCGAGAGTCGGTCAAGCGAGAATCTGCCGCTCCGCAGTGGAAAGACCTGCGCCGAGCTCTGATCAGGCTAGAGTTGCTGGGTGAGGTGAGGAGAGGTTTCTTTGTCCAGGAACTCTCTGGAGAGCAGTACGCCTGGCCAGACGCTGTGGAGACCTTGCGTGAAGCAAAGCTGCGGCATCCAGACCTCGACGGCGAAGACGGGGAGGACGGCAGCGCGGACCCCGCCTCCGAGAAAACGGATGAGCCAATGATCTTGCTGAATGCCTGCGATCCGGCCAATGTCTTCGGCGCGCTCTTTGCGGCCACGAACCAGGCAGGCGAGCCGGTCCAGTTCGTGCGCGTGCCCCAGAAATACCTGGTCATTCAGGGCGGGCAGCCGATACTGCTCTACGAAGGGCGGGTCACGCTCTTTCGTGACCTGTCAGGGCCTCGCGTCGAGCAGGCTGTCAAGACGCTGATCGCCGCTGTTGACCATCCATCCAAGGTGGCCCCCCATCGAGAGATCCACGTCCAAGACTGGAACGGTCACCCGATCGATGTGAGTCCAGCGCGGCACCTACTGACGGTGCTGGGGTTTGTGCAGGCCAGCAGCCGGTGGAAAGGGTTTGTCTACGATGGCGTTCACCGGCCCAGTCTGGAGGCGATCGCGCAGGCCGCACACGACGTGCCCAAGTGGTTCGAGCACGTGGGAAAAGAAACCGCACCAGTGAGGTATGATGGGGAATGGATCATCTCCAGAGCCAGCACGCAGATCCGGGACAAGGTGCGGCAGCTCTTGTCGTTCTTGGAGCGCGTTCTCCCCTCGGAGTGCAGGATCACGTACGGGCCACGACAGTTCACGGTTCGCTATCGCGGCTTCAGGTGCATGAGTCCCTATGTCCAGCAAAAGCAGATTTACTTGCAGATCACCCACAAGGGATGGACGCGCGGCATCCAGATCGGGCCCAATACGGATCTCGACGCAGCACAGTTCGCTTCTGCCGTTCTCGAGAGGTTGCAGAAGGTCACGCGACAGATCGACCTGCTGCTGGACGCGGATCAACGCAGGGCCTAGTTCGTGCCCGCAGGTCGCCCTGTCACACCGTCCCACCTGGCGTTCACCCGCAGCGACTACAGGTCATCCTCGGTGCTCCGTGCCGGAGCCTTGACGCCGGAGATCAGACTGCTCCACTCATGGGCCTTCCATATGCCGCGATCGTTTCTCTTGACTGTGACTGGCCTGGGGCTGGAAGCGCCGGAACACGAGACGAACAACTTGTACGTGCCACTATCGGGATCGCCGCTGTATGGATTGTCCGAGAATGCCAGCACGTAGGGCAAAGCAGGCAGCACGTAGCCATTCTCAGGTGTAGCTCCATCGATGTACGACCTGGGGATGTGAGGTCCGGCCTTGATCTGCGTTTCTATCCTCTGCATCTCCCGACGGCGGAGCTGCCAGCCCCGATAGCCCGTGGTGCCTGCCTCCAGCCTGTCGCGATCCACGGCAATGGTCAGGCATTGAAGTCCGAGTTGCTCATCTGCCGCATACAGGAGTAGGGCAGCCACCATGGCGGCAGCTCCGCCCTGCGGTGTCGTGGCGATCTGGTCGCGCAGAGTGATGAATTCCTCGGCGGACTGCGGCAGTTGGCCGATCTGGACGTGTTCCGGCAATACCATGCTTTTCCTCCTGCAGGTGTGTGGGCTGCGAACCTGGTTCCAGTATATACCGGTGAGTGCCAGGAGGCAAATCTCCTGGAACGGGAGCTACCTGGCGTGCCGCACCAAGTCATGGTCAGGTCTCGAAACCTCCGAATTGCGGATCATCCTCATGCCCAGGTAGGCAGAGAAGACGATCAAGACATAGATCAGAGCGATGAAGAGCAGGCGACGCCCGATGAACCGAATCATATTGCCAACATCTTTTCCGTTGCTTTCAGCCCGTGGCCGGTCAGCACAGACACGATAACCTCATCGCTCTGAAGTCGCCGCACGTATTTCGAAACCCCTGCGGTCGCTGCAGCAGACGTCGGCTCGATGTAGAATCCCTTCCTGCACATCTGGGTAAGCGATGCTTTGATCTCTCCCTCACTCACGCTCACGAAATGCCCTCCGCTGTCCCGCACGGCCCGCAGGATCTGCCCCCCTCGGATCGGACTGGTGATCGCGATCCCTTCTGCAAGGGTATCTCGGGCTGGGATCTCCGGCAAGCTGTCCAGCTTCCCCCGGAACGCTGCGGCCAAGGGAGCACACGCTTCGGCTTGAACCGCGATCAGCTTGGGCACCGAGCTCACGATCCCGGCCCCCATCAGCTCTGTGAACCCGAGATATGCGCCCAGCAGCAGGGTGCCGTTGCCTACAGGCAGGATGACTGTGTCAGGAGATCTCCACCCCAGTTGCTCGCACACCTCAAAAGCGAACGTCTTGGTCCCGTGAAGGAAAAACGGGTTCCAGGAATGGCTGGCATAGTAGGTGCCCTGTGCAGCCTCCAGAGCGGCGAGTGCGGTGTCCTGTCGCTCGCCCGGTACCAGGTTCAGGGTCGCCCCATACCGGCGGATCTGTGCCAGCTTGGCGGCTGCGGTATGCTCAGGGACATAGATGGCGCACTCGATGCCCGCCACCGCGCTGTAGGCGGCAACCGCGCAGCCCGCATTCCCAGACGAGTCCTCGACGACCCTCTGGATGCCCAGTTCCTTGGCTTTGCTCATCAGCACCGACGCGCCGCGGTCCTTGTAGGAACCAGTCGGGAACAGGTGGTCCTGCTTCATCCATACCGGCACACCGTCAAAGGACACCCGGAGGAGGGGCGTATACCCCTCGTCCAAGGTGACCACATTCGCATCATCGCTGATGGGGATCGCTTCCCTGTAGCGCCACATCGTCGGTTTGCGCTCAGCGATTTTGTCCAGTGCGAAGACGGGGGCGAACTCGACGTCCAGGAGGTAGCCACAGTCGCACCTCCACCGTGGATCGCACAGAGGGAACGCTGACCCGCACTTCCCGCATATGAGCTGGTCCATTCTCGTTCGCGCCCCTCTCTACCGGCTCTCTTTGAGTGCCGCGACCGCCTCGATCTCAACCTGAAAGCCATAGTGCAGTTCTCTGGTCGGGACAACGGCACGTGCCGGACGATGGTCCCCAAAGAACCTGGCATAGACAGCGTTCACGCGCTCCCACAGCCGGATGTCCGAGACATAGACAGTCGTCTTGAGCACGCTGCGGATGCTGCTGCCCGCCGCATCCAGGATCGCCGCTACGTTCTGAAGTGCCTGCTCTGTCTGCTCCTCAATGGACCCCAGGCGCCTCTCTCCGCTCTGTGGGTCTATCGCCAACTGCCCAGAGACATAGACCGTACGGTCGTGGACGATCGCTTGCGCATAGTGGCCCGCAGGCCGCGGGGCATTGGGTGTAGATACCTCGAACACGTGTATCCTCCTCAACTGAGCTTCAGACACGAGAGGCGAACTGGATCAGAATCGCCTCTCCCTCTTTGGGTAGGGCTGGAACGGCGTACGCGGTTCGGTGCTCAGCCAGTCTCCGCTCTTGTCCAGTCGGTGCAGAGAGCGCAACAGGTCCACCGTCACCCAGCGACTGGCCTGCGGCCGGGTGCCGTATTCCCACAGCCCGTATGGGCCCTGTGTCCCCATCACAAACGCGACCAGATCCGCCACTCTCTCATCCTCCAGAGTAGCCCCGACCCGCCAGCACAGATCCAGCACCAACGCCAGGTCAAACCGCGCGTAGAAGGTGAGAAAACCACGTGCAGGCTCTGCCCCGACCAGCCGAGCGACCTCGAACCCAAGGGATCGTGTCTCGCGTGTTTCCCGTCCAAGCAGCAGGTCAAGCGCACGGCGTGCCTCGGGGCCTTGCTGCCGTGCTGGATGCAGCGCCAGACAGACCAGGCTGCCTGTGGTATTGGACCGGCATCCCCATCGCGAGTGCGCCAGGCGGCGATAACCGGCAACATAGCCATAGACACCGGAGGAGAGCCCGGTTGGCCAGGCGCCATCTGCAAGCCGCTGCCCGAGCAGCCATCGGTAGGCCCGCTCTGCCCGCTGATCCTCTGCATAGCCGCACGCTGCCAGCGCCCGCAAGGGGATCGCTGTCTGCAAGGGGATCATCGAATACCCCTCGCCATCGTCCCCTGCCTCATCGCTGCCAGGGATCGGCCAGGCGCCGTCCTCCTCCTGCCGTGAGAAAACGTACTCGGCACCACGCTGCACAGCAGCGTTGCCCGTCCCCAATCCAAGATGCCCCAGCCGCATGAGCGCCAGACAGGTCACCCGCAGTGGGCCACCCTGCCAGGTGACGTTGTCCGCCCGCCATGACCCGTCCGGGTCCTGCCGCCTGAGCAGCTCGGCGACAAGCGGATCCTGATCCCGGAGGGCAAGCAGCTCTTGGACCTCTGGATCGGACTCTGGCCGCTGGAGCAGTTCCCGCAACACGAGTAAGCGCAGGCAAGGAGAAGGGTCTGCCAGCAGCAGCGGCAGTCGAGCACGGGATACCTGCGTCACCGCGCCGCCTCCAGCAAGCTTCTCAGGTACGGCCCTGTGGGCGTGTCTCCCGCAGCAACCACTTCCGGAGGGCCTGCTGCGATGACTCGCCCTCCATCCGGTCCACCTCCTGGACCCAATTCAATGAGCCAATCGCACGCTGCGAGCACGTGTGGGTGGTGCTCGATCACGATCACCGTGTTTCGTTCAGCCGGGCTCCGCCCTTCCTTGACCAGTCTCTGCATCACGCCTATCAGCCGCGCCACATCCTCCAGGTGTTGGCCCACCGTTGGCTCGTCCAGGATGTAGAGCGTCTGGGGGGACGTGCGCCTGCACAGCTCTTTGACGATCTTTAGTCGCTGAACTTCACCTCCGGAGAGAGCATATCCCGGCTGTCGGAGGACCAAGTACCCCAGTCCGACCTCGCGCGCGGTTGCCAGAGGACGGGCAAGCCTGTCCTCATCGCCAAACAGATCGTAGGCCTGGTCTAGCGTCAGAGAAAAGGCGTCGGGCAGAGCCACTCCCTGCAAGCTGACCTCCCAAGCCTCGGGGCGATATCCCGTGCCACGGCAGGCCTCGCACACGTTGTGGACCTGCGGCAGGAACCCCATATCGATGCTGATCGAACCGCTGCCACGACAGACCGAGCAGTGCAGTCCCAGCCGATCCGCATCCAGGCCCAACGCTTGTGCGTCCTCGCCACGAGCATAGAGGGCGTGCAGCGGCCCGCGCAGCGAGAGATAGCTGGCCGGGCTGTGCACGCCTCGCTTGGCTTGATCGACAAGGACCACGCGTGCTGGCGCGCCTTCGATCGCCTGGTGCGCTCCGGGCTCGATCTCTTCATAGGCCACCGAGGTTGTCTGCTTCTCGGGCGCCAGTGCCCGCCCCAACGTATCGATCAGCAGTGTGCTCTTGCCGGAACCAGACACCCCACACACACCGACCAGCACGCCCAGTGGGAACTGGACGTCTATGCCACAAAGGTTGTTGGCCCTGGCTCCTCGGACCATCATCCAGTCTTGTGGGTCGCGGCGCGGGCCAATCGCGAGCCGTCTTTCACCGCGCAGCCAGCGAGCCGTCACCGTGTCGGCGGCTGCGACCTCCTCAGGCGTACCCTGGGCCACGATCTGGCCTCCGGAGACACCCGCTCCCGGCCCCATATCGACAAGATGGTCCGCGGCGCGAATCACCTCAGGATCGTGCTCAACCACAATGACCGTGTTCCCCTCGCTGCACAGTTCACCCAGCACCGCCACCAGGGCATCGACCTCAGAGGGATGCAGTCCGCGCGTCGGTTCGTCCAGCAGCACGGTCAGCGAGGTGAGGCCGCTGCCCAGCAGCCCAGCCAGGGTGATCCTCTGCGCTTCCCCGGCAGAAAAGCTGGCTGCCGGTCGGTTCAGGTGCAGATATCCCAGGCCTACCCGCAGCAGGAAACGCAGCCGCCTGAGCAGAGTACGCAGGTTTGCCTCCACCAGGGCCGGGACACGATCCCTCAGACCCTCCAGTACCTGATTCAGGCGCGACAGAGGCATCTCGCTCAAGCCAAGCATCTCAAACCCGTTCAGCGTCACAGACGCATACTCGGCGCGCAGTCCGGCCCCTTGACAGTCTGGGCATACCAGCGTGTCCGTATACGTCCCACCCACGTCCCAGTCACCGATCCACCCGTAAAAGCCAGGGAACTTGCTCACCCTGGTATGTGTACGTCCAGCACGGCTGTGGAAAACCATGCGCATCGACTCAGGATCACCGAACAGAAATGCGTGCTGAGCCTCGGGGGACATCTCGCGCCACGGTGTGGTCGCCGGGTCAAAGCCGTACCGCTCCCCCAAGGCAAGCACTTCATAGTAGCCGCCGTTGAATGGCTGGCACAGGTAACCCTTGGGGAAAAACCCTGGCGAGTACATCGCGCCACCGCACAGCGGATCTTCGGGACGAATGATCAGCTTGTCCGGGTTGGGCTTGCGCAGGGTCCCCACGCCATTGCACGTCAGGCAGGCAGCCGCATAGTGGCTCGGGTTGAAATGTCGAGGCTGAGCCAGTGCTGCGGTCGCCTGGCACTCAGGACAGCGCCACTCGTCAGGGCCGCGCGTCATCATCGCTCCACATTCCTGGCAGCGCCGCTCGCCGACCCAGGCCATCAATGCCGCCAGGTGATAGGAGAGCTCTGTCACCGTGCCCACGCTGGAACGCCGCGCATGCATGCGCCGGCCCGGAATGACGGTGACAGCGACTCCCAGCCCACTCACCGACGCCACAGGCGCTTCTGGGCCTTCCCTGGTGCCTTGCCGTTCGTATATGGAGAGACTCTCCAGAAACCGCCGCCTGGCCTCGGCCTCCAGCACGTCGGACACCAGGCAGGACTTGCCTGAACCGGATACACCGGTGACCACGGTCAGCATCCCTTTTGGAAAGTCGACGTCCACTTCCCGCAGGTTGTGTGCGCGCGCGCCGCGAATAGAGATCTGCGCCTTCTGAGCCATCGGCTCTCGGGACTGCGCGGCAAGGGGCTGGATCTGAGCCTCTTCACGCAGTGCTTGCCCGGTGATCGAGCCTGCCTCCCGGAGCAGCCCATCCGGCGGCCCTGCGTACAACACGTGTCCTCCTGCAGGACCCGCACCGGGACCCAGATCGATCACCCAGTCCGCAGCACGGATGACGTCGGCATTGTGCTCCACAACGATGACCGTGGCCCCAGTGCGCACAAGGCGGTCCAGCACCTTCAGAAGCCCAGCCACATCTTGTGGGTGCAGTCCTGTCGACGGCTCGTCCAGGATCAACATGCTCTCTGTCAGGGAGCGCTTCCCGAGGAACTTGGCCAGTTTGACGCGCTGCGCCTCCCCTCCGGAGAGCGTGGGCGAAGGCTGCCCAAGATGGAGATAGCCAAGACCGATGTCGACCATAGCCCGCAGAAGCCGCCGTGCAGTCCGCCGGCTCCGATCCGACAGCCTCGCATCCTCTGTCAGCAAAGAGGCAGCCTCTGCGATGCTCAGATCGTAGAAATCGGCGATGGAAAGAAGGCGGTCACCATACGCCACTCGCGCGCTGAGCACCTCATCGGAGAATCGCTGTCCCTCGCAATCCGCGCAAGGGATCCAGGTCGAAGGCAGATAGCGCATCTGCACCTCAACTGCGCCGATCCCCTTACACGTCGGGCAGGCACCTTCCGGACGGTTGAAAGAAAAGTGCGAGGGAGACAGGTCGGTAGCGGCGGCAAAGCTATCCCGGATGATGTCGGAGAGCTTGGTGTAGGTAGCCGGGTTTGAGCGCGGATTACGGCCGATGGGTGACTGGTCGACCATCACAGGCTTGAGCACCTGTCCTTGGACCGCTTGGCAGCCGACCGGCTCACCCGCGACCAGCGAGGCCGCCAACACATCCTCCACGAACGTGCTCTTGCCCGACCCGGACACCCCTGTGATCACGGTCAGGCGACCGAGAGGAAGGCGGATATCGACATTCTGCAGATTGCGAAGGCTCGCCCCCCGAACCACCAGGAAGCGATCTGCTCTGGGTCGGCCCTGAGGGATCTGTACGCGCTCCCGCAGGCTAAAGTATCGTCCGGTGGCGGTGTTGGCACGCCAGAGCTCGGCGGGAGTGCCGCCAAACACCACCCGGCCGCCCTGCCTTCCAGCTCCGGGGCCGAGATCGATGGCCCAGTCTGCGGCGGCGGCAGCCACACGATCGTGCTCGATGTACACGACAGGACCCGGCAGGTCGCGGAAAGCGGGAAGCAATCGGGCCACGTCCGCGGGATGCTGGCCGATCGTGGGCTCATCCAGGATGTGCAGCAGGTCTTCGAGCCGGCTCGTTAGTGCAACGGCCAGTCGAACGCGCTGCGATTCGCCGCGTGACAGTGTCGGCGAGGGCCGGTTCAGAGAGACGTACCCCAGGCCCACGCGATCCAGGGCGTCGAGCCGGCGTCCGATCTCGCTCAGCAGGCGTGTGGCTGTCGCGGGGAGACCAGTGTCTGCAAAGAGAGTGCGCGCATCCTCTACTGGCTGCGCCAACAGCTCCGGCAGACGCAGCCCACCCCAGCGGACAGACGCTGCCTGTGGATGCAGGCCCGTCTCGCCACACTCAGCGCAGCCGGCGCCGCCACAGCGCGGACACGGAGTGTGAAAATGTACGGGTTCGAGATCCCCAAACCAGGCCCCACAGGCCGCGCAGACCGGTGCGCGGGAGAGGGTTTGCTCCTCCCCATCGTCGCGCCGCAGGGCAACCGCGCTCGCGCCAAGAGACCACGCCGCGCGTACCGTCTCCCGGATCTGGCCCACCGGTCGCGCGCCTGCCAGATGCGCGAGCTCAACCTCCAGATCGTGCTTCGCGGTCGGGTCCAGAGGATCGCCACGCCAGGTCTGTCCGTTCACGCGCAGCCGCGCCAAGCCAAACTCCCGAGCCAGCAATTCGAGCAGCGACCGGTGGCTGCCCTGAGCACCGCAGAGCAGGGGAGCGCAGATCACCAGGCCGCCCTGCTCGGCCCAGGCGGCCGCTCGCTCAACGATCTCATCCTCGGTGAATACGGACAGCCGCTTCCCACAGCGTGAGCAGCGCCTCTCCCCAAAGCGCGCGTAGAGCAAGCGCAAGAAGGGATGCAGGCCCGAAGCCGTTGCCAGCGTCGAGGCGGGGTTGCGGTTGAGCAGGTTTTGACCTACGGCCACCGCTGGCCCGAGACCCACGATCGAGTCCACCTTGGCCGGGGAGAGCCGCAGGCTGCTGGAGCCAACGGCAAAGATCTCCAGGAAACGTCGACGCGCTTCTTGATACAGCGTGTCAAAGACGAGGGATGTCTTGCCCGATCCGGAAACACCTGTGACGACGGTCAGGCCATCGCCAAACTTGACATCGATCCCCTGCAAGTTGTGCTCGCGGGCACCCTGGATCTGGATTCTCACTTGGACGCTCACACCTGACTCTGCCTGTCACGTTGAGGTTGGCACGTTGTCGGAACTCACAAGGGAGAGCTCCAGGTACGTCGCCCCGGCAATCGGATTGTATCGATAGGGCGCGATCTCTGCAAAGCCCATGGACGCGTACAGCACCCGCGCCGCTTCCATGGATGGAACGGTGTCCAACCGCATTCGCAGGTACCCACTCCCCTTTGCTTCTCTCACGACCGCATGGGTCAGCGCTCGACCCATCCCCGAGCCTCGAAGCGGAGGGCGAACGTAAAGTCTCTTCATCTCACAGGCTTTGCCATCCAACGCCCTCAGCGCAACGCATCCCGCCGGTTGGCCCTCGTGCAGAGCAAGCAGCAGCGCTCCGCCGGGTGGAGCGTACTCGCCAGGAAGATGCGCCAGCTCTCGCTCAAAGTCCTGGGAGCCCAGGTCAAAGCCCAACGAGCTGGCATATTCCGCCAAGAGCACGCGCACCAGACTCAGATGCCGGGCGCCTTCAGCGTGGACGATCTGGAAGCTTATCTCCGAGCGAACCAACGAGACCTCCCCGGAACGCGGTCTCGACTGCGGTGGCCCGCGTCGCATCGGGTACAAGCAGGAAATAGGCTCGGAACAGAAAGCGGCAGGACCGGTGCAATTGTACGTTGACAGGCGAGAAATGTCAAGGACTTACAGTCCGCCCGGCTGCATGCAAAAAGGCCTGGATTCCCAGAGCCTCGCACGGGGAGTCCAGGCCTTTCCTGATGGGCAGGCAGAGGGCGCGGCTGAGCCTCTACTCCCGGGCAGCCTGCGCTGCGGAGGTGTGCCGGAGCAAGCTCCATCCCAGCAGGAGCACCCCAACAAAGATAAGGGTCCCCGGACCCAGCAGTTTAACCAGCCACATCCATCTCAAGATCATCTTCCCGGACGTGATGGCAGTCATCCCGACGACCCCGAGCCCCGCCAGGCCGCACAGGATAAAGCCGGGCAGCAGAAGCCCATTCCGCCTCTTCCTGGCGCCGATGACCAGCAGTGCAAGCCCGACGGCGAGGGGTTCGACGGTCCACAACACGGCCCACGCGTTCCACAGGCCAGTCACGGCGCAGAACTGAAGCACAGCGCCGTTCAGGCCGAGGACAGCGGCCGGGATCAGCAGCCAGATCGCACGCATATGAACCGCGGCCAGGACAAAGCCAGTGGCCAGAGACAGGACCTCCAGCGGCCAGAGCCACCGCCAGGCACCCCACCAGTCCAGGACGCTGGCAAAGAGCAGGATGCCCCCGGTGGTCAGGACCGGCATGCCGGGGATCAGCAGCCCACCCAATCCGCGACGGTCACGGTACAGGAAGGGCGGCAGCACAAAGCACAGTCCAGCGCAGACCACGAGCAGAGGCCACCACCTCCAGATCGCGAATACGCCCCATACGCTCACCCCAAACATGGGCAGGACAAAGGTCACTGCCATCGAAAAGGCACCCCACAGGATCAGCGCCGTACCCACCAGGATGCTCGCCCGCTTGTCCACGTTGTCGTCCCTCCCTCCAGAGATGCGTCCCATCGAACTCGATAGTCCAAGCATAGCATACTCCTCGCTGTGCTGCCTATTCACTGGCTATCGGGAGACCATCGAAGCCACATCAATTCGGCGCCGAGCCCAGTGAGTAGCCACAGCCCACGTGCCACTCGCCACGCCGTACGGTTCAGCCAAACACGGACCTCGCCAGAGACGCAAGGATAACCAGGAGACACCAGATAGCAGACATCAGACCGATGACGCAACCGAGTGGACGGCTCACCTGGCGGGACAGGGCCCTTCGTCTTGCCAGCCAGATCGTCAGCCAGATGGACCCCGGCACGAGAAGCAGCTCGAGCGGCCACAGGTATGCCCAGTGGTGCCAGTTGCCGGTCACGGCACAGTACGCGAATATCACGCCGTTTCCCAGCAAGATAGCGGCTGGGATCAGCAGCCAGATAGAGGATGTGGCGTAAAGGATCACGCCCAGCCCCATGCTGACGGCAAGCATCTCGGTTGGCCACCCTCGCTTCAAGATCCCCCACCGGCCGCTTATGCCACCCAGCCACACCATCGCCAGGTTGCAGATAATCACCAATACCACCGCAGCGACGACCGAACTCCCGGTGTTCAGCGCTGGCCAGGTCAGCCGTGGCTGGGGTGGGGTCTCCGGATGGTCGGGAGGTTTCCCCTCGTCTGCCGCTCGATGCTCCGCTGCCAGAAGCCGAGCTGGTATGGCGTCCGTGTCATCTCCGGCAAGACGTGGGTCCGAGAACTTGGCCCTGTCCGCTCCGGACAAGACAGCAACCGAACCCGGTCCTGAACTGCGCGTCGCATCATCTACATCCAGCCAGGGCGGTCGGGAGACGTGCGCCGGCAGCTCTATCCCTGCCTCATCTACTGCCTGACGCAGTGCCAGGCTCATTTCTTCTGCGCCTTGATAGCGATCCTCCGGGCGCTTTGCCACGCATTTGGCAACGAGCCTTTCGACAGCGGCAGGAATAGTTGGGTTGACCTCTCTGGGCAAGGGCAAAGGATCGTGCAGATGCTTCATCAGGACCGCCAGCGGGGTGTCCGCATCAAAGGGAGTGCTCTGGGTAAGCATTTCATAGAACACGATGCCCAGCGAGTAGATATCGCTGCGCGGATCGCACCGCCCCTCCAGTCCCTGCTCCGGCGCGATGTAGTTCAGTGTACCCATCAAGGCGCCGGCGACAGTGTGACGGGTGCCGCCGATGATTTGAGCGATGCCAAAGTCAACCAGGACGGCCTGACCGCGCTTGGTGAGCATGATGTTGGCTGGCTTGATATCGCGGTGGATCATCCCCTCTCCGTGTGCATAGCCTAGCCCGTCGAGGACGTCGAGCACGATGCGTGCGACATCCCCGAGCGGCATATGCTCGTCGCGAGCCCGGTAGCTGTTCAGACGTGCCCTGAGCGTATCGCCCTCGAGAAGTTCGGTCACCATGTAGAAGGTGCCTTCCCACACGTCAAAGTCAAAGACCCGGATGATGCTTGCGTGACATAGTCCAGCGACTGCCTTTGCCTCGCGCTGGAAACGGGCCAGGAACTCGTCTTCTTCCGCCAGATCGGGACGCAGCACCTTGATCGCTACGTACCGATCTAGCTGCGGATGGTATGCTCGATATACCTGAGCCATTCCCCCACGACCTAGAGGCTCCAGCACCTGGTACCTGCCGAGTTCCTTGCCCTGCAATGAAGCAAGCATCGTACCTTTCTTCCTCACTTGCGCTTGGGGTCCATCAACCCACCCTCTGCGTCTGCTGGAAATGCTGCGCGCGCGATGCCAGGCACGCGGGAGCATCCCGTGCATAGAATACCACAGTCTGGATAGAGCTACCTATCTGGCGGCTAACAGTCGGCCACACGGTTCGGGTCTGTGGAGAGAGACCTTGAGTTCCGCCACTAGCCGCGGGACAGAAGCTTGTAGCCCAATCCCCGCATGGTCAGCAGGAGTTGAGGGCTGGCGGGATCGAGCTCCAGCTTGGCGCGCAGGCGGCGCACCAGGTTCTCCACCTGGTAGTCATAGACGCTGTCGCTGTACTCGGGCCAAACAGCCGAGCCGATGTCGTCCTTTGAGCACACCTGTCCGCGGTTTGCGTGAAGGTGAGCGAGCAGTGCGACCTCTTTTGATGAGAGGGCGACCACGCGCCGGTCCACGCGCACAACGCCAGCGGCCACATCCACCTCAAGATCGGGAAAAGGGGTATCACGGAAGGTAATGTCGGGGTCGTGAAAGACCAGCGTGACGTCGCCCACGGTGATCCGATCCTGGTCGCGCAGTTCCACGGGGGTCAGGATTCGCTCGTCGTTGAGGTAGGTGCCGTTTGTACTATCCAGGTCCTCCAGGATCACACGCCACCCCTCCCGACGCACGCGGGCGTGTTCGCGGGAAACGCGCTTGCTGGTGACCACGATGTCGCTTTCGAGCGCGCGACCCATGATCACAGTATCGCCGGTCAAAAGATGCTCTCGCCCCGTCGGATCGGTCAGAAAGGGGGCGGGCTCAGTTTGGGCCATCGCATACCTCCGGCTCTGGCGGTGCACAGCTACCGCAACAAGTCTACACCGGCCATCCAACTGTGTCAAGCCAGTTCGCCCAGTTCGCGCTGATCTCCCTATGCTCCCCTGCTGCGTGCCCACGCCAGCAGCCGCTCCAAACTCCAGGCATTGACGACATCGTCCGCGGTCGCCCACCCTCGCCGCGCGGTTGCCAGCCCAAAGATCAAGTGATCCAGATCTCGAACGTCGTGAGCGTCCGAGTTGATAGCCAGCTTTACGCCCAGTTCCACCGCCCGGGCAACGTGGACATCGGACAGATCCAGGCGGTCAGGATGCGCGTTGATCTCGAGTGCCGTGCCCGTCTCGGCCGCAGCACGCAGAACGGCCTCCATGTCCAGGTCTGCTCCCTCCCGCCTGCCGAGCAGGCGTCCTGTGGGATGGGCGATGACATCGACGTGGGGGTTGCGGATCGCTGAGAGCAGCCGCCGAGTGGTACGCTCTCGCCCGGTGCGAAGACCGGTATGGAGGGATGCGACGACAATGTCCAGACCAGCCAGCACCTCGTCAGGGTAGTCCAGCGTTCCGTCCGCGCGGATCTCGACCTCGATTCCCGCCAGGACACGTACCCCGCTGCAGCCAGCGTTCACGGCGTCGATCTCGGCCCGTTGTTCTTGCAGCTCCTCTTCCCTCAATCCTCCCGCCACTGCCATTCCGTAGCTGTGGTCGGTGATCAGGATGTAGTGCAGTCCTCGGGCGCGTGCAGCCTCTGCCATCTGCGCCACGGACTGGTGTCCGTCAGAGAAGGTGGTGTGCATCTGCAAGTCACCCTGAATGTCCGCGTATTCGATCAGAGGGGGAAGCCGCCCTTCCCGCGCGGCCTCGATCTCCCCGCGGCCCTCCCGCAGCTCAGGAGGAATGAACGGCAGGCCCAGGTGACGGTACACCAGCTTCTCGTCAGCGCATAGCACCTCAGTACCATCCTCCCGCACGAGGGCACGCTTGCTCAGACGGTATCCCTGCTGCTGTGCGACTATCCCCAGTGCAGCGTTGTGTGCCTGGCTGCCGGTGAGATACTGCAGCGCCGTGCCCCACCGCTCAGGTTCCACAATGTGTAGGCCCAGCTCGAGTCCCCCAGAAGAGCGGATGGCAGTCGTGATCCCGTCGTTGGCGAGCAGCTCGGATACGAGGGGGAGTCTGGCAAGGTGCTCAGTGACCAGCGCCGGGTCACGGGATGCCACCACCAGGCCTCCATCTGCCACGGTGTCCTGCATCCGGCGGAGGTCACCGATCGGGGCAGCCCTCTGGACGCCCTGAAGCCCCTCAAGACTGGCCAGTATCTCATAGGCTGAGTACCAGGCTGCTCCAAGCGGAGTCCTGCCAGTCCGACGGCGCAGGGACGCGATCCCTTCCAGTATCCTGGCTTCGGTGCGCGGTCCCATGCCCTGCAGCTGCTGCACAGTGCCAGCGCGAGCAGCGCTCTCCAGCTCGTCAATGCTGGTCACTCCCAGTTCCTTCCACACACGGCCGGCCGTCTTGGGCCCGACGTCTGGGACATCGAGCATCTCTACTACGCCAGGAGGAACCTGCTGCACAAGTCGCTCGTAGAAGCCCAACTTGCCTGTGGTCAGCATCTCTTCGATTTTGGCTGCGAGGACGTCGCCGATCCCCGGGAGATCCCCCAGCTTCCCCTCACGCCACTTGGCGGTGATGTCTCCCTCCAGGCCGTCAATGGTCTCTGCAGCGCGTCGGTAGGCGCGGACTCTGCGCTGACTCTCGCCCTGAATCCCCAGGATGTCCGCGATCTTGCGAAAGGTCCGAGCGATCTCCTGGTTTTCTACCATCCTTCTGCTCTCTCCTGTCTCCCCTCACGACGGGGAGATCCCCAGGCACTGCCACAGCCGCGAAAGATGCGCCAGGGCCTGAGCAACGCGTTCCCGGTTCGCTGGCTGGTTGAGCCACAGGTTGGCTCCGCTCGGGTGGGGAAGAGGCACAATCCACTGCCCGTCTTCGCCCGGCAGCGCCTTGCCCACGACCTCGACCAACGGCACTGCTCCCAGGAAACGACGGATCGCCAGTCCGCCGACGGGAAGGATGATCTTTGGGCGCACGAGCGCCAGCTCCTGGTCGAGGAACGGCGCGCACAGCTTCTGTTCAGATCGCTTGGGCACCCGGTCCCCTTTGCCGCCACGACCTCGCCCCGGATAGCACTTTGTGATCGCGGTCATGTACTGGGTCGCGCGGAACTCGATCTCCTGCCATCCGGTCTCGGCCAGCCATTCGAACAGCCGGCGGCCCGACGACCCATTGAAGGGCCGGCCGGCCTCTACCTCGGTGATGCCAGGAGCTTGCCCAACGACCATCACCTCCGCAGTCGCCACGCCAGAGAACACCGCACCTGGCGTGATGAGATGCCCCTCCTCCAAACAGCGCAGGCAGGCACGCATCTGGCGGTGGAGAGCGGCAAGTGAGTCACGCTCTTCCATGGGCACTCAAGTACGCGATGAGAAGGCGGGTGACGTTGACCACAGAGCTCGCGTGGGTGATTTCGTAGCCATGTGAGTTCTCCCGCGGATAGCCAAAGCAGACGGTCTTTCCCGCCAGGCCTGCTTCCCGCACGCGTCCCGCATCCGATCCCGCAGCCGCGTACAGGCATGGCTGCGCCCCGAAGCCCAGTTCACTTGCCAGGCGCAGCAGTCTATCGCACTCGGCCTTGGTGTGATAGGCTTTCTCTCGGTACCACACGACCGGGCGTGCATCCAGGGTCACTGGCAGACCGTGTGCGACCGGAGAGGTGTCCAGAGCCACGCAGATATCGGGCCTGATCAATCGGGCTGCCCGCACCGCGCCCAACATACCGACCTCCTCACCGTGCGCCGCCACAAAGTACAGATCAGGCCGGGTCTCCTTGGCCGGTACATCGCGCCTTGCCATCTCCCTCAGCGCATAGACGAGCGAAACCAAGCCCATCCGATCATCGAGGGTGAACGAAGCGATATAGTCTCCCAGATGCTGGATCTGCTTTCGCTCACGAGAGACGACCGCGCGGCTTCCAACGTGCACGCCCTGCGCTTCCAGCCCTGCGCGGCTCTGCCCGGTGAACACCGTCACCAGATCCCAGGTCAGTGCTCGACTACGATCAAGCTCAGGCACGGGTCCTGTCGTTGTGTGCACAGAGCCGACAGACAGGATGCCTCGCACGATGCTGCCATCGTCGGCGATCACGTCCACAGGACCCTCTCCATACTTCCAGGGCCTCGAGCCGCCGCAGTTCTCCACTCGCAGGCTGCCGTCTCCTGCCACCTCGGTAACGATCATCCCGATCTCGTCTTTGTGGGCGCAGACCATCACTTTCGGCCCGCCGCCAGGCAGGTGGGCACACACATTCGTGGCATCGTCCTGCCAGACCTCTGCCCCGGTCTCTGCAAACTCGCGCAGAATCACGGCATCGATCTCTCCTTCCTGGCCGGCCGGCGAATGACAGGCGATCAGCTCAGACAACAACACAATCATCTCGTCGCGATCCATGTGACCCTCCTTTCACGACGCACCATCGATTCGATGGACGTGTACTTGCCCGGCATAGTTGAGCAAACACAGCACTGCCTGAACGCGCTGATCCAGAAGCCGCTCCGCCGCCGCGACGTAGCGTCGCGATTGGGCCACATAGTCCTGATCTGCGAGCAGCCTTGACAGATCTGCCGGATCCCTCACCGCATCGGTCTTGAATTCCACGATCGTCCACACTCCCTGTCGCTGATAGAGCGCATCGATGATCCCGTTCTCCAGGCGTCCCTCCATCTGTAGGCTGTAGGGTACCTCGTGCAACCGCCGATCCGCTGCGACCATCTCAAAGCAGAGCGGATGGACGTGAAAGCGCGTCAGAAGCGCCTCGCTCTGACGGACAGCATCGGCAAGCTGGCGAGGATCGGTCAGACCGTATCCCCGGGCCCGCGCGCGGGCCCAGCGCTCAAAACCGCCGCGCTGGGTAGACTGCTCAGTGGGGAAACGCCAGGCTGCGAGCGCCTCGTGCACCACGGAGCCGACTACCCATGCAGGCGCTCTGGGTCGCCTGACAGCCGGCACCACTCGCCACACGCGTTGTGGCGGGGGCCGCTCCTGATCGGAGACCTTTTGGTCCACAAGCTCCACCTCCAAAGCCACAGGCTCCAGCAGAGCAGGAGGAAGCTGAACCATCGGCTTCTCTTTCGCCAAAGCCGGCGCATCCGCCTGGCCTTGGGCAGACCTCACCCATTCGGGCTCATAGATCGCACAGGAGACCGGCGTTGAGCCTATGCATCCATTCAGGCGGTTGACCCCTGCCCCTTCGTTGTGGTACTCGAGCCCGGGGCAGCCCAGATCCAGGCCCCCATCATCCACGAGCTTCCCTAGCCATCTCCCCAGTTGGCCCGGTCGACCGTCCTGCCTGAGGCGAATGTACCCGCTCAAGATCAGTTTCTCCCGAGCCCGAGTTGCCGCCACATAGAAGAGCCGGTCTTGCTCGGCGGCGTCCTGATCGCTGTCACGCGCCTGACCTACCCTGTAGATCGCCGACGCTGCGCGCCGCTGGCCTCCATGCAGCGAATCATCCGCCTTCAGCGGCGGTAGGATGCCCAACTGGGGATCGATCAGCACGGAGCTTCGGCTCCCGCTGCCATAGGTCAAATCGCCTATGACCACCACGGGGAACTCTAGCCCTTTGGCTGCGTGGATGCTCATGATCTGCAGCGCGCCCTCCGCAGTAGTGCGCGCTTCTCCCTCGTGCGCCCCACCTGTGCGTAGCCTGCGCACGTAGTCTAGGAACTCGCCAACGCTCACGATGCCACTGGCATTGGCATCGGCCAGGAGCTTTCTCACATTGCGCGCGCCTCGTGACTGCCCTGCCTGGATCAGCGCAGCGCAGTAGTCGGTCTCATCCAGGAATGCCTTCAACAGGGAGGCCACCGAGATACGCCCAGCTTGCTGTTGCATGTGCTCGACGATGGAGACCGCCCGCGCGATCCGCGGCTGTTCCTCCTCTGGCCAAGTGCCGATATCCGCCCAACGCAGGATGCTCCATAGGGAGGTGCCAGTCTTCGCTGTGTCGCGATGTCGGCAGATCTGATAGAGTGTCGCATCCGAGAGCCCCAAGGCTGGCGATCGCAGTAGCCCAACCAAAGCTACATCGTCTGTGGGATCGGCGAACACCTGCAGGGCGTTCAGCAGGTCGCGGATCTCCGGTCGGCCGTAGAATCCACGTCCAGCCACGGTCAGGAAAGGTACGCCGGCCTTCTCCAGCGCATCTTCGTAGGCGGCAAAGGACGAGGACGCGCGACACAGAATGGCGATGTCCCCGTACTCTAGAGGGCGGGCTTGCCCATCTACTACGACCTGGACCTCCTTCGCCCCTACCATGGACTCGATCCGCGCCGCAAGGGCGTCCGCTGCGCGCACGAGGGCTCCGCCCGTCTTGGACCCGACGGTCAGGTGCATCTCGATGTGAGGAGCCACAAAGCCCGGACCAGGGTCCTCGCGATGATGCAGCAGAGGCGCAAAGGGTTCCAGCCAGGGCCGATCTAGGTCTTGTTCCTCCCCCAGCACGGGACGCAAGAGATCGTTCAGTCCCGCGATCAGATCACGGTGAGCGCGATACGAGGTCGCCAACTGTGAGTCGGTCCCGCCTTCTCGCGCGATCCGGCTTCGCTCGCTCCGGAACACGGCCACGTCGGCGCCCCGGAAACGATAGATCGACTGCTTGGCATCGCCGACGATGAACAGCTTTCCGCCATCCCCGTTCAGCAACCTGACCAGGTCTCGTTGCCGGCTATTCGTGTCCTGGAACTCGTCCACCAGGATCGCCCGGACCTCTTGCTGCCACCTGGTCTGTACTGAGCGATCGCGTTCCAGCAAGGCGAGCGCGCTGTGCTCCAGGTCATCAAAGTCCTGGACCTGAAGCCTCTGCTTCAGCCGAACATAGGCCGCTGTGCCCTGCCTGAAAAGCCGACACAGTGCGGGTGTCGCGTCTGCCAGCCGCATATCCAGGGATAGATCGATCCCGTCACCCACAAGATCGCTCAGGCTCGCATCGTACAAGACCTGCAGTTCCTTGATGGCCACCTTGGGTTCGGCCGGCTTCCAGTTCCTGGCCTGACCCACCTGCTTCATTTCGCTGCGCAGGGCAGCCAGCCGCCGAGAGACTGCCGCTGTGTCATCGACCCGGAGAGCGGCCTCGATTTCATTCCAGAGAGCGAGCAAGCGGCGCAGTGGACCAGCCAGACGGTCTCCTGCAGCCTCCGCGCGGTCGATCGCTCCCTCGGCTCGAAGCTCCAGCAACTCAGCAAACCGCGCTCGAACTGCCTTGTGGCCCACAAAGCTCAGGATGGGAGCGACCAGGACCGGTCTCCACACGGGCCACGGCTGCTCAGGTACCTGCGAAAGGCATTGGGCAACCTCCAGCCGCCGCCGCATGAGCTCTTCGAGGACCTGTCTCAGGACGACTTCTCCCAGGAGGGCAAAGAGCTGGACCGCCCCAGCATCTTCTGCAGCCCAGGATATCGCTTCATCGATCGCCTGGTTGCGGAGGACGGTGGCCTGTCCCTCATCAAGGACCTCAAAGTGTGGGTCCAGCCCAGCCTCCGCCGGATGGGCACGGAGCATCTCTGCGCACAAACTGTGGATCGTGCCGATACGCGCTGCATCTAGCTTGCCGTACAGATCCTGCCACCTCTGCCGTTCGCTCACCTGAAGGTCGGCCCGCTCCAGATAGCGGCGGATCTCATCGCGCACCCGGTTCCGCATCTCTCGGGCAGCCTTGTGCGTGAACGTGATCGCAACAACAGACCGCAGAGGCAGGCCTTCCGCCAGCAGCGACAGGTATCGCGCCACCAGTGTCCGTGTCTTGCCCGTCCCCGCACCGGCGGTCACCACGACATCCTGCCCTCTCTGCAGGATAGCCGGCCACTGCTCAGCACTGGGAGACATCTGCACGACGATCGGATGGGGACTTGTTGGGCGCGTCACGGTCTACCCTCCATAGCCAGACCGGTATTGCCAACAGAAGCCTGCGGCAGGGCAGTAGCCAGGACAGCCGCTCTCAGGGACAGAAGGTATGAAACGCCCGGCGCGTGCTCCGCACACAGCCTGCAGGGCACTGTCCTTTGCAGTCTCCATCGCTCCCGCTGCTCCGCCGTCGAACGTGCTGAGCCTGAAGGAGCTCGCCTCAGCGTGGCGCACGTGCCAGTAGAATCCGTCCTCGGGTTCCCCTAGCTCCAGCGCGTCTCGAGCCGCCAAGGCATAGAGTGGCAGTTGCAGCTTCTTTCCCTGTGCCACCTGCTGAGCGGTGTAGGCGGAGGGGCTGCTGGTCTTATAGTCGATGATCCGCAGGCGACCATCTGGCTTTCGATCGATTCGGTCGATCAGACCACGAAGGCGGAACTGCTGATCTCGGTGGCTCACGAGCAGAGGAGCCGCACCCCTGAGGCCGAAGATTGCCTCGTACTGATGAGGAACAAAGTCACCTTGTTCGCCCGCCAGTGCTTGCAGCGAGCGACTCACGTTGTGGGTGATCTCGGCGCGCGTCTGCGCCCACCATGCGGTCTCCCTGAACCCTTCCTGCTGTGGTGCGCCGTCGAGGATCTGTTCGGACACAGACGGCAGCGCTGCCAGAAGCTGCTCCACGTCGGCAGGGTCGCGCACAGCAGCCGACTGGTACACCTCTTCTAGAATGCGATGGTAGATGTTGCCCAATTGGCGTGAAGCCAACCCCTCGACAGGCTCCTCCCGCGATTCCAGGCCCAGCGCATGCTGGATGAAAAACAGAAAAGGACAAGTCTGGTAGCTTTCCAGGCGACTGGGACTCCAAACATGATCGGGGCCGAATCGACACGCAAGGGCATCCGCCACATCGCTCAGGTCTCCATCGTAGACACTTCCCGGGGCGCGTTCCTGGCGCTGCAGCAGGACCCGAGTCGCCAGGTCCAGGGCGAGCCGGCGGAATGGATTGGCCTGATCGGCCCACTCGCAGACGGTGTCAAAGCCGGGGTGGACGGCCAGGCTTTCCATCAACTCAGGCCAGGAAGAGGCATACGTGGGGTCGGGAACACTCTCTCCACTCAACCTCACCGGACGTGCATCCACCAGCCTCCTTACTTCCTCCCAGAACGGCGATGCCTGCCACAGAGCACCATTGTCCGCCAGTCGGGGACGCGTGAGAAGCAAGCGCTCTGAGGGACGGGTGATCGCCTCGTAAAAGAACTCGGCTTCTGCACTCTCGACTGAGGGCTCCAGCCTCAGCCCGAATTCCTCGCGGAGGCGTTGCCGGTCGGCATCGCGTAGGAAGGCATCTTCTCTCAGCGTCGCTGGGAACTCTCCCTCCGCCATGCCAAGTACCGCGACTGCCCGGAAGGACACCCCGCGGGCGCCGGCCACTTCGACCACGGCAATCTCGTCCCTGTCCGCACGGACCGGCATGCGATACGTCGAGGCGTCAACCGCGCCGACCAGCTCCCCAAAGAAGCGCGCATAGTCCGCGGCGGGCGTCCCCAGTGCCTCTTCGGCCCAGACCAGGCCGCGCAAGCCATCCTTGAGGGCTCGGAGTGCAGCCAGGTCGCGCTGCTCAACCTCTCCTCCAGCGCTCCTGACTCGATCCACGATGCGCAGGGATGTGGTCTCTGCGTCTCCATCCGCACGAGCCAGCAGGCGTGAGTGCCCCAGTCCCACGTCAGAGCCGATGAGGGTCTCCAACCAGCGAACAAAGTCTCGATGGGCGCACTCACCCGATGGTGGCACCAGTCTGCGCACAAAGCGGTGGAACATCCCCCGAAGACGCTCTGCCTCGGACCCCACGAGCACGCCCTCTGCCGGGCCTCGTTCTTCATCGTACGCAGCGCTGGATCTGTGCCCAGGCTCCGGTCCGGCCTCCCCCTGACCTGCGTCCCCCTGGTCAGGGGCGCACGTGTCACGGAATGCCTCCTCCCACTGGGCCATTCCGCCGATGACCCGGCCTGCACGAGCCAGTGCATCCAGCCTATCCGCGTCCTCTGGCACGATGCCGATAGGCTCTGCGGCTCCCTCGTCAGGCAGGGCCGACCAGTCAAAGTAAGGGGACCGCCAGGCCTCGATCACCAGCCGGCGAGGCAGGGATGGCGATGGATCATCCTCTGCGCCTGGCAGTGCGAGCCGCAGCAGGTCCAGGATGGACGCGACCGCCGGGTTGCTTCGCAGGGGCAAGCCGTCGACCAAGCGCAGGGGCAGACCGAACTCGGCAGCAGTCTGTACGATGAAAGGGCGATAGGGCGTGATAGAACGAGCAAGAAGAGCCACCTCGCCAGGGCGCATCTCATCCAGTACGAGGCGGGCCTTCAGCCATCGCAGTGCAGCGCGCACCTCTCCTGCTCGGTCGGGCGCTTCGATCAGTTCGACAGAGGTTCCCGCTTCGACGCGGGATGCGGCGCTGTTGAGGAGGTTTACCTCCAGATGAGCCAGCGCGGGAGCACGGAAAGACGTTCGTTCTGGCAGAGGGGCTGCCCGCACCCTCAGAACGCGCTCCAGTTCTACACGTGTGTTGGAGAAGCGCCTGTGGACCAGCGGTCTCTCACTGCCGCCGCCATCGCCCGTCGCGGTGACGATCACTTCCCCCACACGGCAGGCCAAGACCTGCAGCAACGCCAACTGCACCGGTGTGTAGTCGCCGAACCCGTCCACAACCAGGAGCGGCCACTGGCGCCCGACGTCCAATGCCCGCTCCGTCAGTGACTCTACTGCGAGCCATCCCATTCCTGCCCGGTCAGCCCAACCCTGCGCCTGAACGCGGCCCTGGTAGGTCTGATACAGCCACGCCAACTCCTGCAGTCGAGGTTCGCCTCCCATACTGCGCACGGCATCAGCAAAGACTTCTGGCCAGACGCGTGCAGCTTTCAGCTCACCGATCAGTCGCTGCAGCACCTGGACAAAGCCAGGGCGGTCGGTGAGCGGTGCATAGTGTACCAGCGCCAGGTCCCCCACGATCGCACGCATCAGCCGGTACTGCACCGGCTCGCTCAGCTCGGTGTACACCTCGCCAGCCAGGCTCAGGCATTCCGCGTACAACTGATCAAAAGTCAGCACACGCACACCGATGCTGCCACCGGCTTGCGCAAGCCGGCGACGCCAGGCACGCGCCTGAAGAGGGTCAGGAACAATGACGCGAGGGATCTCACTCAAGCCGCGCGCCGCACTACGGGCCAGCTCGAGCACATAGGCAGTCTTTCCCGCTCCAGCCGGGGCGACATACAGGGAGGCGACCATCAGAGACTCCTCATCGCCTGATCTTTACCTGGCCCGAACCCAAATCGGACTTGACCACGCGCGCTGACCGTTCCTTTGCTCGACGCGGACTCTGTAGTGAGTCTCGTGGTCAAGCGGCTCGTCATCCACAAACTCAAGGGTCGCCGTGTAGCCGGACTCGGGGATGACGCGGTGCAGCTTTGCCTTGCAGGCGAGCTGATAGTACACGTCCCCCCGCTTCGCCTCTGGCGGCTCAACGCCCGTTGTCTCCTGCACCCTGCGCACGCAGTCCTCGCGATACCACAGCAGGCGGCTGCGTTCAGCACAGGCTCTCACCGTGTCGCGCTCTTCCAGACCGTTGAGGCGTAGAACCAGCTCGGCGTCTGGATCGGCGTCAAACTCAAAGAGAGTGGCTCCCTGCCAGGGCCGGCCCACGTACGCCTGGCGGCTGACCATGGAAAAGCGCGCTGTCTCCCCGGCAAGCTCGGGCACGCCCTGGTCGCGTGTCACCCAGCAGGGCTCCCATCCCAACATCCGGCCTCCCCCTACTGAGAGGGTGCCCTCCCAATGTGGGTCAGCAAGGGGGATGTCGCCAGGACGCGGTCCCCAACCTGCCTCCACACGCACTTTGAAGCGGGCTCTCTTTCCCGGGGGCGGCAGGTCCCACGTGCCCTGGTGGCAGTGCGTAGCCAGCACGCGACCTTCCCGCAGGATCTCGATCCGGTCAAGGGCATCTGAACCCCGGACGCTGACGTGGATCTGACGCCTGGAGGTGTGCGTGAGGATGCTTCCCATCGGGTCTCCATTGCAGGTGAAAGCAAGCTCGATCCGATCGCCTGTGACTCCATAGACCCGTCGCTTGAGGAAGGCATCCCACAGGCTCTCGCGCGTCAGTTCCGGAGCCAGACAAGCCGTAAGGCCCTGCCCCCAGTGTCCGGGCATGTTGGTCCAATTGTCTGGTGAGCAGACCGCCCCAAGATGCAGGCCCGTGTCGAGCGCTTCCTGATACGTCCCACCGCCGACCCCGGGCCCCATATGCGAGTTGTGCCGCAG
>JADHXD010000031.1 GCA_016783145.1 Anaerolineae bacterium
CGGCGTGGGCAACAGTCTTGTCTTTGAAGTCACCTTGCGGTGCAACACGGAGAACCAGAAGAGCCCACCTGACCGGCCTGAGTGCCCGGTCAGTATCCCTGGAATCCCATTTCCTGACAAACATATTATACGAGGAGATCGCCTATGCGCTGCCTCGCACTTGACATCGGGGAGCGGCGCACCGGGATCGCCATCGGCGAGGTGCTGGCCCGCCCTCTGACCACTCTGAAACGACGCTCCAAGGACCGGGATTTTGCCGAGATCGCGGAACTGATACGCGAGCATCAGGTGGACACCTTGGTAGTGGGCTTGCCACTGAACATGGATGGTTCCATGGGATTCCAGGCGCAGCGCATCGTTCGGTACGCAGAGCAGCTGAGGCAAGTCCTTGCCGAGATGGTGCTGGATGTCGATCTCGTTTTCTGGGATGAGCGATTGACGACAGAGCAAGCGGAGCAGATCCTGATTGCCAGCGGCCGGAACCGACGGGACCGACAGGCACGCGTGGATGCGGTCGCTGCCGCAGCGATCCTGCAGAGCTACCTGGATCGCTAGGTGTGAGGAACCGCGCACACAGTCAGGCAGGCACTGGCAAGAACGGAGATACGGTAGAATGGGATTGTCTACGCAACTGCGTAACACGGGGCGATTCCTTGTGTTCACGCTTTCTGTCTTGACATTGGTCGCACTTGTGAGTGGAACGTGGTGGTACTTTACCTCTCGCTATGTGCAACCAGAGAAACCGCCTGCAGGGAGACCCGCACTGTCGTTCGATTCGCCGGACGACCTTTACTTTAGCGCAGTACTGCGAATGAGATATGAGGACCTCCTTGAGTCTGCTGGAAGCGACGACACGGCGGTGAGCTTTGTCATAGAACCAGGAGAGACGGCCAGCGACATCGCTCGCCGATTGGAAGAAGAGAACTTGGTCACGGATGCAGATCTGTTCAAGACCTATGTGCGCTTTCACAAGCTCGACGTCAACCTGGAGGCCGGAGAGCACACACTGAGACAGACGATGACGATGGAAGACATCGCTCACGAACTGCTCTATGCCCAACTACGCGAGGCCCAGATCACCATCGTCCCGGGCTGGCGCATCGAGCAGATCGCAGAGATGCTCGCTTCCGAGACAGCGATAAACGCTGAGGAGTTCCTACTGATCGCGCGTACGGGTGTGTTCAACTACAGTTTCTTGGCGGAGCGTCCGGCGGCGTCCTCACTGGAGGGCTATCTCGTGGCCGACACCTATCGTATTCCAGTGACTGCCGATGCGACCTCCCTCATCGAGCGACTGCTCGAGACATTCGGCCAGCGGGTCACACTCGATATGCGCCGCGCCGCCGAAGCGCAGGGGTTGTCTCTCCACGAGATGGTTACCCTTGCCTCCATCGTCGAACGGGAGGTGCTGCTGGATGAGGAACGTGCGATCGTGTCCAGCGTCTACTACAATCGATTGGCAACCCTGCTTCCCGAAGCGGATGGCTACCTGCGTGCTGACCCGACTTTCCAGTATGCGCGTGGGTATGATCCGTCCAGCGGAAAGTGGTGGGGTGGATTTGTTGTGGATGATGTGAAGACCCTTGATGACCCGTACAACACGTTTCTGTATTCAGGGCTGCCCCCAGGGCCGATCTGCAGCCCTAGTCTGGCATCGCTGGAAGCTGTGGCTCATCCGGCTGATACCGACTATCTCTACTTCTATGCCAAGGGCGACGGCTCTCACGCCTTCGCTATGACATTCGAGGAGCACCTGCAGAATCAGGCGATCTATGGCGGGGAGTGAGCGGACCGTGCGCTTCGGCTCTGGCTGAGGCTCCGACGCGGCTGGATGCTAGTCGATCTGTACGCTAGCATCCAGCCGGACGAGCTGGATCCAGGTCATCCCAGGATGTAGCGGCACCTTGCTGCCTGTGTCGTCGATGAACACCAGCAGGTCGCGGGTCTGCTGTGGGGTCTCACGCACCCATCTGACATCGTACACTTTGCCATAGTTCATCGATGGTGGGTTTCCCGACGTCGAATCGCCTGTAAGTTCCGGATCCGGGGTCGTATCGGTACTCTGCCTCGGAATGGGTGGGCTTGTAGATGATCTTCAGGTGTGTGGCATCCCTCCCGCCGGGCGGCGGTGACTCGTCAAAGACCCACATACCACCAAAGTCCTGTTTATGGTCCGTTTGTAGCCTGCCGCCCATGCCTTGCCCTGCGTGGCACGGAGCTTGACTGCCGGATGCCCGCCGGAAGCCACAAGAGTGGATCGAAAGATGGACATCAGCTCGCCGTCGATGAGGCGTACGCTGCGAAGAGGACCCACGGGATAAGCGTCGCCTCCCATAAAGATGGCGGTGAATCGAGTCAGATAAGCCTCTGCCTCGCGCTCGATGACGACGTCTGCCCGGCTCAGTCCGGACTGGGGGCGCGCCTCCGAGGGTAAGTTGGGGATCTTGATGCCCAGTGGGCGGCGGTTCAGCTTCCACGAAGGGACCATCAGGCCGGTCAGTGGGTTCATCTCCGCAGCATACCGCAGTTCAAGGGTTTTGTCAAGTGATTTTGTGGCCCGCGACCGCGTACACGCGGTGGCGGCGAGAGGTCCACACATCAAAGACGGCATGGAGGGAACCTGGAAATGAGGTATCGTGAATTGGGCAAGACAGGCGTTCTGGTCTCGGAAGTAGGGCTGGGAGGGAATCGTCTGGGTCAAGACAGCCAGCCCGACGAGTACTGGATTCAGCTTGTGCGCCGCGCTGCCGACCTGGGAGTGACTGTTTTCGACACTGCAGAAGCATATGGCTGGGGACGAAGTGAAGAGATGATCGGTTTGGCGCTCGGCAATCGAGATGACGTGCTCATCGCAAGCAAGATGTGCCGTGTGCAGGAGACCGACGAGAAGGACTACTCGGCGGCCCGTATGACCGAGACCGTTGAGAACAGCCTGCGGCGCCTGCGTCGTGACTGCATTGACATCTACCAGCTTCATAGCCCAAGTCGCCAGGACCTCGAGCGGTTCGACTGGGCAGAAGGGATGGAGACGCTAAGGCGGCAAGGCAAGATCCGGTTCGCTGGCGTGGCTGTCAACAGCGCAGCAGACGGGGTGTGGCTGATCGAGCAGGGCGCAGTGCAGGCGCTCCAGTTGACGTACAGCATCTTTGTCACCGAGCCCGAGCAAGCGCTCTTTGGTCTGGCAGAGAAGCGGGGTGTGGGGCTGCTCTGCCGCATGCCTCTGGCAAGAGGTGTGCTAACGGGCAAGTTTAGGGTGGGACAGGAGGTGCCGGCCGGGCATCGCGCGCTTCTCGACGGTCCACGTATGGGTGAGAACATCCGTCGTGCTGAGAGTCTGCGCGCTCTCGCCACAGAATATGAGGGCGGAATGACCCGTTTGGCGCTTCGTTTTAGCCTGACGCCGCAGGCCGTGTCGGCGATCATCCCCGGCGCGCGTACGCTTGAGCAGCTCGAAGAGAACGTCGCTGCCTCAAACGGGGTTGGGCTGCCCAGCCAAGTAAGCGAACAGATCGCTCATCTGCGTGCTGGGTGGGCTGGCGGCCCGGCCTGATGCGGTCCCTGTTTGCAGACCCGCTGCGGGAACACGGTGAGCATCGCGTCAACGCACGAGCCGAGGCGAGTTGGCTTTGACGCAGTAGACGGGCGTGTCCAGAGTGGCATCCCCCCAGGGACGAAATGGCCCCATGCAGTTGGTCTGGAGTGAGGGTGGATAGGTGAGCAACCTGACGGAGTCGATGAACAAGGAACAGATCGCGAGCATGCAGAACCGCATGTCGAACCTTGAGCGGCTGCTCAGGCTGATGCAGGTCATCAACTCGACCCTGGAGACGGATCCCTTGTTGGACATCATCGTACAGGTTGCCACAGAGCTGACCAACACGGAATCTGCCTCCATCTTGCTGGTTGATGAGGAAAGTGGTGAACTGCGCTTTGTCGCCGCCACCGGACAGAGCAGCGCTGATCTCAAGCCTATCCCGGTGCCGATAGAGGGCAGCGTGGCGGGAACCGTGGTCACGGGGAACAAGCCTCTGCTCATCCGCGACGCGCCCAGCGACCCGCGTTGGTATCAGGACGTGGACCGAGTAAGTGGGATCGTCACACACTCGCTCGCCGCAGTGCCGATGCAGGTGAGAGGAAAGGTCATTGGCGTTGTCGAGGCACTGAACAAGCGCGGCGGCGGGGAGATGACCTGGGATGACGTCGATATCTTGAGCACCCTGGCCACGCAGGCAGCAGTCGCTATCCAGAATGCGCACTGGATCGCTGCGCTCCAGGTCGCCTACAACAAGTTGAACGAACTCGACCGGCTCAAGAGTGAGTTCATCGCCGTCGCCGCGCACGAACTGCGCACACCACTTTCCCTGATCCTGGGGTACGCGACATTTCTCAGGGAAGAGGCGTCAGGAACGGCCAAGGAGCAGGTGGATATCGTGCTGCAGAGCGCGATCCGCCTGAGACTTTTGATCGAGGATATGGTCAGTCTGCGCCAGGTGGACGCAGGAGAAGCCGCGCTGAAGCTGGAGACGGTGGAACTCCACGACTTGGTCGATTCGGCAGTCAGAGAGATCCAGTCGATGGCGGAGGCCAAGGGTCAAGAGATCGTGCTTTCTTCCCGTCATTCAGGGCCAATCGTGACCCAGGTTGACCGCGCCAAGATGATCATCGTGCTGGTCAAGTTGCTCTCCAACGCCATCAAATACACGAGTCGCGGTGGGAGGATTGGCGTCCAAACAGGAAGAGACGCGGATAATGCGTGGTTCACGGTGTGGGACACCGGGATCGGGATTTCGGCAACAGACCTGAGCCGCATCTTTGACCGGTTCTATCAGGTCGAGCCGAGCCTGGCTCGCCGCTATGAGGGGCTGGGGCTGGGATTGGCGATCGCCAAAGAGATGGTCGAATTGCACCGCGGGCATATCAGAGTCCAGAGCCAGGAGGGAAAGGGGAGCGCGTTCACGGTCACTCTCCCCATTCACCCACCATCCTGAGCACAAGGGCACTGCCAACGTTTTGCGGCCTTGGCAGTGCCCTTACATCGGCGTGGGACTCTCGACATCACATCTGAGCAGAGCGCCACCACTGATAGTGTTCTCTGCGCAGGACTTCCTGCGAGGGCATCAGGAAGAACAGCATCTTGCCCGCATTGCCCAGATAGAAGCCGCTCTTCACAGTGCGATAGTGGAAGGCCGTCCGGTGAATCCGGTCGACCATCTTGACCACGACGGTCTTGGTTCTCAGTTCCAAGAGGCACTGCCTGTAGTGGTCCATGTTCGAGTAGGGCAGCCCTTGTGAAGATCCAAACTCGGGATTGTCGGCCAGGCCTCCCAGGGTGAGCTCAACAAAGCACAGGGCAGGAACGGTCACCATCCCTTTCGCGGGATCGTTCAAAAGCTCGAAAAAGTCCTCGGGGCACAGCGTGCTCGCCACTCGGGGGTGAACCGGTGCGATCTCCTGGTACAGGTGCATACCACCCTCACACTCGGGGGTCGTGCCCGAGGCATCCAGCCCCAATGTGCGACCATCTTGGGTGGTGATGTACAGCTTTTGGATGGCACTGAGTGGGACATGCTCCAGTACACGGTAGACCGATATGTAGACCGAACGCTTGGGAGTACCGTCCTCGTGAGGGACGAGTCTCTTGTATCCAGCGTCGATATCAAAGTATGGATGGCGGAAGTCAGGATCGAGCTCAAAGAACATCGCTTGGCTGCGAGACTTTTTCTCGCTGCCAGTGGCATAGTACGTGCCAAACGACTCAGGACTCAACTGGGAAGCGACAAGCGCCTCGGGCATCATGGATAGGTACAGGTGAGTCTCCATTGACGTTTTCCTTTCCTTGTCTGTTGGGGTGATCTCCCGCACGGAGGCGGAGAGGGTGGGATTCGAACCCACGGAGCTCTTGCGAGCTCACTGCAGTTCGAGTGCAGCGCACTAAGCCGGACTATGCGACCTCTCCGTGTGGACCCGATTTTACACCGACTCGTGCTTTTCCGCAAGTCGGCGATGTTTCCACGCTTCTGAATAGCGTGGTATTGTGCCCTCCCGTAGGGCACAGAAAAACGCTCCGATCAGATCCTGCACTTGCGCTGAGAGCAGACCCCTCGTCACCTGGACCTGGTGGTTGAGTTGTGGGTGGTGCAAGAGATCGATCACCGACCCGGCGGCACCGGCCTTTGGGTCATCCAGTGCGTAGATGAGGCGAGGAAGCCGGGCCTGGATCATCGCTCCTGCACACATCGGGCAGGGCTCCAGCGTGCAGTAGAGGGTCACATCCAAGAGACGCCAGCCGCCTTGCGTGCGAGCTGCCTCTCGCAGGGCAATGATCTCTGCGTGCGCCGTGGGGTCACACTGTGTCTCTTTGCCATTGTGCCCTCTGCCGACGATCTCCCCACGGTAGACCGCCACAGCGCCGACGGGGATCTCTCCGTTCTCGAAGGCGCATTTAGCTTCCTCAATTGCCAGGCGCATGAACGCTTCGTCGTTGCTCGTGGTCACTTCTCAACCTACGGTGCGGGCAGACTTCTTCTCAAGATGTGGATGTTGTCCAATGCCTTCCCGGCACCGACGGCGACCCGGGAGATGGGGTCCTGAGCGACATAGCACGGCACTCCCGTCTCTTGGGTCAGCATCCGGTCGATGTTGCGCAGGAGCGCACCGCCACCCAGCACGGCGATGCCCCGATCGATGATGTCGGAAGACAGCTCCGGGGGTGTTCTCTCCAACACAGACCGCACGACATTGATGATGGCGGCCAGCGGTTCGGCGATAGCTTCTGTGATCTCGCTAGATGTGATGGTGATCGTCTTGGGCAGCCCTGCGACCTGGTCTCTTCCCTGCACCTCTATGGACAGCTCCTCTTCCAGGGGAAGCGCGCTTCCGATCGCGATCTTGACCTCTTCGGCCGTGGGCATTCCGATCAACAGGTTGTATTTCTTCCGGATGTAGGACATGATCGCCTCATCGATCCGCACGCCAGCCATACGGACCGAGTCAGAGACGACGATTTCGTTCATCGAGATCACTGCAGCTTCGCTGGCCCCGCCCCCGATATCGATGACCATATTCCCTGTTGGCGTGCCTATCGGCATTCCTGCACCATAGGCAGCGGCAAGAGGCTCGGGGATCAAGTAGACCTCTCTTCCGCCTGCTTGGAGGGCTGCCTCGTGCACAGCCCGGCTTTCTACGCTGGTGACTCCCACCGGCACGCTGATCATGATCTGCGGCTTGAAAGGGGTGCGCCCGCATACCTTGCGAATAAAGTAGCGCAGCATAGCTTCCGTGACCATATAGTCGGCGATTACGCCGTTCTGCAGGGGACGCATGACCTCGATCGTGTCTGGAGTGCGATCAAGCATCTCGCGTGCCTCGTTGCCTACGGCAACGATCCGCTCGTCCTTCAGTGCGATGGCTACAACGGATGGCTCTTGCAGGACGATTCCTTTGCCTTTCACGTAGACCAAAACGTTGACCGTACCCAGGTCAATACCGATCTTTTTACCAAACATGCACATCGCTCCTGCTCATGGGTAAAGAGTACGCGCTGGGGGGGCGCCGATCTCACAAGCGGGCATTATAACAGGATCAAGTCGAAATGGCAAGCTAAACGGGCCTTTGACTTATCACAAAAAGTCGGGTAAAATGCATCCGACCACGCGTATGAACGCGCCAGCGCCCGGACCTTCTCAACGAGACCTTTTCCGAGCGGACATCGACTAGGGGGCGGTGGCGGAATGGCAGACGCTGCGGACTTAAACTCCGCTGGCCCGCAAAGGCCGTGTGGGTTCGACTCCCATCCGCCCCATATCCTCCAGGGCGTCTTGGTTCTGTGATCAGACGTCCTGCGTGCCTCTGCACGCGCTATGCAGGGCCGGCGACGCTAGACCTTGCCCATCCGCTTGAGGTTGTCAAAGCTGAGCGTGGCGCTTTCCATCGTCGGTCGCTGGCAACGGTCTTGTTCCACGACGTACCACGCTGCGCCGTTCGCTTCGCTGGCTGTGAATATGCTGGGCATATCGAGGATCCCCTCGCCCACTTCGGCAAAGGTTGGCTCACCTGCCGTCATGTCCTTGAGGTGAATCAAAGGAAAGCGTCCCGGGCGTCTGGCGATGGTCTCTGCGGGATCGAGGCCCCCGTACTGGACCCAGTAGACATCCACTTCCCCTTTGACCAGTTCGGGATCGGTGCCATCGTAGAGCGCATCAAACAGCGTCTTGCCCCCAACCAGCGCCTCGAACTCGAAGGCGTGGTTGTGATAGCAGAACTGCATGCCACGTTCCTTGCATGCCTGACCAATGCGGTCGAACAGCGCGCACGTTGCCTCAAAGGTGTCTGCGGCGCGGTACTGCTCAGGCATGAACGGGCATGTGATGTAGGGTACGCCCAACTTGGCAAAGTAGTCCAGTGTTGCCTCCAGATCGCCGACAAGCTGATCCAACCCGGCGTGCGGGCCAACCGCCGTCAAGCCCAGACCGTCAAGCAGCGCCTTCAGGTCTTTGGCGGCAAGTCCCCCCGTGCCCGCGAATTCGACACTGGTGTATCCGATCTCGGCCACCTTGCGCACTGTGCCCGCAAAGTCCTTGCTCAGTTCATCGCGGACGGTGTACAACTGCAGAGCGACTGGAAGCTTGTGCATCGATGATCTACTCCTTGTGATTTTCTGTTCTATATTATTCTGATAAGGTGGATCCTGTCTATTGTACCACTCCCAGGTGAGAAAGTCCAATCCCGTCCTCTCTATCTCTGGGGGGTGCAGCGGTCCAGGATGGATGCCCCGGTGTCGAGGGGAAGCATCCGCATGTCTGACACCAGGACCCGGGTAGAGTACATGCCGGCGTTCGCGCAAGGTCCTTGGCGCTCCAATACACCCATGCTATAATCGTGCTACCGAGTGCTGTTCTGAGGGCAGCACGGTAGACGCCGACCACGGAGAAGGCCCGGAGACATGAATCCATCCCCTTTGTTCGGGCAAATGGTGCATCGCACTGCACTTCTGCTCATAGTTTGTATGAGCCTGGCCCCCCTGGGTGTTCTTGCTCAAGACGAGCCCAGCCCGATCGAGATCGAGCTGCTTGCTCCACAGCAGGCACAGAAGGGCGAAACGATCGACGTTCTGATCCGATATGACGTCGTGGACCCAAACGCCAACGCCAAGATCAACTACGACGTGTTGGGCCCGTGTGCGATCCGATCGCGTGCTCCGGAGCCGCCTGATCCAACTGTCAACATCTGGATCCCAACCGGCGATAGCGCACCAGGCACGATCCGGATCCAGGTCCAGATAGACAAAGAGGCGACGGATCTGCAAGTCAGGCACGTGGTTAAAGTTCGCTGGGGAGACAAGGTCCGGACGTTCGAGTCGGATACCGCGGTCCAGGCTGTTCCACCGACGCCCACTGCTGCTCCCGTGCCTGCCCTTCCAGCAGAGGGGCTATCGAGCTCGGCCGTGCCGACCCTGAACCTCGTGTCTGTTGGCCTCAGCCACTCTGTCTCAGGGGGAGGGAATCAAGAAGTCGCACTCCAGGTTAGCTACGTCAGTACCGGAGACCTGCGTGATGTCATCGTCACTGTGCGCTTCGACCCAGACGTTGTCAACCTCGAGGAAGCTGCGCGCGCCGGTCGTAGCTATGAGATCGCAGTGCCCTTCCTGCCAAGAGCACCGGGTAGCCGGCCCCTCTTTGACCTTCCACTCAGGGGGCGCATCCGGCCCTATCAGGGTGGGGGGGAGCACTATGGGTTGCAGGCCATTGTCCAAATCGTGACGCCAGATGGAGCGACACGGAACGTGCCTGGGCCGATCGTTTCCCAGCCGGTTGGGGTTGATCAAGACATCTCAGTGGTGGTCCAGTCCAGGGTGGACTCAGAGGTGGCGCCGGCAGGGCGGAGCATCATCGTCCACGTGGTGTGCGAGAATCTCGGGCAGCTGCCCGTTGAGGATTTGACTGTCCGCATCGAAGGTCTGCCGGAGGGTTTTGTCACCCATCCGCTAGAGCAGATCATCGACCAGATTGCAGGCGTCGGTGGGTTCGAAGAAAGGCTGTTTGCCATTCGCACGCCAGGCGACGTCGAGCAGACGGTCACCTTCAGAGCAGTCGTCACTGTGGATCAGACGGTCATCGAATCCGAGCCAGTGACCGTGGAGACTGCCTTGCCCACGTCTTTGGAGCTGGAGCTGTCCGCTGACAAGTCAACTGTCCTCGCCGGCGACGCGCTCACGGTAAGGGTGGCCTGCACAAACGGGGGGTATCGCCGCGCCGGGCAGTTGACAGCCAAGCTGATCGACAGTACAGGCAATCTTGGGACGTTTCTCAAGGATCTCAGCGACATCGAGCCTGGCAAGTTCCAGGAAGTGGTCTTTGTCATCGAGGTGCCGCCAGACTTCCCGGTCGATGCGGTCTCCCTGCTGAGGGCACAGTTGGTCTCGGAGGGTGAGGCTCTGGCCGAGTCTGCTCCACTCTCTGTGAGGGTGGCCTGCGTGCCCGAGTTCGAGGTGCTCCTCCGATCACCGGGCACGCGAGTGGAGAGTGGTGGCCTGGTAGAGTTCGCCGCATCGGTCCGCAACGTCAGCCAATGCACCGCACGTGATATCCGGCTGTCGCTGGAAGGGTTGCCGGATGGCTTTCCAGTCCCACCTGATCAAGAGGTCGATGAACTGCCACCGGGAGCAGCACGAAATCTCACATTCAGTTCGGTGGTTCCCGATGGATACCAGGGCAAGTCTACCACTGTGGTTCATCTCGTTGACCGAATGGGCACAAACTTCTGGTCCGAACCCTCTGACCTGGCAGTGGGTGCTGTGTCGCTATTGTTCGTTGTCGGCTTTGGTTTACTGGGGGTCCTGGCCTTCGCGGCGGCCACTGCGGGTTTTGTGCTGTTCCTCAGACAGAGGTAGCGCCTCGTTGGGCGGCAATCTCTCCGGATTTTCGTATAGTCTCTACATAGGACTGGGCCTGGCCTAAACCGCAGATGCCCCTGGGACTGCACCGGCATCGGGTCCGATCCTGGTTGCAGGGATCTCCGAGAGGGCGTCACAAGGGCTACACCGGGGGAGTGCTCGCGCCCGGCGCGAATCGATGCACACTGTCATCGTAGATGTACCTCCCTTCCTGAGGTGGCAGCCCCGTAGTCGCGCCTCACGTTCCATCCCGTCCTGGCCCTGACCCCGGACACTCTGGGCTGTGAGCCGGGGGAGTGGCGCGAGCTCATCCGCAAAGAGAGCTAAGAAGGGGCCAAGCAGTGCCTCAGAAGTCAGTTCAGAGCGGCTTCCTGGGCCTGCTGGTTTATGTCCCATAAGATATATTATGGGACATAGAAGACAGGCAACAAACCGCCCCGCGAGACCTTGTCTTTGTGCGGCCTTGGCTGCTCCCCCGCCCTATTGTTGGCAGTAGCTCCCGTAGTCGCTGACCAAGAGAGGGAGAGGTCGATGCCCGATACCAATTCCAGAGTGGAACGTGTGCCTGACACCGTCCAGCGATAGCGTGATATCAGTGTTCGCCAGGTCCCCTTCGCCTGTGGAGTTGTGCAGCTTGATCAGCAGCTCCCCCCCGCCCCCGGCTGACGATGTCTTCCACCTGGTTGACTCTATTCTACCCTATAGTTCTACAATGTATCGTATACTTCGCTAGGTTTCAAAACAGCATCTATGTGGTCAAACGCCGCCTGCGCTGCCCGAACCTGCTCCTGGGTTGGAGGCTCGGCCCCATATCGAGCGATCACATACACCGAGGTCAAGATCTCAAGCGAGGACCGCGCCTCGGGGCACAGGTCCTGAAGGGTAGTCTGGTATGTGAGCGGTGTCTGTTGCGTCTGTCTCGGGGAGCCCAGGTCAATCGCCTTCGCCAGGACTCGCTGGTAGATCTCTCTCACGGTCCGCCTGGGATCGTCAAAGAGACCAGCCTCAAGGAACATGGGTGGGGGCTTTTTCCTTCGCAAGCTGTTGAGCAGGTCAAGTGCCTGGCTCCGGAGCAGGTCCATGGACAGAATCGTCTCCCGGGTCTCCAGCACCTCGTCCTCTGCAAGTCTCTGGCGCTCTTGTCGGCTCCGCACGGCGATCATAAAGATATAGGCGATGAGCGCGATCACCCCCAGGATCAAGATGACCTGCACTATCGTGCCAAAGAGCGGAGGGATCCCTGCAGCTTCTTCGCCTGCCAGTTCGATTTCTTCCGGTGCTGATAGTGGGGAGCGAAACGCAGACAGATCGCGGGGTGGTCGCTGCTCAAGCTCAGCCAATAGAGGCTCGAGCAAGCTGAAGAACAGGTAGGCAAAGACGAACACCAAGAAAAGAAAGATGCGGACCAAGAGATCCCAGATCGGCTTGAGCCAGCTCAGGGCGCGAATCAGAGCACCTGGCGCCAGTATCTGACCGAGCAGCAGGCCGAGAAGAAGGACGCCGGCGACGATACTGAACGTGGTCACGATCCAGTAACGGTCAACTCGCAGGTGAACCCCTGTCATACGCTCTTGCTCATGCATGGTCTTGGAGAGGCCAACCAAGACCAGTGCAGCCAGCCCAGAAGCGAGAAACAGAAGGAGCCAGCCGCCCAGTGCCGCCAGAGCGGGCCCGGTGGGTAGGACGAGCGCGATCGACAGCAGTCCCAGAACGATCGTTAGCTGTATGAGGGTGGCTACCCACCCCTCAGCCCGCACGACCAGAGCAAATGCAGCCGCTGGGATAGACAGAAAGAACAGCAGCGGGCTGGTACAAGAGGCGAGCGTCCTCAAAGAGTCCGACATCTCGTACCGGTTTGCGGAGAGTGCAGGAGCCAGGACGACTGCCAGCAGAAGCAAGCCAACCAGCGCAGCAACGCCCACGACAAAGGACCCAACGGTTTCTTCCTGCTCAATGCGAGCAATGCGCAGTCCGCGCCACCACAGCAGTGTCGAACTGATCACGATCACAAAGGGCGCGGGCACGACCTCTCCCCCAGTGCCGCGTGCCGCGCCGCCGAGCAGCTCGAGGAAACCAAGCCCTGGGTCCACCACGACGGTCGGGAGAGTGAGCATCAGGGAGACCAGCATGGCGGCTATGCCCCCAGCGACGACGATCACCACACCCAACCGATTGCGATGGGCGAGTCTGCCGGCCACGAATCCGCCGAGCAGCGTTCCCAAGCACAGCCAGAAGGTGAACGCCGGGTTCGGATCACCTGTCAGCGGGTCCCGCAAGAACAGCGCAAAGAGAGGATATCCCCAGGCCACGTACATCAACGCCGCGGCCAACGGGATCAGCCCGTCATCAAGCCAGTTCCAGCGTTTCCAGACGGCGCCAAGCATCTCGTCCTCCCAGATGGTGAGTGGCAAAGGTGTCGGGGATCTCCGGCCGGTCGTCCCCCACCGTAAGCAAGACAACTGGATGACCGGCATCCTGCAGGGTGAGCAGAGAACTCAAGAGTGCTTCGGTCGCCTGTGCGCTGATCGCCACTACGGTACAGCCATACGGCAGAGAGGGCATCAGGCGACGCAAGAGCTGGTAGAGCGGAATCAAGCGGAAGCCGAACAGGGGTGCCAATGCCTCAAGGATCTGCGAGCCCTGTCCAGGACTGCGCCCAGGTGGAATCATCGTCCAGTTGTTCGCACCGCGAGGCCCTCCGTTTGCATAGACCCCCACCGCGTGGCGTAGGTCCAATGCGTGGATCGCGATCGAGGCGGCTGCGCTGATGCCTAGCTCGAGATACTCTGTGATCAGCCCGTACGGATTGTGGACGGTCTGCAAATCCACGAACAGGGCCAGCACGGGGGTGGAACTGGGGTCAAACACCTTGGTCTGCAATTGGTTCAGTCGAGCCGTGTTCTTCCAGTGTATGTGACGAATGCTGTCACCTGGGACATACTCGCGCACGGTGGCCATTCGCAGCGGATCTTCGATGACTCTGCGTAGGGCCTTCATCTCGCCCGAAGGCCGCTCGGCGGGCAGGGCAAGCCTATCGATGGGGACTATCCGGGGATACACGATCAACCGATCAGTGGTCTCAATGTGGGCCTGCTTGCGCCCGAACCCAAAGATGTCGCCGGCAGTGATTGCCGCCGGACCAAAGGTAAAGGCACCCCTCTGCTCGCCGCGAACACGATAGGTGCGCTGCACGCGCTCATACCAGCGCAAAGCCAAAAGGTCGGTCAGGTTGAGGACGGACGTCTCTTGCTGCTGCGCAGCGGCCTCTCGTTGCTGTGCCCCATCGAGGGCACCGGTAAGCAAGGTGATCTCTTTTGGGAACCGATCCCGGATCAGCAGCCACGGAAGCGGCAGCGGCTTGGCGTTGACCACGTCGATCGTCAGCTCGGTCTCCTCGCCTCCAAAGATTCGCTCATCCTTGAGCCTGCGCTTGTAGGTGACGCCGTGCAGGCAGTAGCGGAACCACAGCACAGATGCTCCCGAGGCCAGGGTCAGAAGAATCGCAAACAGAAAGAGCATTTCGTGTCGCAGCACCAGGCTCAAGACAAACAGGAGCCCCAAGAGCGACCACCAACGCTTGTCTGCCATTTAGGCTTCCTGTGCTGGCACAGACCAGCTTTCTTCCACCGGCACTGGCACTCTCGCGACGATCTCACTGAACAGATCCCTGGTCGAGCGTCCACGCAATCGCGTCTGGGCGCTGGGGATCAGCCGGTGCACCAGCACGTGCTGGACAAGAGACTGCACATCGTCGGGCAGGACGTAGTCTCGTCCCCGAACCGCGGCCAAGGTCTGACTGGTCCGATATAGGGCCATCGTCCCGCGCGGACTGACTCCCAAGGCAAAGTCGTCGCTGGCACGTGACGCCCGTGCCAAGGAGACGATGTAGCGCTCTATGACCTCGTGCACGAACACCCGACGGCAGACGGGGATCACCCGCTCTATCTCTTGTGCCGTGATGACTGGGGCAAGCGCTTCCAGCGGGTCCGACTCGCGGAAACGGCGCAGGATGGCCCGCTCTTCCTCCACGCTTGGGTATCCCATTTCCAGGCGCATCAGGAAGCGGTCTACCTGTGCTTCGGGCAAGGGAAAGGTCCCCTCCAACTCGATCGGGTTCTGCGTGGCCAAGACAAGAAACGGACGCGGCAGAGGACGGGTCACGCCGTCCACGGTGACTTGCCGCTCCTGCATCGCCTCTAGAAGTGCGCTCTGCGTGCGCGGCCCGGCGCGGTTGATCTCGTCAGCAAGCACGACCTGCGACATCACCGGGCCGGCGCGATACTCAAAGTCACTCGACTTTTGGCTATAGACACTCACGCCGGTGATGTCGGTGGGCAGCAGATCTGGTGTGAATTGGATGCGGGAGAACGAGCAGTCGAGACTGCGAGCCAGAGACTTGGCGAGCATCGTCTTGCCGACGCCGGGCACGTCTTCGAGCAACACGTGTCCCTCACAGAGCAGGGCGACCAGCAGCAGCTCCACAATGTCGTGCTTGCCGACAATGACCTGTTGGACGTTGGCGGCGATCGCTCTGGCCAGGTCTTGGACGGAACCGGTATCGAGATGCGGATTTGTACCTTTGGTTGACATATACATCATCCTGTTTACGTGAGTCAGGGGGTGGAAGGGTGTCCTATTCTACCCTACAAAGTTCCCGACGACAAACCGTTTGGCCTCTGGCGCCCGTCAGAAGTCTATGTTCGATAATGGGCATTGACATCCACGTAGGCGTGTGTGAGGTCGCAGGTCCACGCGGTCGCGGATTCTCTCCCCGAGCCCAGGTCAAGCCGGAATGCGACCTCCGCCTCCGCCAGTATGGCGGAGGCGCGTGCCTCATCGATCTCAAATGGCTCGCCGCGTTTGACCAGATAGAGCGAGTCGAGCCGGTTCTCCATCCACAGCGAGAGTCGGTCCGGCTCGATCGGAACGCCACTGTAGCCGGCGGCGCAAACCACGCGGCCCCAGTTCGCGTCCTCCCCATACACGGCCGTCTTGACCAGGTTAGAGCTAGCGATGCTCTTGGCTACCTGCTTGGCTTCCCCCCAACTGGCTGCGCCAGTCACCTGGATCGTAATGAACTTGCTTGCACCCTCGCCGTCACGAGCGATGGCCTGCGCCAGAGCTGTGGCCACGTCGAGCAGCCCATTCGCAAACTCGCGGTACGCGCTCGACGTGACGTCAGAGAGCATCGGGTTCCTGGCCTGTCCATTGGCCAGCAAGAGGACGGTGTCGTTGGTGCTGGTGTCCCCATCTACCGTCACCATGTTGAACGTTCGTTCGACTGTGGCCTGCAACGCATGCTGCAGAACATCACGTTCGATCGCTGCATCCGTGACCAGCGCCGCCAACATGGTAGCCATGTCGGGATGGATCATGCCGGCGCCTTTGCACATCCCGGCAATTGTTACGGTCCTTCCCTCGATCTCTACCTGAGTCGCCGCTTCTTTGGGGCGCGTGTCAGTGGTCATGATCGCTCGTGCGGCATCTGCTCCACCACTATGCGAAAGCGCCTGGCAAGCCTGCTCGATGCCCGCGGAGACCTTTTCCATCGGCAAGAGTTGGCCGATTACGCCAGTAGACATCACCAAGACCGCCTCTGATGGCAGGCCGAGATGATCAACGGTCATCTCGGCCATTCGCCTCGCATCCCTCAAGCCCTGTTCACCTGTACACGCGTTCGCGCACCCGCTGTTGATGACCACGGCCTGAACCGGGTGTCCAGCCTGTATGATGCACTGATCGTAGAGGACAGGGGCAGCCCGCACACGGTTCGTCGTAAACATCGCTGCCGCAGTGCACGGGCCGTCGGCAGCGATCAGCGCCAGATCTAGTTCATTCCCTTTCTTGAGCCCACAGGCCACGCCTGAGGCGCGAAACCCAGGTACCAGGGTTATGTGAGGGTTTGTCATGTGTACTCCTCCAGACTCTGCGGTCGGACCACGGTCTGGATATTATATCACGCCGCAAGCGAAGATCAAATTGGCTCACGGTGCGGTGGCGCCGCGTCAGGTGCATCCGCGCGGAGAAGCATTCTGCGCATACCGAGAGCCTCTCCGCGACAAGCGATTTGTCAACCATACGAGTTGTGCTATAATTATACGATTGTGGCACAGAACCGCTCTCAGGAGCATTGGCCACGCCCACTTGATGAAAGGATGGAATCCATGTCGATGAACGCGCCGCAGATGGCGAACGTAGTCTGTCCTGCTTGCCGTTCGCGGTACTCTGCTCCCGTCCACAACCTGATCGATGTGGGAAGAGAGCCACGTCTCAAGACACTGCTCCTCCAGGGGCGTCTGAACGTAGGTATCTGCCCGAGCTGCGGAGCCACAGGTATGCTGAGCGTCCCAGTCAGCTATCACGACCCGGACAAGGAGCTGCTCTTCTGCCTTGTGCCTCAGGAACTCCCGATGAACGAAAATGATCGGCAGCGCATGATCGGTGAGATGAGCAATGCCGTGATCGACAGCCTGCCGGCGGAGCAGCGGAAGGGCTATCTCCTGCGGCCACGCATCTTTCTTTCCTTTGGCACCATGCTCGAATCGATCCTGGGCGCTGATGGGATCACGAGAGAGATGCTCCAGGCTCAACGAGAAAAGATCCAGCTTGTCGAGGAGATGTCACAAGTCGTTGACGATTCCCTTCGCCTGGCGTCGCTCATTGCGGAGCACGAGAGCAAGATCGACTATGAGCTTTTCTCCCTGCTCACTGCCAGCATCGACGCAGCCGAGCGGAACGGCCAAGCCGACGCGGGCAGGAGGCTGACCGAACTACGGGAGAGACTGCTCAAGCAGACTTCTGCCGGACAAGACGTAGCCAGGCAGCAAGAGGCGGTAGAGAAGGCTCTGCAGGGTATCGACCAAGGCTTTTCCCAAGAAGACCTTCTTGATCGAGTCATCGCTGCCCACGGCGAGTACGAAGACTCGATCCTGAGCATCCTGATATCCGTAGCCCGGCCTCTGCTTGATTATCGATTCTTCCAACTGCTTACTGAGCGAATCGAGCGAGCCGCCAGAGAGGAGGGCGCTGCATCTGCAGACACACTGAGGGCCTTGCGCGAGAAGCTCCTCGACCTGACTCAACGGATCGATGCCGAAATGCGTGCGCAGATGCAAAAGAAGGTGCAGCTTTTGTCTGAGATAGCGCGGAGCCCCGACCCGAGGCGGGTAATTCGGGAGCGGACAGCCGAGATCGATGAGGCACTGATATCGATCTTGGAGGCCAACATCGAGCGGTCAGAAGAGCAGCACCAGCACGATGCTTCAGAAAGGTTTCAAGCTATCAGGGAGATGATCATGGAGTTGCTGGAGGAGAGCGCTCCCCCTGCCATTCGCTTCATCAATCAGTTGCTGCGCGCTGACTTTCCAGATGAGACGCGCAAGATACTAAAGGACAACCAGGCTCAAGTTACCCAGGACTTGCTCAACACGATCGATGCGCTGTCACAAGACTTTGCGTCCAGAGGAGAAGAGCAGACAAGCGAACGTCTGAGAGGCATCATGTCTCAGGCTCAACTGATGGCCTAGAGCGCGTTTCCTGGGAGAGTCCTCCCGACGGGTCCAATCGGAAGCCGTGGCCTCGGACAGTGATCACATACTGTCCTTCTGGGTCTGCTTCCGCAAGCCGGTCTCTCAACCGGCGAACAAGTGCATCGATCGCTTGCTCCGTCACGCCCTGGCGGTCTGACTCAGCCCACACAACGGACACGATGTCGTCCCGAGTGCAGACGTGATCGACCTGGTCATAGAGCAGTTCCAGAAGATGGTATTGGGCCGGAGAGAGAGGGGGAACGATCTCTGATGGGCCGATCCACGCTCGGCGAGACTGGCGATCGATGCGCAGATGGCTTGGTGGCTGAATGTCGGAAAGCGGCAGCGTCGCGTCGGCGCCGATGAAACGGATGCGCTGGCACAGGGCTATCTGGATATCGTCGTTATCGTGGAGCTCAACCGCTCCGATCACCGGTTGTGTGTTCAGGTAGGTGCCGTTCTTGCTGCCGAGGTCCCTGAGGAAGTAGCGTCCCTGATCAAGGAATATCTCTGCGTGCACTCGCGAGACTTGGCGTTCTGGGAGGACGATGTCACATTCGTGGCCCGCTCCGCCTCGTCCGAGAAGGATGGAACGCTTGCTTATCGGCAGCTTCTGCCCCGACAGCGTGCCGTCCTCAAAGAACAGGAATGCTTGTTGAGACGCGTTTTCCATCTCGTCTCCTTTGCTTGACAAGAGCTTCATTATGTTATATAGTTAGGTGTCCGTCTGGACGACTGCACTGCCTGGTAGCTGACGTGGCCGATGTCCGCCCTGACATAGCTCGATGGCCACCGTAGCTGGAGGAGAAGAGGCCTCGTGCCTGCTCTGTTGCCCGCCGAGACCGTTCTACGGTCGCGTTACAGAATCATAGAATTCATCAGCCAAGGTGGCATGGGCGCCATCTACCGGGCCGAGGACCTGAGGCTAGAGGGGCGCATGTGCGCGGTCAAGGAAATGTGGACCGACTTCACTGCGGCCCCTGAAGATACGCTGCAAGTACAGGCGCAATTCCACCGCGAAGCCAGCGTCCTCGCCCGCCTCGACCACCCCAACCTGCCCAAAGTCTCCGACTACTTTGCCGAGGAGCAGCGTGACTACTTGGTGATGGACTTTGTCCCCGGCAAGGACCTCAAGGAACTGATGGATGAAGCGCGTGCCCGTAGGCAGACCCTTCCTGAAAGTCAGGTCCTCGACTGGGCTCGACAGATACTCGACGCTCTGGAGTACTTGCATACCCTGGAGCCTCCTGTTCTGCACCGTGACATCAAACCCGCGAACATCAAGCTAACGCCTTCAGGCATAATCAAGTTGGTCGATTTTGGCCTGGTCAAGTTGATGGCCCCGGATGAAGAGCGAACGGTCACGGTACTTCAGGGGAGAGGGACGGCCCAGTACACTCCCCTGGAGCAGTACGGCGGCGATACGGGGCACACAGATGTGCGTTCCGACATCTACTCGCTCGGAGCCACCTTGTACCACCTACTCACGAATCAGCCCCCTGTCAACGCCAAGTCGCGCTTTCTTCAGCCACAGTCTTTCGAGCCGCCGGGCCAGCTCAACCCTGACATCTCCCCAACCGTCGAGCGAGCTATCCTTCACGCGATCTCGATGCACCCCGATGATCGTCCGGGCAGCGTTGGCGCCCTGCGCACGGAGCTCTTTTCGCCGCAGCCTCCCGCTCTCACGGCAAGTCACACAGCAGGAGCGCGGGCCAGTGTGTGGGTCAGAGCCGCTCGGGACAACCTTGTCTTCTTCCTGGTTATGATCGTTCTGTTGGTTGTCGCGCTTGTCGCGACGATTCTCTCTCCGTATCTACCCCTCTACCCGTGATCCAGGCTGCGGGCTGAAGAGTTGCTAGGATCTTGTGTCCACAACTATAAAGTGATGCGCGGAGAGCTCCAGATCTACTCACTCACGCGGTGATGTAGTCGGTGCCAGATCAGACTCCATAGGACGCCGATCAGGTTCACCGTGACAAGCCCCAGCAAGGCCGAGATCAGTGCACCCCAGCGTTCCGAAAAGAGGCGTGCTCTCAGCGCTCCTGGAATGCCCATCGCGTAGAGATCGTAGCCAACCAGCCCGCCGATCATGCTGAGCAAGCCCCAACGCATGGCGCGGCTCACGCTCTGTCTCCACCCGATCAGAATGAGAAAGGCGGCCAGTCCGATGCCCAGTAGCCCGAACAGCGTGGCAGAGAGTGCCGTCCCTGTCACACGCTTGACTGGGACCGGCGTCGGTGTCGCGGTCGAGGTTGCCGTCGGTGAGGGTGTCGGGCTGGGTGTCTGGGTCGGCGTGGCAGTGGGGGTGTTTGTTGCCGTCGGGGTCGCAGTGGGCGTTGCCGTCGGGGTACTTGTCGGTGGCACCACCGTCTGGAATTCCACCTTCTCATCCTCAGACACCTGGGCCACCAGCTTGGCTGCAGAACCGACGACCGAGACCTCCAAGCGACCTGCCCTGTCCAGCACGAACTCTGTGGATGCCGCGCCCGCCACGGTCAGCGCCAGGTACCGGTCCTCGAGCTTCTCCTCGGGATAGAAGAACCGGATCTCGATCTGTGTACCATCTGGTACAGGCCGGCCATTGCGATCCAGAATCACACTGGTGTAGAAGCGCAGCCTATCGCCCTTTTTCACGTCCAGCGGCTGTGGCGTCCCCTCACTCGCGGCCTCCGGCAGTCCCTCCTGGAAGACCTTGATCACCTGATTCGGGTCGGGCTGCAATCGCTCAAACAGATTGTAGTTGATGCCCTCCACCGATACGGGCGAGTCTCCCAGCGGGGGAAACTCCTGAAACAGCGAGCGAATAGACGCGTCGACAAAGGACGATGCTTTGCTATACATGCAGTAGTAGGCGGTAAGCTTGCTGACCTCCGTAGTGTCTAGATAGTAGGGTGCGTTGTAGGCAAAGACAACCACGTTCTTGCCCTGCAAGGCGTCATCGTGCCGAGCCAGTAGCTCTTTGAGGGCGCCTGACTGGGGATAGCGCACTGTGTCCACATCTTGCATCGCAAAGAGCAGCCAGTCTGCACTGGACAAGTGGGCGTCCACCAAAGCCAGCGGACCCGAGCCAGGCCCCGGTTCAGCCATCAGTCGCTGTAACTCTGTGAACGTATGGGCATAGATCCGGTCAGGATCCACGCGAGCGCTGGCCTGTGGGCCATAGAGCCGAACCAATGCTTGCTTCAGAGCAGATGGTTCGATGGTGTGATACGGCTCACATGTTGGGCAGTCGGCAACCTGGCGATCATCGACAAAGATGACAATGTCTTCCCCAAGAACAGGTGGGTCAGGGAGGCGGTCTGTGGACTCGGGAGAGAGCAGGGTGACGGACTCTTCGGGCAGTCGCACGATCTCGGCCTGGCCGCGGCCAGATATCGATTGAGCGTGTTCCAGGTCAGGAAGCACGGAGGACAGCGTGAACTCGGGGTGCAAGCGGTGTTTCAGGGTCAGGATGCGCTGTACTGCTTCGTCTACCCGGGTCTGGAAGGGGATATCCGTCTCGTACTGCTCGCGGAAAAACCCGATGGTATCGATGACGTTCCCATAGTGTGTCTCCCACGATCCGTCCAACGCGAACTGCGAAAGGAGGAGGATATCGTTCCCGGCGTTGAACGCTTCGCGAGCGATGTAGCGATGGTTAAAGGTCTCTAGATAGGGATCGGAGTACTTGCGGACGGCGGGTGCCCCCAGTGCGTCGCTCACGATGATCCCGCCCGCGTTTCTCCAACCGGACAGATCGGGCAGGTTCATCAGCTTGTGTATGGCCTCTGCGTCAAAACTGACCGGCTTGGCATTCGGGCGTACATCGCCAAAGCGGACGTGCGCGGTCATCATCGCATCCGTCAGCCCGAGGCGATCCTCATCAGACGTTCTGGCTACAGCAAAGAAGGGCACGAGCTCTGTGCGCTGCAGTTCCTCCAGCGACTTGCGTACGGTTGCCACCTCCTGGTTCACACGGCGGTCGCTGCTCCCGAGTCCAGGGAAGTGCTTGACCACCGTGGCCACCCCGCCCTCGCTTCCCACGTGCACGCCACGGATGTATGCCTGGCCCATCACTCCGACCCAGTACGGATCGCCGCCAAAGGAGCGCACGTCCAAGTCGCTGGTCCGCTCAAGTCGCGGGCGATCCAATACGTCCAGGGAAGGGCCCAGCAGCATGTTGAATCCAAGAGCGCGGAGTTCTCGCCCGACGATTCGTCCCACCTTGAGCGCGTTATCCGTATTCCAGGTGGCGCCGATCGCCATCCTACTCGGCACCTCGGTCAGTCCGTATCGAAGGTGGGTATACGGGAAACCATCGCCCTCGTGCTCGGTCGCGATCAGAAGGGGCACAAAGTTCTCTCTGATTGGAAGCGTAGGGGAAAGCCCTGCAAAGTCGGTGATTACCGCCGTCGGAGTGATCGTCACCGTGGGGGTCAAGGTCGGCGTCAGGATCTCTTCAGATCCGGTCAGGACCACTGTGGCAGTAGGTGTGGCGGTCACCGAGACCTCTGACGTTCTCGTGAATGGAACGGACTGCACAGATGCCCACTGCTGTAACCCACTGCTTAGGGCAACGACCTGTTCGATGAGCGTTTCGTCGTTCGTAAAGTTTCCGTTGGTGTCAAGGGGCATCACCCCCCCGACCTTGTAGTTCACTACCAGATCGACGATGTCGGCCTGCATGCTCAGGTCGGTGCCCTCGAACGTGACGACGAAAAGCTGTCCTACCTTCTCCTCGACGCTCATCCTGGATACGAGGTCTTCGACAAAGGGGTCGACAGTGACCCCATCTGTCGGGTCTTGCGCGAGAGAGGACTCCCCCCCCGCTGCCAGCAGAACCGCCATAGCCGTTGCCAGCAGCACACAGATCGGGGCCCAATACGCAGCCTGACGCCTTGACATACATATGCTCCGCTTGAGTCGCCATAGATGCCTGCAACTGATAGAACGCTAGTATACCCTCCTTTGGGGCTGGCGTCAAAACAGTTCCCGCCATCCCGAGATGGCTCGCACCTATCTCTGTCAGCCGATGTTGACAAGAAAGCCTGCAGCGGGTAGAATGGGCCTGAGGATGGAGAGTACAGTGACCAATTACGATCGAGTCAGCGTCGTGGTAGGGGTGATTCTGGTGGGGATCGTGCTGCTGCTTGTCCTAGAGATCCCTCCCCGAGCCTTTCAGTTCACACCGCTTGGCACCCCGCTCACGGTCCGCGTCACGGGAGGGTGGCTCGCCTCTCTCTTGCTGGTGGGCCTTTCTTGTGCTGGCACCGAGGCCGTGCTGCGTACCCATCCAACGGTCAGACGGCGCCTTGTGCGATACACCTTCCCCAACTGGATCCTGCCCGCTTTGACGACGCTGGCGTTGGCGCTCTTTCTGCCACAGTCACCAAACCTTCTGTATTGGGTGTTCGGGCTGGCTGCGGGCGGGGGCATTCTCGCCTGGCTGATCTTGATCGGGTACCGCTCGCTTGATGGCAAGGACCGTTTGGCCGCCTCCAGCCAGGCTGCCCTCAACCTGATCTCCTATCTTCTGGCTCTGGCTTTCTTTGCGGCCATCTATCGCACGCGTCTTCGCAGTCTGGTGACCGCCACCGCTGTCACTGTCATCGCGTCCCTGATCGCGCTCAGCATGCTGCGCAATGAGAAGCGGTCTATGGGACAGATCGTTCTCTACACGATGGTTATCGGGCTGCTGCTGGGGGAGACGACCTGGGCGCTGAATTACTGGCGAGCAAATACTCTGACTGTGGGTGTGCTCCTTATGCTGCTCTTCTACGTGCTTACCGGGATGGTTCGAGAATACCTGCGGGATTCGATCGATCGCCGCGTCGTCCTCGAGTTCTTGACCGTTGCCACTCTAGGGACGTGGATCGTCTTTCGGTTTGGGCCTCCATAGGGACAGAGTCGATCGAGAGAACGTGCTTGCGTCTGGTGTGCTGTGAGGAGTGGGAGACAACGGACCTCGACACAAGGGTTCGCCTGCCGGATGGGACGACTGTCAGGCGTGATCAAGGAGACCGATCGTGGGCAACCAGACCGCTCTGGAGCGCCGTGTAGCTAACCTGGAAAAGATGATCGAGGTGAGCCGGGCCTTGAGGTCAGCATTCGACCTCCGGTCGCTCCTCCAACTGATCATCGAAGCGATCGTGGAATTGGCACACTGCGAGCGAAGCTCGATCTTTCTCATCGACCCGGAGACAGGCGAACTACGCTTCGTCGCTCTCACCGGTCCCGAGTTTGACCTGGTACGGGATATCGTAGTGCCGCTTGAGAGCAGCATTGCGGGCACCGTTGTCCTGAGCAAGGAGCCGCTCGTTGTGTCAGACGTACAGAGCGATCCCCGCTTCTTCCCTCACGTCGACGAGATCACCGGACAGCGGACAAAGTCTCTGCTCGGCGTACCCCTGGAGATCGGCGGTCGTGCCATTGGTGTCCTGCAAGCCGTCAACAAGAGCTCTGGCGAGACGTTCGATGAAGAGGATGTCGAGACACTGCTGGTATTCTCCTCTCAGGCTGCGGCAGCCATCGAGAACACGCGTCTCATCGAGGAGCAGCGCCAGCGGCTGACAGAGGTAGTGCTCCTTCAGGAGGTCTTGCTTACCCTGAGTCGGTACATCGAGCTGGACCAACTCCTGGAGCAGCTTCTCGTCCAACTGGAAGAGTTCCTGGGCTATGAGAACTGCGCAGTTCTGATGTTCGACAAGGAACAGAGTGCCCTACTTGTCACGGCATACCGGGGTTTCGGGAGCGCTGGCATCAACGATCGCGCCGTGCTGGCCGATGAACAGAGCGCCAGCGGCTGGGTTGCCCTGCATGGCAGGCCGATCCATCTCACTGAAGTAGGCCACGGCACTGGCATTGTGCCGTTCCTGCCTGCTACACGATCGGCGGTAGCGGTGCCGATGCTGAGCGGGCCGGCAACGGACCTGGTTGGTGTGATCTGCCTGGAGAGCTCCGAGCCCAACGCTTTTACGGAGCGTGACGTGCGCATCCTCTCGACCATTGCCACCCAAGTCGCAATCGGGATCCGACAGGCTGAGCTCTATCAAGCCAGCCAGCGCGCGAACCAGATCAAGCAAGAGTTCATTACCACCATGAGCCACGAACTGCGCACGCCGATGACCGTGATTATGGGATACTGTGATCTGCTGTCCGGGCAGTCCTTGGGTGCCCTCGGAGACTCACAACTCTCTGCTCTCAAAGTGATACGCGATCGCTCGGATGTGCTGCTGCGCCTATTGAACGATGTGCTTGACTTTGCCAAGATCGTCTCCGGACAGCTTGAGCTGCATCCATCGCTTGTGAACCTTTCCCAGGCCGTTCAGTTGGCCGTCGAGCAACGTCTGGCGCACGGGCAACGGAAGAACCTGAGCATCTCGATCGACGTGCCCCTTGACTGTCAATACGCGATCGCAGACGCGAAGCGACTCCATCAGATCTTGAGCCACTTGATCGAGAACGCGATCAAATTCAGTCCTGACCAACGTCCCATCGCCATCAAGGCTGCTGCCTACGATGTCGACTATGTCCGCATAGACGTCATCGATCAAGGCATCGGGATCAAGCCCGAAGACAGAGAGATCATCTTTGAGGACTTTCGACAGGTCGATGGCTCGTTCACGCGCGAATACGGCGGGGCGGGCATAGGCTTGTCGATCAGCCGGCACCTGGTTGAGCTTCAAGGGGGGTTGATCTGGGTAGAGAGCGAGTATGGGAAGGGGAGCACATTCTCGTTTATCCTGCCGCGGCCCCCATCTTCCTCGGGCTAGACATTGAACCGAAAGTGGATCACATCTCCGTCCTGTACGACATAGTCCCGTCCTTCAATGCGCAGCCTACCGTGATCCCTGACGGCGGCAAAAGACCCCGCACTCTCTAGGTCCTCGAAAGCCACAACTTCTGCTCGAATGAACCCTTTTTCCATATCAGAGTGGACCTTCCCGGCGGCCTTTACCGCAGGGGTCCCTGCCGGGAGCGCCCACGCCTGAACAGTCTTGGTCCCTGTGGCAGTGAAGAACGTGATCAGGTTCAGGATACGGTAGCCCGCAAGCACCAGTCTCTGCAGTCCAGATTGAGCAAGCCCCAGCTCGGCCAAATAGGCCGCAGCCTCTTCGGGAGGCCATTCCTGAAGTTCCATCTCGGTCTGGGCGCAGAGCACCACGGCTTCGACGCCCTCTGCTTCTGCCAGTCCGCAGACTCGAGCGGCAAGCTCTGCTCCATCCGGGAGGTCCCCTTCACCGACATTCGCGACGTACAGATAGGGCTTGACTGTAAGCAGGGCCATGCTGCAGAGCCACTCGCGCTCTGTCTCCGTCACGGGCAGCGAACGGGCCCTATTCCCAGCGTCCAAGTGGCTGCGGAGCCGAATCAACCATTCCTGCTCAGCGACAAAGTCACGGGGCCGAGCTTTGGCCGAATCCTGCACTTTGGCCACGCGCCGATCTACCACTTCTACATCGGCCAGGATCAGCTCTGTCCACGCCGTCTCCACATCGGCAATTGGATCGAGGTTGGCGTCTATATGCGCCACGTTTTCGTCCTCAAAGCAGCGGACCACCATGGCGATAGCATCGACGTCACGGATGTGGCCCAGGAACTGATTGCCCAGCCCTTCGCCTTGATGAGCACCCCGGACCAGCCCGGCGATGTCAACAAAACGGACGGTGCTCGGCACGGTCTTCTGAGGATGGACGAGCAGGGCGACATAGTCAAGTCTGGCGTCCTGCAGAGGGACTACCCCTACGTTCGGGTCGATGGTCGTGAAAGGATAGCTAGCGACCTCTGCCCCCGCATTGGTTAGGGCATTGAACAGAGTGGATTTGCCCACGTTGGGCAAGCCAACGATCCCGATTTCCAGACTCATCGTTCACCTCCGCTCCGTTGCGGGTGGCAGGTAGCCCATCAGGTGCCACCCGCAACGCTGGCTTTGCCCGTTCGCAGCTTCTTATCCAGCCTCCACTCAAGCCGCCAAAGCGCATAGCACGCGATCAGAAAGACCATGAACCCTACCGCGTAGCCTTCCACCAGGTTGGCCTGCATCACAAACACCGCGATCATTCCTACCGCCCCACCTATCAGGTCCAGTATCAACGTTGCTCCCAAAGGTCCAAGGCCGAGCCTGGACAGGCGATGGGATGTATGATCCGTTCCTCCCTGGAGCAGTGGAGCCCGCCTGCGGGAGCGAGAGATAAAGACGAGGGACGTGTCGAACAGAGGCACCCCAAGCACGAACAGAGGGACCATCCAGGTGACAAACGCCGCATTCTCCGGAAAGCGCACCTTGATGCCCAGAATGGACAGGATGAAACCCAGAAACAGTGCTCCGGCATCTCCCATAAAGATCTGAGCTCGAGGGAGCGGCAGATTGTAGCGCAGGAAGCCAAGGCTGGCCCCCAAGACCGCAGCGCCGAGGGAGGACACCAGGTACTGACCGTTCATCGCGGCAATGAGCATAAAGAACGCGGCCGCCACCGTCGAGACACCGGCGGCGACCCCATCCATGTTGTCGGAAAAGTTCACGGCGTTCGTCACGTACAGCACCCAGGCCACGGTCAGCGCGATGTTGAGAGGCATGGGAAGGGGCAGACGGATGTAGACGCCGCTGAGAATAGGCAGGGCCACGGCCGCAAACTGGGGCAAGAGCTTGATCAGTGGCTTGAGCCGCACGCGGTCATCCCACAAACCTACTGCACCCATCACTGTGGCCCCGGCCAGGATGCCGGCGAGTTCGTCCAGCCCGCTCCAGCCCTGAAACAGCAGCCAAGCCGCGATTCCGCCCAAGATCAAGGCGGCCGTTGCCCCGAGGTAGATCGCGACGCCACCCATCTTGGCAGTAGGCTCTGTGTGTGCCCTATCGGCGCGCGGGATGTCGATCAGATCCAGCCTGATCGCAACTCGGCGTGCCGCTGGTGTGCCGATCATCGCAAAGAACAGTGCCGCAACAAAGACCAGGATGACAGCGCTCACTTGGGTTCTCCTTTCCGGGGCACGGGATAGCGGGCGAGCCTACCCAGAGGGGGTAACGGAGTGCCGATCAGAGGACGTGCGTAGTCCACAAAGGCAGCAGTGACGTCGCTGCTATCTTTGTCGATGTACTCGCTCGCCAAACGCCTCTCGTCATTGGCTACCATCGCCAACGGCGCTGTCCCCGTACTGCAAAGGTACGCCGGACCTGCCTGGCGATTCAAAGTGATCATGATGTCGCTCTCCCCTTCCACGGCCAACTGTGCGGCGGCACAGCCCACTCGATAGGCCTCGTCAGCGTCTACGTGGGACATGCAGGCCGAGAACGAGCGCTGCAGGTAGTTCGGCTTGTCCTGGCGCACCTTGAGCCCAAGCTGTGCCTGGATGACCCACGCCAAATAGTCAGATGCTCCACCTTTCATTTTGTGGCCGAACGCATCCACCTCTTCCAGGCCCGTATCTGGCACAGCGCCCTCGCTCAACGCGATCACACAGTGGTCGCGCTCGCCGACGATGCGGTCTACCGCCTCGACCACGGCCTGGTCGTTCACAGGTCGCTCGGGGACATAGATCAGGTGCGGAGGGTCACTCGGATCCTGCCGGCCCAGCGCCGCAGCAGCGGTCAGCCACCCCGCGTTGCGTCCCATCACTTCGACGATCTTGACGGGGCTGCTCCGACCCATGGCCTCAGTGTCACGGCCAGAATCGCGCACTGCCAGGGCCACGAAACGTGCCGCGCTCCCGTAGCCTGGGCAGTGATCGGTGTAAGCGAGGTCGTTGTCCACCGTCTTGGGCACGCCGATCGTGCGCAGCTCGTACCCCATCTCACGGGCTGCCAAGTGGACCCTGTGGGCCGTGTCCATCGAGTCATTCCCGCCGATGTAGCAGAAGAACCGGATGTTGTGGATGCGCAGGATCTCTACGATCCGGGCATAGTCCTCCGGTTTGAGCTTGTAGCGCACAGTGCCCAGCGCTGCCGACGGTGTCCGCCGCAAGAGAGCGAGTGTACCCTTGGATTCCCGCGCCAGATCCACAAAGCTCTCGTTCAGTACGCCAGCGATCCCCCTGAGCATGCCATAGACACCTGTCACCTGGTCATGGGCGAGCGCTTCCTCGATGACGCCGACAAGGCTGTTGTTGATCACCTGGGTCGGGCCTCCAGACTGGCCGACGACGAGTCTTCCCACGAGTCCAGCCATCCTCTTCTCTTCCCTTCTAGCATCACCTTTGACCGCGAATTGGATAATCGCACATCTGAAAATCTGGCGCAACGAACGAACTCCGAACCCGGACATACGGCTTCCTCAAGCATCATAAGCGATCTATCTGCATAGATGCCGGTACTTGTCTCGTGAGGTGGCTTACCCTCAGCATAACGGCAGTCACTCAAGAAATGAACACTAAGTGCTATAGTGTTACGTAGAATTACCATTAAGGAGCAGAGCACGAAGGCCGGAGTTTCAACTATGCAATTTCTGCCAAACGTACAAAGGTGATGCTAGCTGAGAGTCCTATCGAGGTGCCTGTGAAAGCGAACTGGTACCTCGTTTCATTCTACCCGCAAGGACTCATTGTGTCAATCGGAGAATGCTGCAGAGGCGAGCCTGCACCCGGAGGCAGAGCAGGTGCCACGCACAGGTATGCTATGCCAGAGGAGCGGGCTTGAGTGTCCACGCCTGGAGCCTCCCCACCTGCAGCAGGGGATCCGCGTTAAAGCCTGGAGGGAATATCGTCCATCCCCAGGGAACGTGTTCGGGGACAAACCGTGCCTGCGCCATACAGCTCTTCACGATTGGCGCGCTCTGCTGATCTCCCTCAAGCCAGCGCGGAAGCGCTGCCCCGACTGTCGTGATAAAGTCGGCCGGCGAGAGCCAGTCCCGCCCCACCTGGACCTGGGAAGGCATCTGTCCGGTCATGTCGATGTGGGCCGACTCGTACAGGCATGTTCCATAGATGTCGTCCAGCGACAGGCGGTCAGACACTGACCTCGTGGCAGGCGCTTCAGTCGGGCCGTCAAAGTACCGGAAGGGAAGGTTTCGCGGCCACCTGTCATCTCGAACCCGTGCGGCCAGGAGCTCCACGCCCAGGCCAAATACCTCTGCAGGAGACAGCCATACGCCACCACAAAGCTGATGTGTGATTCCTCCCGCCATTGCAGCACAGGCCTGCGCGATCTCTTGGGGTGTGAATGTCCGCCCTCTTGCCAGGTCACGGTACAGCGATGGTGCCTGGGAAGCAGTGACGAGCTCCACGTCAGGCAGCGAAGCGAGGGTCCCCACAAAGCGGTCCATGGCGAGATAGCGCTCCTCGCTCTCGCCTTGATCAAGCAGCGGAGCGGGCCGCCACTTGCTGCGAGGAGTGTCTGTGCCGTGACCGTAATTGGTGGCATCCCAGAACTCCTGGGTCACGAACTCGCACTCGTGCGCGTAGAGGCTGATCTCCCCGCCGGTATGCCTGAGACGGTCCACCGTGTTTACGACGCTAGCCAGCCTTCGCTCCACTTCGCCGGCTCCCCCGCTGATGCCGATGTGTGCGATGTGATCCAGTCCGAGCATGTCCAGCACATCGCAGTATCGATGAGGACGCCCGTTGAGTCCGACCCAAGGACCAGCGTCCAGGTAGACGGGAATGCCCCACTGTCGGAGCGCCGGGTACACGTGTGGAGCCCACGATCCGCCAGGCTGGCCGTAGCAGGATGGCGTGCGCCGGAATACCCGCTTCAGTGTATCGAGTCCCGCTTCCTCTCGATGGATGAACTCTGCGATGCCGCTCTGCCAGTCGCAGTCGAGCAGGTATTCGGGGATGCTGGGCGGCTTGCTGTGAAAGTCAGTGTGGTAGCCTACATCGTGGGAGCGCAGTTTGGTCAAGATGTCGTGATGACCACGACGCTCCAGCCCACGCACTTTTTCGCCAACCAGTTTAAAGGTCGCCTTGAGGCCGTGTCGATCAAAGATGTCTACCAGGCGGCCCAGTGCTACATCACTCTGCGGAGTGACATAGTCCTCAACGTCGAACCACATAAAGACGTGCACTGACATCCGAGTCCTCCACGTGAGCCAAGCAGCATCCGATGAGTCTGGGCAGGCCGGTATGCTCTAGATATCAAACCTTGAAAGCAGGACCTGTCTGTAGGCATGCATTCGCTGGCGACGTAGAGCTCGGCTGTGCCCAGCACACCACTTGAGTGCCTCGACCGTCCACTCGTACGCATAGTTCAGCAACAGCCAACAACGAACGGCTTCAGATGCCAGACGTCCGTGGTGCTTGCGAAAGTAGAGCACCTTGCTCCGCCCGAAGCGAATATGCGTCAGGGCCACGACCTGCTCACTGCTCTTTCCCTCATAGTGCACGACCCGAGCTGCGGGCAGGTACAGGACCTTCCAACCGGCGTGCTGCATCCGCTTCTGCCAGTCGAGCTCCTCCGAGTACATAAAGAACGCATCGTCGAGCAACCCGATCTGTTCGATCGCCGACCAGCGGACCAGCAAGCAGGACCCGGTCACCCAATCGACCTCCACGGGGATGTCGTCGGGGAGATCCAGCGTGTAGTAGCGCTGCAACACTGGGTGATTGGGAAACCACTTCTGCAGGAATGTGCTCTCGATGACGGCTGTACCCAGTGACGGAAAACGGCGCCGCGAGGACTGCACACTGCCATCGGGCCAGAGGAGTTGCGGCCCAACAACAGCTACCTCGGGGTGGTGATCCAAGTGGGAGACCATCGCGCTCAGCGCTTCGCCCACAACTTTGGTGTCCGGGTTGAGCAAGAGTACATACCTTCCTCGGCTTTCCTGCATGCCGGTGTTGTTTCCCCCCGTGTATCCCAGGTTGCGCTCGCTGGCGTGTAGGCGCACGCCGGGGAACTCACTGCGAACCATGGACACACTCTCATCCGAGGAGTGTGAGTCGACGACGATCACCTCGAAGCTCAGCGGCTGTCCATCCACAAGCTGCCCGCGCCACGTGCCCTGCTCGTGTTCGCTCAGACTTGCCGTACGCAGGATCGAGTGCAGGCAACGGCGAAGCAGATCGCACACATTCCAGCTCACGATAATGATCGACAGATCGATCGGTCGGCCGACGGAACTCTGTGGCTGCAGGGAGGTTCCAGCTTTTGTCGGCATTGTCACCTTCCTGGAAGGCGGAACACGCGGCAAGCACTCGATGTAGTCACTCGAGCCACTTCCTGTGGGGCAATCGCTTTGATCTGCGCTACCTTTAGCGCAATCTCGGGCAAGAATGCCGGCTCGTTGCGACGACCTCGCAGGGACTGGGGAGCCAGGTAAGGGCAATCCGTCTCTAGCAGCAGGCGTTCAAGGGGTACTCGAGCGATGACCGACTGAAGGGCCTTGGCAGCGGGATAGGTAACCGGCCCATCTACGCCAATGTAAAAGCCGAGCTCGAGAATCGACTCGGCCGTGCGCACATCGCCAGAAAAACAGTGCAGGACACCGGGGGAACGGATGACCGGGTCACCCTCCCGGCGTCCGGACAGCCAGGCCTGAAGGGTCTTGAGCGCTTCGTCATAGGCGCCCGTCTCTCCCCCCTTGTCACGGATGTGAACCACCACCGGCTTGCCTACCTCCGCAGCCAGGTCAAGTTGAGCCTCAAAGGCTGCCCGCTGCGCATCCCTGGGGCACCAATCCCGATAGAAGTCAAGCCCAATCTCGCCGACGGCAACAACGCGAGGATGGGAAGCCAGATCTCGCACTTTGCTGAGTGCGGAGGGACTGGCCTTCTGAGCATCATGCGGGTGAATGCCCACCGTAGCGAACACGCTGGGGTGGCGCTCAGACAGCGCGATCGCAGACCGCGTAGAGGGTAGGTCAGCACCGACGGTGATGATCTGCGCAACGCCCGCCTGGAGGGCGCGCCGGACAACGTCGTCCCGGTCGGCGCCGAACTTGACATCGTCAAGATGCGCGTGTGTATCAACCAGGTACGCCCAAGTCTCACTATCTGCCGTGCCAGAGGCCATGGCTACAGCCCGTGCTCGCGTTGGAGCAGCTCGACATCGGCAGTCACCATCGTTTGTATGAGACCTGCAAAGTCGACCTGAGGCTCCCAGCCGAGTACCGCCTTGGCCTTGGCTGGATCACTGACCAGCAGATCCACTTCTGCAGGGCGATAGAACTTGGGATCGATCACCACGTACTCGGACCAATCCAGGTCAAGGCAAGAGAAGGCGACCTCACAGAGCTCTCGCACGGCGTGTGTGGCACCGGTGCCCACCACATAGTCATCGGGACTGTCTTGCTGCAGCATCAACCACATTGCGTGCACATAGTCTCCCGCGAAACCCCAATCGCGGCGCGAATCGAGATTCCCGAGGTGGATGTCGTGGGCCAAGCCAAGCTTGATCTTGGCTGCACCGTGGGTGACCTTGCGCGTGACAAACTCCAGCCCTCGACGGGGGCTTTCGTGGTTGAATAGGATGCCTGAGCAGGCGAAAAGGTCGTAGCTCTCGCGATAGTTTACCGTGATCCAGTGACCGTATACCTTGGCCACGCCATAGGGTGAGCGCGGGTAGAAAGGAGTGTGCTCGTTCTGAGGCGACTCCCGGACCTTCCCAAACATCTCGCTGCTCGAGGCCTGGTAGAAGCGGATCCCGGGACTGGCGGTCCGGATTGCCTCCAACACGCGCGTTACCCCAAGCGCGGTGGCCTCGCCGGTGAAAACCGGCTGTCGCCACGAAGTAGGCACAAAGGATTGCGCCGCCAGGTTGTACACCTCCTCAGGCCTGTACTCGCGTAGCGCATCCACCAGGGACATCTGATCCAACAGGTCGCCGGGGACAAGCGTGACCTTGTCCTGGATGTGCTCGATACGCTGAAAGTTGACCGTGCTGCTGCGGCGGACCATGCCGATGACGCGGTATCCTTTGCCAAGCAGGAATTCGGCAAGGTACGACCCGTCCTGTCCGGTGATGCCAGTGATCAGTGCCGTAGGCATAACACTGCTCCTCATTCGCTGATACGAACTCGCCAGTAAGCCAGTACGTCGGCCAGGCTCCGATCCAGCGGGATGCGAGGCTGCCAACCCGTGCATGCGTGGAGCCTGCTGTAGTTGCAGATCACCTCTGGGATGTCGCTCGGCCGAATCCGCGTGGGGTCAGGTTCGACCCGGATTGGCACCCTGCTTTGGGCGAGAAAGGTGTCCAGAACGTGCTGGATGGCGTAGGACCGTCCTGATCCCACGTTGTAGACCTGTCCTGACTGTCCGTGAAGTGCCGCGAGGCGATAGGCTCGCACGACGTCCTTAACGTCTGTAAAGTCACGGCGCGCGCCCAGGTTTCCTACGCGGAGCACTGGCTCCTCGAGACCAGCCTCGATGCGCGCTATCTGGGACGCGAAATCCGGGGCCACAAAGCCGAGGCTCTGGCGGGCCCCAATGTGGTTGAACGGACGCACGCGCACCGTATCCAGCCTGTGGCTAAGATGGTACTGTAGCCCCAGCATATCTTGTGCTACCTTGCTCACTGCGTAGGGGTTCAGCGGCCGGAAGGGTGTCTCTTCGTCGATGGGGAGCATATCCGGAGACACGGCGCCGTACACCTCGCTCGAACTCACGACGATGATCCGACACACATGTCTCAGGTTGACCACTGCCTGCAGGATGTTGGCCTGCATAGCCACGTTCGTTTGCAGAGTCCCGGCTGGATCTCGCCAGGAATGCCCGGCTACGGCGAGCGCTGCCAGATGAAAGACCACATCAGGACGCGCTCGATCGAGCACAAACTCAACGACGGGCAAACGAGAGAGTTCGGCAGGATAGATCTCGAGCTCAGGCAGGATCCCCTGGATGTTGTCATCGGGCCCATAGACGGTGCCCGCAACACACCAGTCGCCGTCGGCCAGCAGGTGCTCTGCCAAGTGGCTGCCGACGAACCCAGAAACGCCAGTGATCAACGCCTTCAATGGACGTTCCCTCCCCCTCCCTCCGTTCGCTAGGGGCAACGGCGCCCTCTCTGTGGAGCAGGGCCCTGTGGTCGCCTCGCGTTCTGTTGCCAGCACGCAGGACATTATACCTGAAATGAGTGGGAGGAGCAAGCCCAGACTTGACAATTCCTCTCAAGCCCCCTACACTTGTGTCCATCCAGTGCTGCTGAAAGGAATGCTATGCAGAGGGCAAATGGGTTGTACCTGACAGAGCGAGAGCAAGCGATGCTAGAGGGCGCGGATGGCACCGCCGTCCAGCGCGCAGTAGAGATTGTCGTCGCTCTAGCCAAGATATATGGCGCGGCACGGCTGACCCCCGTCGCCAGTGTACAGGTTGCGGGAGTGAGCTACAAGAACCTGGGAGAAGCCGGCCTCGCCTTTCTCCGAGAATGGCTGGCACAGGGAGCCAGGGTCCGTGTACCGACCACGTTGAATCCAGCGGGGATCGACGTCGAACGCTGGCGTACACTGGGGTTCACAGAAGGGTTTGCACGCCAGCAGCGAGCCGTGCTCGACGTCTACACTGCGATGGGCATTGACCCTGTCTGCACGTGCACCCCCTACCTGCTCGGGAATCGGCCCGCTTACGGCGAGCACATCGCATGGGCAGAGTCTTCGGCGGTCAGTTTTGCCAACGCGATACTGGGTGCGCGCACCAACCGAGAGGGTGGCCCGAGCGCGCTCTCTGCAGCGATCTGTGGGCGCACGGCGGCCTATGGACTGCACCTGGACGAAAACCGGATGGCTGGATTCCGGGTGGATGTGCGTTGTCCGCTGCGCACCGTATCCGACTGGAGCGCGCTGGGCTACCTGATTGGGAGGCGTGTCCAGAGCGGTGTGCCTTGCTTTTTTCTCTACGACGAACGCTGCGCCGTGCCTGACCCAGAGGCATTGCCGGATGATCCACTGACCGACCGTCTCAAGAGCTTGGGCGCGGCAATGGCCGCGAGCGGTGCGGTGGCGCTCTACCACATCGCAGAGGTCACTCCCGAGGCGAGAGCCGGCGGTGTCTTGCTTTCTGACGCGCAGCGGATCGTCATCGACGATCTGACGCCTGGGTACGCGGCGCTCAGCGGGGAAGGCACACGCATCGACGTGGTCAGCATAGGCTGTCCTCATGCCTCTCCTCTCGAGATCGGTCAGGTCGCACGTGCAGTGGCGGGAAAGCGGGTCAAGACCGCGCTGTGGGTGACGACGGCGCGGGCGATCAGAGAACGCATGTCTGCTGAGGTGAATCGCATTGAGGCCGCAGGAGGAAGGGTGGTTGCTGACACCTGCATGGTCGTCGCTCCAGTAGAGCAGTTGGGCTTTCGGACGATGGCAACCAACTCGGCCAAGATGGCCTTCTATGCACGGTCTCATTCGGGTCTGCAGGTGCGCTTTGGCACGATCGAGCAGTGTGTCGAGGCTGCTCTCACTGGATACTGGCCGTGCAACCCCTCGTGAGCGCACGGAGAGAATCATCGATGCTATGAAACTACGAACCGCACTGATCCTGAGTTTGGCCATAGTCTTGCTCTCTGCGATCCTCGGTTTGACCATAGTGACCGTTTCATCCACCAGGGAGGCGGGTCCTCGTGCTGTCCAGACGCGGTCAACAGAGCAAGAGATCGCGCAGGCGCAGCGGCACGCACCCGGTGTCGCTACCCCATCTCGTCTTCCGGCACTGGTCACGCCCACCACAGCCAACACTCCGCTGCCCACAACAACGCCTTCCCCTACTGCGTCTCCCACCCTTGCCCCAACGCTTCCTCCTGCTCTGCCTCTGACCTACCATCCTGAGGGCCGTCTGGCGAGTGCCCATCGCGCAAAACGAGACGGAGACTATGTCCAGGCGCAGGCCGAGCTGCGCGCGATCCTGGAGACTTCTGACGCACAAGGAGAGATCGCTGAGGCCCGATACGAGATCGCCGTGTGTGCCTTCCACGAGGGCGACTATGGCGCTGCGAAGGATCTGCTGCGGCAGTTCCTGCGGCGGCATCCTGCCGACCACCGGATTGCGGCGGCGCGTTTCTACCTGGCAGAGACGTTGGTCCGGATGGGAGAGTACACGTCGGCCATCGAGCAGTATCGCTCCTACCTGGAGCGCCAGACCATCTTGGCCGATCTGGTACACACCCGGATCGGGGATGCCTACAGCATACTTGGGCAGCACGATTCCGCGGCGGAGGCGTACAAGCTTGCCCTCGAGAGCGCACTGGACCTCGGCCAGCAGTACGATTTGCAGGAGCAGATCGGACGCGCCTACGCCTCCGTCGGGAACGAAAGAGAAGCCATCCGTTGGTTCACGGCGATTGCCGAGAGCTCGAAAAACGCCTACCGCCTGGCGAGGGTCTGGTACCTGATCGGGCAGGCCCATCGTGCTGCAGGGCAGGAGGAACAGGCACTCGCTGCCTTTGCCCAGGCAGTCAACGGTGATCCTCGTCCAGGCTACGCTCATCTTGCGCTGATCGTTCTTCTGGAAGCATCTGCCGAGGTCAATGAATACCAGCGCGGGCTGATCAACTACCATGCCGAGAATTATGACGCGGCTGTCGGCGCCCTCCGCCGATACATCGAGAGCACGCCGGACTATGACAGCGACGCGCACTACTATGTTGCGCTGTCATACCTTGACTCAGGGGCCTTTGCGCTGGCTCAGCAAGAAAGCGAACGGGCTCTGTCCCTGTTCCCCGAGACGATCCCACATTGGGGGGAGATGTGGCTCCTCAAGGGGAGGGCTTTGGCGAGGCAGGACCTGCCGGATGAGGCCGTTGAGACGTTTCGGGGCTTTGCGGAGGCGCACACGCGCCACCCATTGGCACCGACAGCTCTCTGGGAGGCCGCGCTCCTGCTCGAGCGGAAGGGTCGTTTCAAGGAGGCCGGCGACGCTTTCGCCTCCTTGGCTGATATCCATGTCAACGACGATCAATCGCCGCTGGCCCGGTTCCGCGCTGGGCTCTGTCGCTATCGAAGCGGAGATACCCCCCAAGCACTCGTCGCCTGGCGCGAGCTGATCAACGCGTACCCCGCTTCTGCTGAGTCTCTGCGCGCCCGCTACTGGCTGGGAAAAACGCTATGGACACAGGGCGAGGTCGGAGAAGCTCAGACCTGGTTGCGAGCGCTGTCAGAGGAACACCCACGAGACTACTACGGCATGAGGGCGACCCATCTGCTGGCAAACCGTGGACGGCCCGCCAGTTGGCGTATCACATCGCAGAGCGTGCCCCAAGCTGCCGACCAGGAGGCCGAGAGCAGGGAAGCTGAAGTCTGGTTGAGCCGCTGGCTGGGCCGGGGCGGTCAGCCTGGAGGCGCGTCTGCCTCTCTGTTGATGGCAAACAACACTCGTGTGCGCCGGGGGATGGAGATGCTGGCCCTTGGCCTGCGAGAAGAGGCTCAGGCAGAATTTGACAACCTGCGCAAAGAAAGTAGCCAAGATCCACTGTCCCTCTACCGGCTCGCCCTGCTGACCGGGGAGCTGGGTCTTTACGCACCCTCCTTGCGCGCTGCGATCGATCTCATCGTTCTGTCTCCAGAGGTCTCGGCCCTGGACGTGCCACGCCAGATCCAGCGACTGGCCTTCCCTCTTCACTTCACCGACCTAGTCGTCTCAGAATGCGCTGAGTATGGCCTGGATCCGTTGTTGATGTTTGCCCTGATCCGCCAGGAGAGTGTGTTTGACGACAGTGTGGTCTCTTGGGCCGGTGCGGTTGGGTTGGCTCAGATCATGCCTTCCACAGGTACGTGGATCGCCCAGATGATGCCCTGGTCAGGCTACGGTGAGCATCTCCTGAGCCGCCCATACCTCAACGTCAAGTTCGGCGCCTGGTACCTGCATCGCGTCCTGGCGATGACAGAGGGCGACGTAGCAGCGGCACTGGCGGGGTACAACGGCGGTCCGGCGAACGCGGTGAGCTGGCTCAGACAGGCAGGAGGGGATCCCGATCTGTTTGTGGAGATCATCTCTCGAGACGAGCCGCAACGCTATGTTCGCCAGGTCTATCGCCACTACGACATGTACACCAGGCTGTATGGTAAAGAGTAGGGCAGAAACTCGGAGCAGAGGCGGCTAACTCCAAGATGTCCGGCGCTCTTGGATTCGAGCGCCGGACACCGTTTTTGTCTTACTCTGCTTTCCGTTCGCCCCAACGGCTATAGTGCACTTTGACGGGATCGAAGCGATCCTCTCTCCCGTGCGGCGGCAACTGCTGGTTGGGATACCCAATAGAGTTGTTGCAGAATAAGGCTTTGGTTGCGTTTCACAGGCATGATGCCCCACAATGCGGCCAAATCTACCAGAAAACAGGGCGGTTCCAGCGGAAAGTGCCCGTTTCTTGCGTGGATTCCCCACAGATCTTGCTGTGCAACAACTCTAATGGCAATCAAGGCCGGGATGCGCACATCATACGGAATAGCCAGGGCGTCGTGCAGCGTTTCCTCGCAGATGTCCCACATCGCCGTGTCAGGAGAACCGACCCAAGCTGCACCGAGGCCCATTGCTGTTGCTCCGATC
>JADHXD010000153.1 GCA_016783145.1 Anaerolineae bacterium
TCTCTACAACTTTATCGCCTTGATGAGCGTCATCGCTTGGCGCTTGCATTGGATGACCTACATCAATCGCTGTCAGCCCGACCTACCCTGCACCGCCGTCCTGACAACCATCGAGTGGGAAGCGCTCTATATGCGCATTTTGGTATCTTGTTACGAACAACCCCAACTTGTGGGTAATAGATAGAGCTTATGTAAAATCAAATGCTCACCAGGCGAGCATGAACAGCAGATCGTTGACATTCGTATTGGTCGCGCCGGTGCGAATCAGGTCGCCCAGGCGGTCAAAGAAGGTGTAGGAGTCGTTCCGGGCCAGATAGTCGGCGGCGAGCATGCCCTGCGCTTGCCCTCGCGAGACGGTGCTTCCATCGACGATGGCCCCGGCGGCGTCTGTGGGCCCATCGGTGCCATCTGTGGCCAGCGTGACCATGGCCACGCCCTCCCAACCAGCGAGCGCCAGCGCGGCAGAGAGGGCCAGTTCCTGATTGCGGCCTCCCCGACCCGAGCCGCGTATGGTCACCGTGGTTTCGCCTCCGGCGATCACGCAAGCTGGCTTGGGAACAGGCCAACCCTCGACAGCCAAGGACTTTGTAATGCCCGCCATCGCCCGTGCGACCTCTCGGGCCTCTCCCTCGATGTAGGTGGAGAGGAGCAAGGTGTTGAATCCCATCTCTCGCGCCTGGGCCTGGGCCGCCTGGGCAGCGATGGCATTGCTGCCGATGATGACATTGTGCACGTTATCAAAGACTGGATCGCCAGGCTTGGGCGTCTCGGGCAGGTCTCCGTTGAGGCCTGCCCGCAGGTGCCTGAGGATGCGCTCCGGCACGGCTTTTACAATGTCATACCCGGTCAACACAGCGAACGCATCGGCGAATGTGGTCGTGTCCGGGACGGTGGGACCCGAGGCAATGACATCCAGGGGATTGCCGACCACATCGGAGAGGATCATCGAGATCACGGTGGCGGGATAGGCCGCACGGGCAAGCTGTCCCCCCTTGATCTGAGAGCAGTGCTTGCGCACCGTGTTGATCTCGTTGATCGTCGCTCCGCATCTCAGCAGGGCATCGGTGAGGACTTGTAGATCGCCCAGGGTGACTCCCTGGACAGGCAGGGGCAGCAGCGCAGAGCCGCCGCCCGAGATCAGGCAGAATACCAGGTCGTCTTCGCCCGCCTGCCGAGCGAGTTCCAGGATCTGAGCCGCGCCCAGGCGGCCCGCCTCACTGGGGATGGGGTGGCTGGCCTCGTGGATCGTCAGCGATGGAGGCAGTAGCGCCCCAACCAGGTGTCCTTGCTTGACGTTGAGCCATCCAGCCGTGAGCCGCTCGCCCAGTATCTCGCTCAGCGCCTGCGCCATCGGCGCGCCAGCTTTGCCCCCGCCAACAACGTACACGCGCTGATACCGGCCCAGGTCCACCTCGCGGCACCCAGATCCCGGTCCGCTAATGCACAGGCTTCCATCCTCACGCCGCACCGCGGTGCGAAGAGCCTGGGCTGGGTCCACCGCTTCCAGAGCGGCCTGAACGAGACGCATCGCTTGCTCTTGAAGGTTCATCATAAACTCTCCTGGTTGATGGCCTTGAGGACGTTCTGAGCGGCGACTGTGGGCAGCACACCCTCGCGCAGCACGGCATCCACGGCCTGCTGCATCGCCCGGTAGATGCGCTGATGGGCCTCCGAAGACCGGTAAGGGACCGCATGTTCGAGCTGGGTGTACACAAAGCTCACATAGGTATCGCGCGTCATCTGTTCGAACACGGCTCGACGGGTCGGCAGGTACGACGCAGCCTGGCTCCACGCGGCCATGTTGACGGGATTCATCAGCCACTCCAGGAGCTTGATGGCGAGCACCTGGCGGTTGGGATCGCGCGATGTCACCGCCCAGGCAGTCCCCCGACTGAGGGCAACAGCCTGTCCGTCGCGCGTGGGAATGGCCGCCGGCCGATGGCCGGGCAGTGAATCGGGTCCTGTCAGATACAACTTGGAGGAGATGTGGGTCATCACGACCTCGGCCTGCAGGTACTTGGGCCATCCCGATTCGACCGTGGCATAGTTCAGGACTTCTGAGGGAATCGCGCCGTTTTCAATGCCCTGCCGGTAGAACTCGAGCACCTCTGTCAGCGCCTGGCGGTCGAGGTAGGGGTCGCCGCTGCTGTCCATCAGCTCAACGCCGGTAGACAGGTACTGGATCAAGAAGGCGTCGTTGACCAGGCCATCCTGTCCTGCTGTGGGAAAGGTGTACGTCGCGCCACTGGCAAAGACCTCTTCCCACGTGACGGGCGCGACTGCAATCTTGCTGGTGTTATAGATCGCGTGCTGGATGCTTACCTCGAATTGCACACCCACCAACTGCCCGTCGACGGTGCCCGCCGCAATAGCAAAGGGGTAGAGATCCGCCTGCAATGAGGGCGAGAGAAAGGCGTCGAGAGGAACGACCAGGCCCTTCCTCGCGACCTCTTCCAGGTTCCTGGTGTCGATAGCAATCAGGTCGGGGATCACGCCAGGGGCAGCGGTGCTGGCGGTAGCCAGCAGGTCCTGCATGCCCCCCTTCCCGTCCGGCGCTTTGTGCAGCACCTGCACGGTCAGGCCCGGATGCGTGGCCTCGAAGGCCAGGATCTGCTGCTCAAAGATCCGCGACCGGTCCCCTCCCTCCGTCGGAGAGAGGAGCTCGGTGATCCAGACCGTAAGCGTCTGCGGCGCCCCCGGAGAAACGGACGTCGCCGCGGCCTTGGGTGTCGAAACAGGCATTGCGAGCGTGGGCGGCGTTTCCGTGGGTAGAGCAGAGACTGGCGGTGGCGTGGGTGTAAACAGACATCCCCCAGACAGGAGCACGATCCCGCAGATCAAGATAGAGGACCAAAGCCCGTTGCGGCACCTCGTTTTCACAGTTCTCACGTGTCTACCCCCATGTGCGCGGACCGGGCGCGGACGAGTGGGTGGGCCATCGCCAACAGCAGTCCGAACACGAACGCCAGGTCAATGACAAAGATGGCGTGGTCCACCAGTCCGTGAGCCAGGGCGGCAATCATACCGCTCGCCAGCCCGAGCAGCACCGCTCTCCGATCGCCTGGGACCGTCCGGAGTTGGGCCCAGGCACCACGGAAAAAGGCCACCAGCATCCAGACGACGATACCCACACCGCCGATACCCAGGCGCGTCCACGCGTCCAGCAGGAGGTTGTGAGGGTGAGAGAGATCCAGTTCTCCCCACGCAGAGGGCAGGACGTAGCGCGATCGATAGGCGTAGAGGTAGTTGTCCAACCCTACGCCCGTCAGCGGGTGATCGGCGAGCATGGAGAGCGTGGATCGCCACAGCCTGAGACGAAAGAGCCCGGTGTCAGTGGATGGATCGAACCACGTGAAAAGCCGGCCGGCGACGACAAGAGGAAGGAGCAGCAAGACAAGCGCAGCCAGCGCACCCAGAGCCGTCCACGTTGCCTTGCGACTGCGCTTCAGCAGCCCCAGGGCCAACAGCGCCGCAGGGAGCGCGAGCAAGAGCGCCCCCCTGGACTGAGTGCACACCAGCGCAGCCAGGACGGGCAGGGCCGCGATCCCGTAGGCGAGCCGCCGCACCCGGTCACGTCCCTGCCAGGCAACTGCCAAGAGCACGGGCAAAGCACGGCTCAGATACAGCGCCAGGTTATTGGGAGACCCGTAGAACCCACGCACGCGGGATATGCCGCCGACCGTGATCAGATTCTGCCCGGAGACCCGCTGCCCCAAACCGATCAGCGAGATCGCGGTCGCTCCCAGCAGCCAGCCCTCGATGACCCGCCGGTGTGCGCGCAGAGTGCGCAGGGCCAGCCGCAGAAGCGCATAGAACAGCGCGCTCTCCACAAACACGGTGCGGAACTCGCGGACCGCAACCTGAAGATGAGTGGTCCAGGTGAGCGACAGTGCGGCAAGCCCTACCAGCGCGGCCATTCCCACGTCGAGCGATGACAACCCGAGCCAGGTGCGCACCGTCCACGTGCGCAGGCTCGCGCCCAGTTGCCCCAGACGCCACAGCAGCGGCCCTGGCCCACTGCGGACCGCGGCTCGTCCCAGGTCCAGCAGGCGAGCGGACAGCCAGGCCAGGGCACAGAGGCCCAAAGCCAGTTCGACCGTAGAAAACGGACGCCCCAGGAGCATCTTGGGACGGAGATAGAAGGGGAGCGCAAAGGCCACCGCAGCCAGTCCCAGGTCGATGCGCAGGAAAAAGAGCGCGAACAGGATCGCCAGGAGCAGCAGCGAGGCCGGCGCCCAGGGGACAAAGTAGAAGGCCAGAACGGCCCCCAGCGTCGCCAGGACCGGGACCCATTCCGGCAGGGCGCGATAGCGCCGGAACACGCGTCCCACGCCGGCAAGTACGGGCAAGAGCACGCCGGGATCCAGCGCGATCTGCCCCACAGCCGCCAGCGCCGCGCCAGCAGACACCCCAAGAAGCAGCCAGATCGGGCTCACATCCGCGGCGAGGTCACGCAACGGTTCCCCCCAGACTGTCCAGCCGACCAGGGGCCACTGCCCCCACCCGCCGTGGGCGTCGATCTCGAGGCGATGCGGCGTGTCCGGGGACAGCCCACGTGCCACCTGGATCGTCTCCACCTGCCCGGAAGGATCGTGCAGCACCAGGTATGCCCTCCCGCCTTCGTCTCGCGGCAGGCCTTGAACGGACTGCCCGTCGACACGGACATAGAACACGCCCCAGAAATCCCCCCGGCGCACCGTCAGGTCCAGGGACGTGCCCCAAAAGTCGAAGGCCAGGCCCGCGCGCGGCGTCCCCTCGCGCCCGGCGTCTGGTGGTGGGTCCGCTCCGGCGCTGGAAAAGCGCCACGCTCCAGAAAACTGCGCGGTCTCGGGGCTGGCCCGGTAGACACCAGTGTGAAGCGCAGGCGGAATGGCGCTGGCGCGGCGCAGCTCATCGTGTACAGGTTGGGAGATGCCCTGTGCGTCGAGCAGTGCAAACCCCCAGCGGGGATCATCGGCCGGCAGATCCGGCTGGTAGGTGTAGAGGATCATCGGCCCCATCCACGGCCACTCCCGACGAGCCTGCTCTATGGCCGAGCGAGTGTACTCTGCCTGATCCTCCACGCTCACCGCGGCCCACAGCGTCGGCTGGCCCTCCCAGCCCGCGGGCAGGGCATTCCATCCCCACGCCGTCGCCCAAACGGGACGATCTCCTAATCCCAGGCGCACCATTTTGCGGTGCACGGCGCCAATGCGCGCATAGTTCAGGTGTCCCAGGTCCGCGCGCGCCTGCGGCGGGTCGCCGAAACCGTACGGTTGGAGAGCCACGACGTCATAGTAGGGTCCAGCCCCAGCCTCTGTGATCTGCTCCAGGAACGTGACCTCGTTCAGGTTGAGCGGGCCGTACTCGACCGTCGGCGCCAGGGCGGCAAGGAGAATGACCGCGCCCGGATCGGCGTCCCGAGCGCGGATCGCGCCTTCCCGGAGCAAGGCCACATAGCCCACCGGCGCGACATAGCGGTCGCCCCAGTGACTGCTGAGGTTGGGTTCATCCCACAACTGATAGGCAGCGACGTGCCCCCGGTATCGTCCGGCGAAACGGGCGACAAATGTGCCCCAATCCGCCGTCTCTTGGGGCGGCGTGTAGGGATTGGCAGAGCCGCTGCCCTCGCGTGCCCATGGCGGAGACCCGTCGAGCACGGCGATCAGTTCCAGATCGTACGCTGCGCAGGCCGAGACGATCGGATCCCAGGCGTCCCACGTGAGCCGCCCTCGTTGAGGCTCGATCTCTTCCCAGCCAAAGCGCTGCCGTACCCAGCGAAAACCCGCGTCCCGGACCTGGGACAGAACACGATCCAGCTCGACGGCGTCGTACTGCGCCAGATCCACGTTGACGCCGACCTGATTGAGATTAGCCAGGGGATCCTGGAGGGGGAGAAGCGCGCTCTCGGGCCAGGTGCGGCTGCGATGCCAGATCCAGGCCGACCACAGGGCGCATATGACGCTGGTCGCCGCCAGCAGCAGAAGCCTGAGCCGCGCACGGGCGGGATCTGTCCAGAAACGAAGGAAGGCTCGCATCGTCTTTTATCTTGCCCAGTCGAGCAGGCTGCACTGTCCGTCGCCAGTCAACTGCTGGACCTGCTCGCGGGCCAGGTCGACCAGATGCAGGTCGCCCTGGTACAGGACAACGATCTGCTGACCGTCGGGCGACCAATCGCTCACGACCGGCGGTGCGATGCCGGTCTCCGTCGAGATGGGAAAGACGGCGCGCTTGTTGCTCCCATCCCGATCCATCACTTTGAGCGTGTGCCGGCTCGCGTACGAATCAAAGGGCGTGTCGGCTTCGGCATACAAGATCGCGCTTTCGCTGCTCTGTAAGGGTGACCAGCGCGGAGCGCTCCACATCCCCACGGGAGAGGTGAGTCGGGCGCGAACGGACCCCGCCGTGTCCAGAGCCCAGACCTCGAACCGCCGGCTGTCTTCAGGAGAGCGCCCTGGCTCTTCGCTGCGGATGGCGCAGGCGATGAACCGGCTGTCGGGCGACCACGTAGGCGCAGGCACCCACACCTTGTCATGGGGAGTACTCAAGGGGGAGAAGGCAGCCAGGGGGAAGGTACGGCGGGTCAAGAGCTCGATCCAGCCGATCTGATCTGGGCTGGCATAGGCCAGCTTCGTGCCATCAGGCGACCAGGCAACCTGCATGCCCCACCAACTGTACGGCCCGGATGTCGCGGGCGCCAGGATGCGCGTTGGATTGGGGTCGAGGACCTCGCCTTCGTTGCTGAGGATGGACGCGATCCACAGGTCGTTTCTTGCCTTCCACCCCGGAGGGCCGCTCTTCACGCCGGTGCCGTAGGCGATGCGCCGTCCGTCGGGCGCCCATCCGGCCCACAACGCGCTCTCGATGGGCAGCCGTTGAGGCTCTTCGTCTACCAGGACGACATTGAGCAGATACAGCTCGTTGAAGGGTCCATCGAACTCGACGGTATCGGTGAGGGCCGAATAGAGCAGGTACGCGCCGTCTGGCGACAGGGCAAACACACGCCCGTCCAGATCGCCATCGGTGGTCACCGGGTGTCTCCCTCCGCTGGTGCCCCGTATGATCCACGCGTTGCCGCTGTTCAGGTAGGCGATGGTGCCCTGGATCTGGACCGAGTCGACCATGCCCTCAACGCCGACGACGGTGATCTGGTCCACCGGTTCCTGGACGACGATCCGCCTCAGGACACTGCGCGAGATCTCGACGCCATCCTCAAACTGCAGACGGTACGTCAGCTCAGCCTGCCCGTTCGCGCCCGCTTGCAGGAGCTTTTGCTCTCCCGTGGGCAGCGATTCGCTCTTGATGGTCTGCTGCCTGTAGGGCACGATCTCCCGTTCGGCAATGATCTCTTCCTGGACGCGGATCACCCGGATGACCATCCCCTCCTGGAGCTCGACCCACAGGTCCGGCTCCACCAGGTCATCGTGGTCGATGGTGACCCTGCTCTCCGAGAGGGCCTCTCGCACGGTCAGCACGTCGGTCGACAGGGGCAGCTCTCTGCCGTCGACCTGGATGAGAACCTGATGGGGCCCAGGGCTTTGGCGACAACCGACCCACACACTCAGTGCGATCAGGATAAGGGGGATGTGACGCACACGCATCGTCAGATTCTTTTCTCCGGGATCAGCTCGGGATGTCTTTCCAAGAACTGCCCTACGCATTCGCTGGCCTCGACGAACCTCGCCGCCTTTTCCTCCAGCAGGCGCTGGTCGACTCCCTGCTCGCGCGCGCACACGAACGCATCACGCGCCTCCTGCAAGACCTGTTCGAGCTGCTCAAGCTTGCACACGTTCTGCAAGAGTGCGCTCTGCACGGAGGTGGCGATGACGGCGATGTACAGCCTGCCCGTCTCCGAGTCGCGGCGTGGCTCCAGGTATCCTTCCACGGTCAGATCCGAGTGGTCGTTTGCATGCTGACGTGCGCGCCTCCACTGGCGGATGGTACATTCGACCTGATAGAGTGTCTGTCCGAAGAGCTTGAGGCCCCGTGGAGGTTGCTTGGCTGCAGGTCCGGCGATGATGTGACACGTGATGCTGCGATCGTGCTTCTGTATGTCTTTTGCCTGGCCGGTGAGCACAATTTCCGCACCCATATCCGTTCTGCTCCTCGCATCTTGGAGGCAAAAAGGACAGGTTAACATTGTAACACGCCTGACGGTTTTTGGCAAAAGGTTGTAGGGGGGGGAGCTGCGACCGTGGTGCGATCTATTCGCCGCTCTCGATCTCGACGTGGGCAAGCAAGACTCGGTCGCCAATCGAACCGGTGGGATCGAACACCGGGAGACGCTCCATCGTCTTGGGATCGTACAATCCGACCTCGATGACGTGCATGCCCGGCAGAGCATCGACAGCAACCGGGATCTCGTATGCATCGACCACGATCTCGCCGGGCACCCAGATCGTGGTTGGATAGGAGCCGCCCACAGGGGGATTGTCCACCTGCCCGCGAATCTGCTGGTCAGCGTCCAGGAGATGTGTGAACACGGTGTAGCTGACCTCCATCGGCCCCGTACATCGCCAGGTGAGCGTCAGGCGGAGCGTATCTCCCGGCCTGGCGCGGTCGCGGTCCAGGTCATAGCCCAAGAGCTCGACCTGGTCGCCCAACTGTGTGCCGACGACGTACTGAAAAGCAGGAGGCTCCCAGAGGCGATCGGTGGCGTGGACGTGGATCGTGCCCAGTGAGAGCCAGGTCACCGTGCCTTGCACGTCCGCGGCAGAGATGGAGGCCGGCACACCCTCTCGTTCCACCACCGCCCACCGCAGGTCATAGTCTCCGGCCCCCGCGTCGATGGGCAGGCGCAGCGCGTGGCGGTCGCGAACGAATTCGCCAGCGGCCCAGGCGGCAAAAGGATACGTTCCGCGTACGGGGTGTCCGTACCACAGTGGGATCTCGCCGTCCGCCCCGGAGAGCCAGATCGAGACCTCCCTTGCCTGCTCGACAACCCGGGCGGCCTGCCAGTACAGGGTCAAGGCCAGCGTCTCCCCGGGACGCAGATCGCCACGGTCGCGGTCCGAGCCGAGGTAGAGCAGTTCGCCGCCCACAATGGCACGCGCCGGGCGCTGAATAGGGGGCCATTCGTCCGGGGGGCCCTCGGCGCGTCCGACGTGGATCGGGCCGGCGGAGGCCACCGTTCCCGCCATTTGGCCGGCCTCGTTCAACACGGGCAGGCGAGCGTCCAGCGAAGGGGAGAACACACCCACGTCCAGTGCGTACGCGCCGGGCGGCGCGCCGGAGGCGATGGGGATCTGCAGGCGAAAGAGCATGGTCTCTCCCTCTCGCCACTGGGCGGATGGGTAGTGAAAGAAGGTCACACCCCCCCAGCGAAAACCGATGTCGTCTACCAGGTGGGCAAAGAAGGTGTAATCATCCCGATCCACCTCGCGCAAGACGCGCACGTACAAGGTCACGTCGAGTTGGCCGCCCGAGGATGCGGGCGCGTGCAGATCGTAGCCCAGCAAGGCCAGCGTGTGCCCCAGGTTGACCTGCATGGGAAATTCGGGCGCGAGCGGAGGTTCCCGGGCCGCCAGCCAGTAGGCCTCAAAGGCGATCTGGCCATCGGGGCCCAACTCGCGATGAAGCAGCGCGCCGGCAGGCAGGTGACGCTCGCGCAGCAGCGGATCGAGGGGGTTGGTGTGATCGTAGACCAGCAGAGCGGGGCGTCCGCCAGGCGGCGGCAGGATCAGCGTCTGGCGGCTCAACCAGCGGATCTGCCCGTATCCTTCGGCGGCGACGGCCAACGTGGCGTGCTGGTGAAAGTAGGTGGCCACGTAGGGATCGGCCTCGGGATGGGCATCGATCAGCTCAGCGGCGCGGAGCAGTGCCTGATTTCCCTTGTAGTATGGCGGGGCAGAGAGCGCCCAAACATACACATAGTCGTGATAGGTGCGGCCCGCCTCGTATCCCGCCAGCAGGATCAGGACAAGGGAGAGGGAGAGCCGGGGCCAACGGGTACGGGACGGGACGTCGTGGACAGCGGGGTCCTCCCGCACTCGGCGCCTCCGGAATGCGAACCACTCCAGCAGGACGATCACCCCGCGCACAAAGGAGACCACCCCCAGGGCGGCGATGACAAACACAGCGGGGACAAGGGCCATCGCTCGCAAGTTGTGGGGCACGCCGCTGGCCGAAAGGACATTGGGCACCATCATCACCGGCAGCCAGGTGAGAAAAAGATAGTAGGGTAGGCGCTCCCTCCTCCCGACCCCTGGCCGAGCGCCCGCCCCCTTGAGCTGAAAGCGCGAGGGGGCAAAGAGGCGCCGCGCGCAGACGAGCAGCCCGAGGTAGAAAAACGCTCCAACCAGGGGGTCAAAGACCGGCTTTCCCGGGGCGTTGTAGAGCGGGTTCATGTCGCCAGAGACAGTGAACATGCCATACGCCAGGCGCAGCGTCTGCCTGAGCATGCCCCACGGGTCGCCCTTGTTGACCGCGGGGCTGAACACCGAGACCTGCTCCAGGCGCACGGAAAAGGCCTCCGGGTTGCGGAGAAAGAACGCGCCCAGCGGCGCAAAGACGACGAGCGCCGCCAGTCCAAAGAGAAGCAGGTACAGGAGATAGGTGCGCCACCGGCGCCGACCGGCGATCCCGATCCACGCCCAGACCAGCATGAGCAGGAGGGGCAAGACGCGCACAGAGGAGTAGGTGTAGGCAGAGAGCCCGGCCCAGGCCCCTGAGAGGACGATCCACCGCCGCCGGTCCTCGCGCAGGCCGCGCAGCAAAAAGCCAAAGGTGAGCGCCAGCAGAGGAGGAAGCAAGATGGCCCGGTACCCGAGGCGGCTGAGATTGACCTGCCAGTAGGATACGGCGACCAGGGCGGCGCTGAACCGGGCGAGCCATCGGCGCTCAGGCACGCCCGGCAGTTGGTGCACAAAAAAGGCGGTCAGGGCGACGTTGAGCACACCCAAAGCCGCCGAGGTGAGGCGCAGGGCAAAGGGGGTCACGCCGGCAAGGGCCATTCCTCCCGCGGCCAGGTAAAAGTAGAGCGCTTCCTTGCCCGTGTAGGGGCGTACAAAGATCGGGAACGCTTTCCCCTGGGCGATCTCGCCAGCGAGGATGACGTTTGCCGCCTCGTCGTATTCCAGGGCGGAGGGGATCTGGCCCAGGTGGGCGAGGCGCAGCAGCGCCCCCAGGGCAAGGAGTGCAACCAGCCATCCATCCGGCTTGCGGTGTCCCTCCAACGGCTTCCCATCCCTCCAGCGCAGGCTGCGTGCAGCCTAGGTGGCCGAGATCGATCGCAGCCTCGGAGTCAGATTGTACCGGGAAACCGGGCGAAACGCAAGGTATGGTCTGAATGCGGAGCAGCGATCCAGGAGGGGCGGTCCAATGTTGTCTTGACGGACGGGCAAATCTCCGTGAGTCTATGCGCGGGGCAGAAAAGGGCTAGGCGGGCACCCAGTCCGCTGCCTGCAACTCGGGGATACGATCAAAGTGAGTGAGGTTGTGCGCGATCATAGTACGGGCGGTTCGCGCCTTGAGCGTCGTGCCTTGAGTATGTCGTCAAGCGTTGCTTCTACGGGGCGATCGTCTTGCCAGGCGCCCAAAGAGTGCCAGAACCGAGTTCGATCCGCTGGCTGCGCGTTGTCGTCGTGGGCAGGCTCGACAAAGGTCACAAGTACCCGGTACCGGCCTTGGACAGGCGAAGGCTCCAGAAGCCTGATCTCTTTGCCGTCATATACGGCAGGCACAGACACAAGCGGCATCTTGCACTCCCTTCACTCGCGTACGCAACTATCCCAATTATGGTCCAGGAGCACTGCTTTGACAAGCTCAGCTGCGCGCGGGCAGGCTTTTTGTAAGCATCTTGTGGAGGACAGATTCCGGCTCGTTTTTATGGCCCGAGGCACAAGAAGCACAAGCGGGCCGCTTGTGCTGCGATGGAGCACGAGAATGCACCCCTGTCAAGATGCCCGGGTGTGACTGGCTTGACCGATCGGTGCAGAGCATCTATAATCGTCTTCCTGAACATCGGTCGTAGGGAGCGGACGCCTTGTCCAGATGGAGTAGATGGGGTTGAGCGGGTCGATGTGGTGCCGCTGGTTGGGCGTCGCAGGGATCGAGCTGGGGTTCGA
>JADHXD010000154.1 GCA_016783145.1 Anaerolineae bacterium
AACCCACGGCAGATGGCTCAGCGCCTCGCCCGGCTGGCGACGCGTAAAGAGGACCAGATCGTGCCCGGCCCGCTCCAGCTCATCGACGACGTACGGGCCCAGCCTTCCGCTGCTTCCCGTCACGAGAACTCTCATGCTTTAGCCTCCTATCTCTTGGTGACGACCCATCAAGCCCCCCTCTCCAACAGATCCACATAGGCCACGTCGATCAGATCACCCTCATCGACGCCCAGCCGGGACATCAGATCCACTGCGACTGCCTCTCCCTCCTCCGCGTTCTGGTCAGGCCCGAGAACGACCTCCAGCTCCAGAAAGCATCCGAGGCCCTCCACCTGATCCAGGTGGATCCTCGTGCTGTCCACCAGGTACAGATAGCGCACCTTGGAGACGATACCCCGGATGCCTAATGCGGCAGTCAAGGCCTCTTCCAGCGTGGCGGGATCGGAAGTCGCCGAGAGGATGTAGTCTGACTGCTTCGGTCCGGCCTGGTCTGGCCGCTCATAGTAGACGAGCTGTCCAGTGTTCGGTGCTAGCATGCGGAGCTTGAGCCTGCCCTTTGGTGTGTAAAAGAACACATCCCGCTGCCGGATCTCCTGGCAGGGCACTTCGCTCAGCGCATCTGCGCGCGCCCGCAGCGCGTCCCAATCCCGCACCCGTGCCTTGATCTCGATGTTTGCTGCCACGACCCCCATCCCTCCCCGCAGGTCTGAGTTTGATTGTAACCCCGTCGGCAGAATCCGTCAAGAACGGTCCTCCGCAGGACAAGAGTACGCGGTCTGGCTCGGGGGCATGCTAACGGGAGGTGATTGCGCATTCAGTCATCGAGGGGTTTTGCGGGTATCGGGACCTTGTCGCGTCAGAAGGCGCCGCAGCGTAGCCAGTGCCCGGTGTTGGAGGGCGTCGACGGCTCCCGTTGTCTTCTGCAGCACCGCGGCCGTTTTGCGCGCAGTGAGTCCTTCGCCGAAGCGAAGGGCCAGCACTTCTTGCTGTTCCTGGGTGAGAAGGCCGACTGCTGTCCGGAGCTGCTCGCGAGACAGCGTTTGCTCAGCAGCTTCGGCAGGACCGCTTTCTCTCGAGACCTGGAGCGCTTCGTCCAGAGAAACCAAGGGCTGTGCGGGCTGCTGGCGGTAGTGGTCTGCCACCAGGTTGTGCGCGATGCGATAGAGCCAGGCCTGGAACGAGGTGTGCCATGTGCGCTGTGACCGGATGGCGTGGATCACCCGTACGAATACATCACCGGTGAGATCTTCTGCCAGGCAGGCATTGCCTACTCTCCTGTACACATAGGCATAGATTCGGGGGGCATAGTAGTCATAGAGTTCCCCCAGCGCAGCCCTATCGTACTGCTCGGCTCTTTCTAGCAGAGCCTGCTCGACCTTCACTGGGCACCGACTCTCTCGCTCGCTAACATGTGCCATGGCTTGAGGCCAGGGGATCTTGGACATATCACGGTTTCTCTCGGACCACCCGTATGGTTTTGGGTGGTTCTTCGTCATACATGATGAACGCTAAACGCTTACCGCCCGCTGAAGGGCGGACAGAAGAAAGGATCCTACCATGAAACGCGTTTCTCGCTTTGGGCTCCTCGCCCTGGTTATGGTCCTTGGCGTGACTGCTGCCGTGCTGACGCTGTCCAGTCTCTCTGCGGCAGCCACTCCCGGACAGATTGACCTGTCGATCCGGACGGATGCGCCGACACACGTAGCGGCCGGGGCGACGTACGTAGTCAACGTCGGCTATGCGAATCTGGGCTGGGTGCCTGCACCGGACAACTGGGTGCGGGTGACCTTGCCAGAGGGCACGCAGTTTGTGAGTGCGACCTCTTGGGGCGGGGAGTCGCGTCCGCCGGCCGAGGTCGCTGGGCGCGTGCTGACCTGGCACCTCGAGCTACTGGTGGCCAACTCGAGCTGGGGGCACATCCTGGTCTCAGTGGCAACGCAGGAGGGCCTGGACGAGGGACACACGCTGGAGACCGAGGTCGAGATCGGCGGGAGCACGGAGGACTCGAACCCGGACAACAACAGCGCCACGGCGACCACCACAGTTTGTTACATGGGCGGCTCGATGAAGCAGGTCCACGCGCGCCACGCGATGCCAGGGGACGTCCTGACGTACACGATCAGGGTGGACCTGGCCCGCCAGTCTGGTGGGGGCGCAAACGGGCGATGGGTGACGGTGACCGATACCTTGCCCTTTAGCCATCAAGTGCGCTTCCTCGGGTGGAACGGCACGGTCTCCGGCACGCTGATCGACGGGCACATGCTCCGCTGGCAAGGTCAGGTGCAGGCCGGGGATCCGCTCACCCTCCAGTACCGGCTAGGAGTGGAAGGGGTGGTCACGCCCGGAGTGGTGATCAGCAACCTGGCTATGCTGGGCTGGGACGGACACCAGATGCAGCTTGGGCCAGTGACGACGGTCGTCACCATGCCGCACGGAGTGATGGGCCTGGGGCCCTACCAGGCGGGACAGGTGTACCACCGGCACGGGGTGACGCTGAGCGTGCCCCAGGGCGCGGTCAGCGATACCACGCGCTTCCAGCTCGGGCCCCTGTTCACCGACACCCAGCCGATCAGCCCGCCCGGTGGGCTCCTGTTCGCCCATCGAGCCTTTGAGGTCAACGCCGTCCGCTTTGGGGAGCCGGTGGGCCATTTCAACGCTCCGCTGACGATCACCGTGAACTACACCGACGCCGACGTAGCCGGGCTCAAGCGTGAGACCCTGCGCCTGTGGACGCGCGCAGGCCCGGGTGGGCCGTGGACCGTGTTGGGTGAGCCGGCTCGCGTCTTGTCCGGCGCACTCTCCTTTACCACGACACACCTCAGCCAGTTCGCCCTCTTTGGCGAGGCGGCACCCGTAGCCGACGTCGACCTGTCGGTCCGGATGGGTGCGCCGACGTATGTGGACGTCGGGGCGACCTACGAGGTCAACGTCAGCTATGCGAATCTGGCTTGGGTGCCCGCACACGACAACTGGGTGCGGGTGACCTTGCCAGAGGCCACGCAGTTTGTGACTGCGACCTCCTGGGGCGGGGAGCCGCGTCCGCCGGACGTGCAGAAGGACGGCGTGCTGACCTGGAACCTCAGCCTCCTGGTGGCCAACTCGGGCTGGGGGCACATCCTGGTCTCCGTGGCAACGCAGGACGGCCTCGACGAGGGACACACGCTGGAGGCCAAGGTCGAGATCGGCGGGAGCGAGGAGGACTCGAACCAGGACAATAACCGCGCCACGGCCACTAGCACGGTCTCTTCCATGGGGAGCTCGCGGATGCAAGGACCAGGCCGTCACGCCATGCCGGCGGACGTCCTGACCTACACCATCACGGTGCACCTGACCGGTCCGTCTGTCGCGGAGGCGAGCGGACGACAGGTCACGCTGACCGATACCCTGCCTTTCAGCCACCAGGTGCACTTCCTCGGATGGAACGGCACGGTCTCCGGGACCATGATCGACGGGCACGTGCTCCGCTGGCAGGGACAGGTGCGGGCCGGGGAACCCCTGACCTTCCAGTACCGCCTGGGGGTGGAGGGAGTGGTCACGCCTGGAGAGGTGATCAGCAACCAGGCCATGCTGGGCTGGGACGGGCACCAGATGCAGCTTGGGCCGGTCACGACCGTGGTTACCATCCCCCACGGGGTGATGGGCCTGGGGCCCTACCAGGCGGGACAGGTGTACCACCGGCACGGCGTGACGCTGAGCGTGCCACCGGGCGCGATCAGCGATACCACGCGTTTCCAGCTCGGGCCCCTGTTCACCGACACCAAGCCGATCAGCCCGCCGGGTGGGCTCCTGTTCGCCCATCGAGCCTTTGAGGTCAACGCATTCCGCTTCGGGGAGCCGGTGGGCCATTTCAGCGCTCCGCTGACGATCACCGTGAGCTACACCGACGCCGACGTAGCCGGGCTGAAGCGTGAGACCCTGCGCCTGTGGACGCGCGCAGGCCCGGGTGGACCGTGGGCGATGTTGGGAGAACCGTCCGGTGTGACGTCGGGCACGCTCTCCTTTACCACGACCCACCTCAGCCAGTTCGCCCTGTTCGGCGAGGCCAAGTACCGCGCCTACCTGCCGGTCGTCGTTCGGTAGGGTGTAACTGATGTAGGAACTGGTAGTGCTACCGAGCACTATAGCCCGCAGGGCTTGTCCCTTTCAGCCCGGTGCTTCAGCGCCGGGCGCGGTGCGTGCAGCTTGCCACGCACGTGCAGAGGGAGGGATCAGTTCTTGACGAGCGAACTGGGCAATAACCGTACGAGCAACGATCTGACAAGGGCTTGACATCGAGCACCGGGGCGAGCCCGGCGAGAGCCAACCGGCTCGCACCGGGCTACCCCGGTGGGTTCGCTTCTGCGTGGGGCCCAGACTTCCAAAGTCGCAGGCAGCCAGCACAAGCCAAGTGTGATAGTTTCCGATGTCGCACGATACGCTAGATGCGCTGTTCAAGACTTTGGAAGTCTCTGCGAAAGAAACCAGCGCACAAGAGAGATGCGCCCACCCCGGTGAGATAAGACGGGTCGCCCTTGGCGCGACCCGTCTCTGTGCGTATCGCCTAAGGGGTAGCAACCTCTGCTACGGTACGGGCCAAAAGATCACCCGGCGGAACCAGAGGTCGTTCTCGGTGGATTCTTCCGGCTTCCACGGGTACCAGCGCGTGACGGGCTCCTCGGGATCCCCTTCCACAGGGATCATCGAGTGGTAGATGACGTAGGCCTTTGAGCCGTCCGACGTCGCCCGGAGCTGGCACTCGCCCTGCTCCTCGGGCTCGCCCTTGGCGATATAGTCGTAGCGCCACACCGTCTCGCCGTAACCCTGGTTGCTGTTCTCACCTCCGATCACCCACGGGATCTTGACATAGTGGTCGCCATAGTCCTCGCTGCGGGTATAGTAGACATCGAGGGGCGTGGCCTCGGTCTTGAGGCTGTCCCCGCCGGTGGACTTGCTGTTGTCGGCGGTGCCCCAGGCGGCAAAGAACATGTTGTCGATGTAGGTGTCCTCAGTGTATACGCAGACCCCGTTTGGACACAGATTCTTTAGCGTGGACGACGTTCCGTCCAGCGGGTAGGTCGGCGGGGTTGTGCCCAGCCGCGGGTCGGCCGAGGTCTCCTTGTTGCTCTTGATCTCGGAGATGTTGCGGGCCGGTTCAAACTCTCCTGCTCCGATGTACCGGGCGGTCAAGCCATGGGGAGTGGTGTCCGTGATGTCACCATCGGGGTCCGTGAGGTCATCGTAACGCGTCATTGCGATTGCGACCGGTATCGGCGGCAACTCACCATCGGGCACAGCCTCAGGGTCGTACGTTCCGCAGGTCGGGTCAAAGACTGCGGGCGGCAGATTCCCCGAGCCGTCCGGGTCCGGGTTATCCGGATCTGTCCTGAATTCAGGACAGACGTAGACCCCCTCCCCAGCGGGATTCGTGGTCCAGGTCTGGCCGCCGTCAAAGGAGCGGCGGACGTAAAAGTTGTAGCGGTCGTTGCCGTTGCGCGCCGCCGCCCAATTGGGCGACAGGGCGTAGGCGACGACGAAAAAGTCGCCACGGATAAAGCCGCGGTGGCTGCGGACGTTAGAGTACATGCCGGGGCAAACCTCGCCGTTGAGCACGTCGCACGCGGTCCCGTCCCCGTGAACCAATCCGTAGGACTCGTCCCCGAGGTTGGACTCGCTCTGGCTCCACAGCAGCACCTTGTTGGTGCCGTAGCGGTCGTCGGTGGGGTCCTCGGGCGTGTCGTCGTCCGGCCCGGCGTCCACCGCCAGGTCGATGTTGGCGCTGGTCAGGTTGATCTGGTCGCGGCGCGTATAAGTGGTCCCGTCGGCCGCTGTGGCGGCAATCAGGCCGCCGCACAGCCGGTCGCCGGAGGCCTCGCCCCAGACGTTGCAGTTGTAGCCGACCGCGCTCGGCTTGTCCCCTTTGCCGTTGGGGCATTCGGGCAGCGTGAAGGTCTGGTCCAGGTAGGTCGTGCACTCCATCTTCTCAAACTTGTAGGGGTTGCCGGTGCCGGACTTGACAAAGCGGCGGATAAAGGCGTCCGCCGGCCGGCCTTGCCCCTCCTGGCCCTGCTTGAAGATGATCGCGCCCAGCGTGTTGGTGTCGCCCACCTTGCTCGGCGATTGGACGAGGAAGCGCGCCCGGCGCGCGATCTCGGTGCGGTACTGCAAGAACTTTGTTTCGTCGGGCAGCCACTCGCCGGGATCGGTCTCTGGATCCGTACCTTCCCGCCAGTAGTCAAAGTACAGCGGCACCGGTTGTCCCGCCTCGCAGGTGCAGGTCGGGTTTTCCTCGTTCGTCTCGATCACGTCCGGGGTCTTGGGGTCATCGCAGTAAGTCAGGTAGAGCCCGCCGCACAGCGCCGGCAGGTTAACGATGTGGCCCGGCGCGATCAGGTCGGGCTGAGCGAAATCAAAGCTGTGGTACATCATGTTCTTGCCGATGTCCTGCTTGATCGGCTTTTCCTGGCCCTTGTCATCTGTATTGTCGCCAATGATCTCGTCCACGGGATTGTCGGTTTCCTCGTGCGCCTCTGCTGCCAGCGAGTGGCCCAGGCCCTTGGACTCTTCGTAGGCGAGGAGCGCCCAGGCGCTCATGGTGCCGTCGTCTTTGGTGTACGGCTGGAGCTGCAGCATCGGCCGGGACGCAAAGACGTCGCCGTCCAGCAGCCGCCCGTCCGAGGCCACGCACACCAGCTTGTCGGCACCCGCAGAGTTGGTAAAGCCGAACCAGCGCTCGTGGTCTGGGGTGCCGGGCAGAGCGTCCATGTAGCTGGCGTTGTTGGCTCCTGACAGGTCGCACAGGTCCAGCGTGCCGCCGTCGCGGTCCATGTAGTACTGGTAGTCGGGCGTGCCATCTCCGCCGGGCTTGTACAGGCCGGTGGCATTGTCGATCTCATCGATCGAACGGGCCAGGTAGGCGTAGCGCTTGGTCCCGTTCAGGTTGCCAAAGAACCCCTTGAGGTCCTCGCAGTTGGGGTCGCCCTCGTGGTCATCGGGGTTGCAGCAGGTGGTTGGATCGTGAGGAAGGGGGCCCTCGTAACCGCAAAACTCTGCTGCGATTTCCTCGGGGTCGATCGGCACAAAGCTGCCGTCCACCACCTCGGGAAAGCAGACCGCTTCGTTTTCCCCGGTGCTGTCCGGGAAGGTCGGGCAGTCCGTGCTTGGCTCGACCTTGAGGGTGTGGGTGTTGACCATGTCGTTGTCGGTGACGCGCACCGGCAGGGCAAAGGGCACCTTGGCCTTGGGCCGGCCGAGGCCGGGCTTGTCGAGGTAGCCCTCGTCGCCCGAGGGCTCGCCGTCGGTGCCGCCGCCGGGGCCGCCGGGCACGAAATCCTCATCGACGATGTTAAAGTCATCGTACGAGATGAAGGTGTACCACATGTCGGTCTTGTGGTTCGAGATGGCGCCGCTCCAGCCCTCGCCGGGGCCCTTGCCCTTGCCGGGCCGCAGGCCGCTCGGGTCCTCCTGCCAGGCGATGGCAAAGCCCGCGCCGCGGGCCGAGCCGACGCTCGGGATGTAGACGTCGCGCCGGCCGGAGGTGATGCGCTCGGGCTTGAACCACACGACGTCGCCGAGCTCCACGGCCGCGGACTCGTCGCAGGTGCCTGTTGCAGCACCCGTGCAGCACTCAAAAGGAACGCCCTCTTTGGTGCATCGATTCACGTCCGTCAATGGGTCGTCTTCGACGTTCATCGACGCAAACGTACCCTCTTCGAGCTCTTTCTGGCTGGCGATCACCCCGCGCGCTGCCCACAGGCAGGAATAGGGGATCTCGCCGATGCCCAGCTCAGAGACGTCGTCGACCTCGTCATAGTCCACCGACTGCTGCTGCCCGCGCACGCCCCAGATGTCGGTGACGTAATAGTCGTCGTCACCGGGATAGTCGGGCTCGCAGACCTCGGTGTCGTTGTCCGGGTTGCCGGTGCAGTAGACGGCGCATTCGTTTATGTCCGGCGTAGCGGGGTTGTCCCACTCGACCTCTTCGGTCTCGGGGTTGTCGCACAGGTTGATCGAGTACCTCGGGTTGCCGCTCTTGCAGAACTTGCTTTCCCACACCACCAGGATCTTGTTGTCGTTGACCTTGAGGTAGGGCGATCCGGTGGTGCCGGGGAAGGGCTCACCGGTCTCTAGCTCAAAGGACGACATGTCGGCCATGCGCGAGACGTTCATGCGCTTCCAGGTGGTGCCGTCGTCGCGGGAAATCGCGGTATACATATCCCAGGAAAAGCGACCAGGCTCAAAGTCTTCTTTGACCTGATCGTCATAGATGTCGACCTTGCCCATGTAGGTGACGAGGAGCGGCTTGGCCACGTCGCGGCACTCGATCAGGGTGACCTGGCACGCCTCGGGATCCTCAAAGGTGCGGGGATCGCATTCCTCGGCCAGTGGATCTCCGCCCAGGCGCCACTCTTCATAGGGCACGCCTATCTCATCTCCGTCCTCCGCGTCGAAGACCTTGTCGCCGTCGACGTCGACGCACAGCGACGGATCGCCGTTGGAGCGCACGCCGGGGTAGTAGACCGGCATCACTTCCAGCTTTTGCTTGGTCTCGCCCCAGTCCTCCGTCTTGGAGATGTTTTTGCGGAAAATGCCGCTGGCGTTGAGGCCGGCCTCCAGGTTGCCCTGGGCCTCCTCCGGGGAAACGGCCTCCAGGACGATGAACTCTGGATTGCCGTCACACAGGATGATCGTATCGGCAATGACAGCCTCCACCTGGCTGTCCGAGGTCCAGTCGATCTCGGCTTTCCCCTCCATCGCCCAGTTCAGGCATTCGACCACGATCGGCCGGATATTGATCTTGCCGTCCGAGTGGTTGTCATCCAGGCTCTGCAGCAGCCGGGCCACGTTGATCACCCGCGGGTCGTTGATGTCGGCGTTGTGGAACAGGTCGAGCGGGGACACCTTTTTGGCCGCCAGTGCGCTGCCCAGGGTCACCGTGCCCACGGAAAATTCGATCGTCTCGTCGGGGAAAAAGAGGAAACCGCCGCCGCCCTCTTCATCGCTGGTGACGCCCTCTTGGGTCGGGCCGCGGTAGCTGATGCCTACCACCGGCGAGTCGATAAAGTGCCCGCGCTGGGGGTGCGCCAGTCCATACGTCGTCCACCAGCCCCACTGGGAGCCATCGAACTCGTTCGGCCCAAAGGCCCAGGCGCCTTCCTCTTCGGTGACCTTGCCCCGGTCATTGAGCTTTACGATATCGACGTGGACCGCCAGGGCAGGCGCCCGCAGTTCCTGGTATTGGGAGCCCCAGCTAAAGCCCAGATCATCCTTGAGATCCAGGGTCAGCATGTGCTGGGGCACAGGGCTCTCGTACGCTTGTTTGTAGGGGAACTTGCCGAGTACCGGGTTGCCCCTCTTGGTCGGGATCGGGTCGTCGTCGGGATACCCGGCATAGATCTGCACCTCGACGATCTTCCAATCGCCCGACGTTTCGACCTGGATCATGAGCTTTTTCGGCGAGTTCCACACGCTCACCGTGCCGGCGTCGATGGTCTTGTCGGCAAGGAGCGTCGTCTCGAACAGCCCGGGTCCGCCGTAGGCGTAGCCTGTGCTATCATCCTGCGAGAACGCCGGCATGGGGGCGAGGAGCAGCAAGGCCAAAAGAACGAGAACGAGGCAGTGTTGTATCCGATACGTAGACTCTTTCATCACACCTTTCCTTCCTCGGAACAGGCCAGTCACGCAGACAGACCGCCGCTGGCCTATCCCCGGCACACTTGAGCCTCCTCAAATAGGCGACCACAGGGATCGCCCAACCAGTTGAGCGCATATCCGATACGGGATCTATCGTCCTTACCTCCCCTCGCTCTATGTACTTGGTCCACCTCCTTTCGATGAGCGGGATGCCTGGCTGACCTCGGCCTGAACCACCTGGCAAAGATCATTCATCGTTCGAGTCATGTGTTGGTGGCTGTTGAGCACGATCACCCGACTGCAGGTCAGGTCGAGACCAAGGAGCAGCGTGCTGGGCTGATCTCTGAGGAGAGAAACGATGGACTGCGATCCTCGGGTATCCAACTCGACGACGATCAGGTCCGGCTTGAGGGATTGCAGGCGCTCTCTGAGGCCAACGGCACAGATGCCGGTCCGTTTCACATCCAGAGCCCGTTGGTCTCCCAAGCTCACTGCCACGCCGTCCATGAGCACAGACTCTCCCAAGAGCACGACCAGTGGCCGCTTTTCCATTCGCTGCTCCTACCCACGTGTGTATGACTGGCCCCATCGTACCACGAGGGCCCGGTGCGGTGCAATCCCTCAAACCGCCGCCGAGGAATGAAAAAAGAGCGATTGTGAAATCGCTCTTTCCGTTCGGTGGCCTAGCTCGGGTATGAGAAAAGGATGGCTTTGCAGTCGCTCTCTTGGTCCGGTGGACTAGCTCCGGCAGATAGAGTCAGCCCTGCCCGCTGTGGACTGGCGAGGCGTCAGGGCAAGGAGGGATTGGCGGGCAGAGTGATCCTCAAGGACCTCATTCCAAGTGATCGCGGGACAGAGGGATCAAACCCTCACGTAACGCAAGCAGAGCGGCCTCGTGACGGCCGTTTGCGTGGAGCTTGGACAGGATCTTGCGCATGTGGCTCTTGATTGTATGGACGCTGACGTGCATCGTCTCTGCGATCTCCTTGTTGGTCGCGCCTCCAGCTACTCTGCCGAGTACGTCTTGCTCCCGGGCAGTCAGCACGGTAATCCTCTCCGCAGGATTCTCGACCCTTTGCTGGCTTAGCCGCCGGAACTCCTCCAGCATGCGCCCGCCCAGGGAGGGGGTAATGGCGGCTTCCCCTCGCACCGCTCCCCGTAACAAGTCCAGCATCTCCCGAGAGCGAATGCTCTTGAGCAGATATCCCTGCGCGCCGTTACGGATCGCTTCGAACAGCTTTTCGACCTCATCGCGCACAGTTAGCACGACGACTGTTACGCCCGGGAATTCTCGCTTGATGAGCTGCGTAGCCTCCAGGCCGTCGCAGCCCGGCATACTGATGTCCATAAGAACAAGGTCCGGCACGAGTTTTCGGGCTTTGACCAATGCCTCCAGACCATCGCTGGCCTCGCCCACGACCTCAAAGTCGACCTGGCTGTTCAGGATATTGGCCAACCCTTCGCGGAACAGATGATGGTCATCGGCGAGCAGCACGCGGATCTTGCTCATCCCTCTGCCTCCCCTACTCGGACGGGCTCCAGGGTTGTGCCCGATCGAACGGGGTCTTGTCGGGCGATGGCAGAGTCGAGGCGTGGCACCCAGGTCAGGCTCGCTCGCGTGCCTTGGCCGGGCACAGAGTCGATCTGCAGCTTTGCGCCGATGCGCGCTGCACGGGCACGCATGATAGAGAGGCCAAAGTGGCCCTGTTTGTCCTCCCGTGACGCGTCCACATCAAAGCCAAGCCCGTCGTCTTTTACGGTGACCGATACGTTTTCCCCTCGACGTTCCAGGACCAGGGCAATGCTCCGAGCCTGGGCGTGGCGCTGTGCATTCAGCAGCGCCTCCTGCACCACAAGCAACGCTTGCGCTCTGTGATCTGGCCGCAGGAAGAGGGGCTCCTGCACTCGGATGGCCAGATCTACGGGTGGCCCGTCACCCGCGGAGAATCGGGCTGACAGATCGGACAGCAGGTCCTGGAGAGAGCGGCGGGGTCTGGGGGTCTCCTGCAGGCTGGCAATCGATCGGCGCACGTCGTCGGAGGCCTGGTCGACGACTTGTCGGACACGGTGCAGCTCCTCTGTCAAATCCCGCTCAGAGCCGGCGCCCACATGCTCGCTCGCCTGGTCGATCCTCAAGCCCAGGAGGCTCAAGGTCTGCGCCAACCCGTCGTGCATACTCGCGGCGATGCGCTGTCGTTCCTCCAGCGCAGCAGCCCACTCGAGCTGCTTGTGGAGATTGGCGTTCACCAGCGCGACAGCGGCACGATTGACAAAGCTCTCGATCAACTTGAGTTCTTCAGGCCGCCACGTTCGAGTGGCCCGCCTATCCATGAGGAATAGGTAGCCCAGTGGTCCGCCAGTGCTCCATATGGGCAAGCACAGCAGAGCTCGGACGCCGAGGTTCTCTCGCCAGACAGGGGGGACCCGAGGATC
>JADHXD010000032.1 GCA_016783145.1 Anaerolineae bacterium
CGAAACCTTTTGCGGTTGCTTACGCCACTCGCAAGAATTCATGAATACGCAAGCGATGGCGGAGGCGGTGGCCGAAGGGTTGAGAGAAGCAGGGCGCGAGGTTGACCTGTTCGATACGAACGACGGGCGATTCGACGTCGCCCAGTTCCCAAGCTACGACTGCCCCCTGCCGGGGATCTACGACGTAGCCTTTGGCTCGCCGGACTACTGCTCCTACGTGGCCGGTAATCTCAAGCAGTTTATGGATGACCACTATATCGCTGACGTGCGCAAGGGCATGCAAGGGCTCAAGGACAAGCCCTACGCGCTCTTCTACTCGCACGGCGGCGGCGGGCGCGTGATCGACGCGATGAAACAGATCTTTAGGCGTGTGGGTACCCTGATCGGCGAACCAGTGGGCTCGCGCGGCTATCCCGCTCCGGACGTGCTGGGCAAGTGCAGGGCGCTGGGCAAGATGTTGGGAGACGCTGTCTCACGATAGAGGCTTGGGATCCGCTTTCAGAGGGAGTCGCCCATCTCCTGGGAGTGATACTCGGCCTGCGATCTCACAGTTCCGTCCACGCATCGCGGTCGATCTCTGCCTGACGCAAGATCTTGGCTAGCAAGCCCCGGCTGATCTCACCTTCATGCGGGCTGGGAATGAACAGCTTGAGGGTACTCTTGATCATATACTCGTGCCGGCCGCCTGCTAAGGCCCCTCAAAGCCTAGTCTGTGCAGGTTGCGGATCAGCTCCCTACGCTTGATAGGGCCAAAGGGAGGCATTACGTCGCTTCCAGCTCAATCGCGAGCGAGATCCCGTCTACGACGGGCAGGGGATGTCCCAGGCGCAGCCCCAGGACAATCCAGCCCTCCAAGACCTCGCGCAACTGCTCGCGGCAATCTTCCAGTGTCTCAGCGTTTGCGTATACGCCCTGAAAGCCGGGAATCTCGCCATAGAAAGAGCTGTCCTCCAAGATCTCATATCGGGCTCGTCGCATCGCTGCCAAGATGTACTCTGATAGCATTTGGCTTTCTCCTTCGGCAGGTCCTACCACCGATCAGCTATCTGGATTATAGCACAGGAACAGGCTGCGTCAAAAGCGTTGGATCTGTCATATCAGTTTGCCATTGGCGGGTGTTCGCGAAGAATGCACGCCAAGTCGGCCTTGGTCTGGACCAACTCTAGGCGAACTGAGAATAGCAGTCGTGGTTGTGATTGCTTGCACCACTCCCAGCAACACCAAAACGCGGCCTGTTCGGCCCAGGCTATCGCAGAGGAGCGGAGGAAAGCCAAATGTGAGGTCAGCCCGGTCGAGGCGCAAGAGCAGCCACCTGTAGCAGTGGACTTGTCGAAGAGCGGAGGAGAGCACGCTGAGGCACGTAGTTGCCCAGGCGTTGGATCTGCGAAATCATGCCAGCACAAGAGCTGTGGGTAGCTCCACACGTAGTCGTTGTCACGAACACCACTGAGCCACAAGCGATCTGACCCCATTCGAAGGCCGCCCTCGCCGCCTGGGTGGTTTCCAGGGCGGCGGAGGGACCCGACAAGACAGCAGCCCCCGAACAATCCAAAGATGATCGGTGATGCCAGCCGCAATGGCAGGTGTTCTGCGAAGCCAACGTCGGCGATCGTTGGCCAGATAGAGCGGCGGGGCAGACTCTTGTGGTACGTGCAGAATCGGCAAATGTCTTGCCACATACGTGGCACCTGAACCGCCGTTCCTTCACCCTGTGCACGCCGATGTTTCCTTTGCAGGCTTGACCACTTGCGGGACAAGCCGAATTGGGGCAAGACACGGTCTGTGGGTCCACTTGGCTCCTTCTGGTTGATTTCGCAGACCGAGCCAGATTGTGCCAGTGGGTCCCAATCCCAGCAAGTGTGCCCCACCAAGGTTGAGTGGGGTCTTGCCGATGATGGCGTGCACGCCACCGTGAGCGGCATGCTCGCACCGGTTCCCGAGCGAGACAAGTGAGCGTGATGGGCATGGCGGGGGCGGTCCCGGCACCGGGACCGCCCCCGCCTCGCTCGCTGGCTACGGAGCAGGGCGCAGGACAAGGGGCAGGAAGACCTGGTGTTTGGCTTCCCCACCCAGCCAGAACCCGCCGGACAGGGCATACCCCGCGCCGTTCATCGACAGGCCCGCGTCGGGCTGGCCGGCCGTGCCGCTCACGGCAAAGCCCTCCCCGCGGCTGGTGCCCCCGCCGCCGTCCACTGTCCACCAGGAAAGGCCATAGGAGGTGCCCAGGGCGAGGGCGACGGCACCGAGCAGGAGCAGGGCGATCGGGATCCACAGGAAGATGGCTCGCCTCATCGCTCACCTCCCGCCGATCCTCCCCCTGTGAGACGCCGGATCCAGGGCCCGAACCGCCGCGACATCCCGCCGAGCACGAGACCGAGGCCTGCCAGGAGCACACTCGTGGCCGGCGACAGGCCGCTGCGCAAAAGGGGGCGGGGAGAAGGGGCCGCGCTCGCTTCCAGCGTCGCCAGCCTGGCCTCAAAGTTGTCAAGCTGCTGACGGAGGGCGGCGTTCTCGATGTGCAGGGCGTCGACCTGGGCTGCCTGCTCCTGGCTGATGGCATAGAGACCCTGGATGGCGGCCATGGACACCCCGTCCGCGTCGAGGGTGCCGATGTAGCGGCGGTCCTCGCCGAGGCCAAAGGCTGTGTAGAGATCCCCCGCCATGGGGCCCATGTGGCGGATATCGTCTTCCTGCGAGAGGTACTGCCAGGTTTCGATGGGGACCTCGGCCAGCCGGGCGACCACCTCGCGCCCGTCCACGGGGGCAAAGGCGGTCTTGGCACTGCGATCGCTGAGCTGGGACCACTGGCTGCTGCCCGCCGCCAGGTGCGCCCCGTTGGCGATGCCGCCACTGCCGTCGATCCCACTGATCAGCCAGAACCCGCCCGTCGCGCGGGCGACAAACTCGTTGGGGCTCCAGGACCACGTATCATAGTTGTTGCTGTCGCTCCAGACGAAGGAGCCGTTTGCGCCGGCAGCAGTCTTGGCGCGGCGTCCGGCAGCAAAACTGTGGTCTCCGGCGGCCACGTTGCCGACCCCGCCGGGCACTGTGGATCGCCACCCGCTGGCCGTATTGGTGTCGCCCCCGCCCACGGTGGCGGACGTGCCGCTGGCCACGTTGTCCCGCCCCCCGCCGACCGTGGCGTACACGCGGTCAATCCGCGTACCCGCGTTATCCCCGGCCTGGTTGTGGTAGCCACCGCCGACGGTCGTATAGTCGTCCGTGGCGAGATTCCCGTTCTCGGGATAAAAGTCCCCCCCGCCGGCGATCGTCGCGTAGAAGCCGCTGACGGTGTTGTTCGCCCCTCCCCCAACAGTGGCACGGCCGGCCTCGGCGGTGTTGTCCTCCCCGCCACACACTGTTGCCCCTTGCCCGTCGGCGGTGTTTCCGTCTCCTCCCGCCACCGTGCTCCCCCAGTTGCTGGCCCGGTTGTACCCGCCCCCGCCGACGGTGGCATAGTTATAGTCGGCGACATTGTGTGCCCCGCCACCGATGGTGCTCTGCTGACCGCTGGCCACGTTGTCCCCTCCCCCTCCCACGACCGAATGAAAGTTGCTTGCGGTGTTGTTCGCGCCACCGCTGACTACCGATTGATAGCCGCTCGCGGTGTTGGTGATCGTAGCCCCGTAGATGCTGAGCCCACCGCCGCCTGCTACGACGGCTCCAGTGCCGGTGGCATAGTTGTACCCGCCCCCGCTCACGGTGGCATAGTCCGCAAGGACCTGGTTGTTCGTGCCCCCGGCGACCCCTGCGTAGAGGCCAGCGGCGAAGTTACTGTACCCTCCGCCGACGTAGGCGAACTGCTGGCTGGCGACGTTGTACATCCCGGCACTCACCCCGGAGCGAATCCCGCTGGCCCGGTTGCCGATGCCGCCGTTGACGGTCGCGCCGTACTCTTCGGCGACGTTGCTCCATCCCCCGGCGACGAGGGCGTACTCGGCGGTGGCGCTGTTGGCCACCCCGCCTCCGACGACTGCACCGTGGCGGGTGGCCCTGTTGTAGTGCCCGCCGCCGATCGTGGCATAGGGATCCGCGCCGGTGTCTCCATCTGCCGTCCCCACGCGGTTGTCTCCCCCGCCGCCGATCGCCCCATAGTCGTCGTACACCCGGTTGTTGGTGCCTTCCAGGTCTGACTCCTCAGACGGCCCGCCGCCCGAAATGGTGGCAAAGCTGGCCCCAGCAAAGTTCCAAAAGCCGCCGCCCACGGTGGCATAGGCGCCGCCCGCCTCGTTGCCCTCGCCCCCAGCGGCCGTGCTGCCAGGGCCGAGGGCGCGGTTGTACCGCCCACCGCCAACGGCAGAGGCCTCTCCTGGTGCAAAGCCGCCGAGGCCGCCGGCCACGGTGGCGTGTGGGCCGGCAGCGTGGTTCTCCTCTCCCCCACCCACCGTGGTAGCCGTGGCCGTCACATAGTTGTTGAACCCGCCGCCGATGGTGCCGTGCTCGGCCTCCACGCTGTTATGCGCCCCGCCGCCCACGGTGGCATTCCATGCACTCGCGAGATTGGCCGCGCCTCCGCCCACGGTGGCGTTCGGGCCCTCAACGGTGTTGAACCAGCCGCCGCCGACGGTGCCGTACGTCCCGTGGACCTGGTGCTCGCCGCCCCCACCCACAGCGGCTGCCGCCCCAGTGACGACGATGTGCTCGCCGCCAGCGACCGTTGCGGTGACCGTCTCGACGTAGTTCAGGTACCCCCCGCCAATGGTGACCGCGGGCCCACCCGCCGTGTTCTGGCGTCCCCCTCCAACCACGGCGTGCGGGCCGGCGGCTGTATTGCCTTCGCCCCCGCCGACCGTCGACACCGCCCCTGTCGCCGCATTGACCATCCCGCCCCCAACCGTGGCGTGGTCGGCCCAGGTTCGGTTGCCGTCTCCGCCAGCGACGGTGCTAAAGGACGCTGCCGCGTGGTTGTAGGCCCCACCGCCCACAGCCGCATACGCGCCGTTTCCAGGCCCCCCACCCTCCCAGCCGGCCTGGCTGCCGATTCCCCCTCCTACCGTACCATAGTTGTCCCACACCACGTTCGGGGCGACCTCCCCATAGTCGTCTGGGGAGCCTCCTCCGCCAATGGCCGCGCCGACTGCGTCTGGCCCGACACCGTTCCCCTCGAGCCCGCCGATCACGTTCGCGCTGACGCCGTTCGGCTCCAGGCGGAGGGCCCGTTCCTCGTGGACGCGCAGTTCGAGAGGCTGGTCATCGACCGTCCCTAGAAAGTGCGTCCCGGGCGAGGTCCCGGCGTTGCCCGACAGGCGCCAGTAAGAGTCGTCGTGGGCGTGTCGCTGCGCGCCGCCGTGCCGGATGTGCCGTCTCCATCAAAAGCCACGCTGAACGTGTTCCCCTCTATCAAGAGCCCCTCGCCATTGGCATAGGTCGTGTCCTCGTCGGGGGCACAGGTCCAGCCCGCCCCATCCCACTTGGCGACCTCACCCCCTGCACAGCCCTGCGGGAGGCGATAGGTCGTCGAGATGTGGAGGGTGACCTCACCCTCCTCCCCGCCGCCGGAAAGGCCGCTGCCGGCGTGGACGGCAGTGATGTCGCCCTGCCCGCCGGCGACGGGTTCGCAGACCACGTTCCCCTCCGCGTCGACCGCGCGGACGGCCTGCCCCTCCGGGCAGGGTTCGGCGATCCGGGCCTGGATGGTGGCGGTGACGACGTGGAAGGCATCGCCCTCCAGGGCCAGGCCGGGGCCGGGAGTGTAGGTGGTGTCGTCGTCGGCCTCGCAGACGACGCTGCCGTCGGCGTTGACCTGGCGGATGGCGTGCCCCTGTGGGCAGGGGTCGGCGATGCGGGCCTGGACCGTGGCGGTGACCACGTGGAAGGCGTCTCCTTCCAGCGCCAGGCCGGGGCCGGGAGCGTAGGTGGTGTCCTCATCGTCCCCGCACAGCCAGGTGCCGGTCGCCTCCTCCCACCGGGCCAACTGCGCATCCCTGCAAGCCTGCGGGAGCCGGTAGGCGCTAGAAATGGCGAGGGTCACGGCCTCTCCGCTGGCGACCTGAGCCAGCCCCTCTCCGGCGTAAATGCTCGTCCCGCTGACGACCACCGATACGTCGTCGAGGCCATCGGCAAACCCCGCAGGCACCCCGACCAGGCCCATCCAAGGGGCGTGCGTCGCGGACAAGGCCAGAGAGGCAGAGGGGACCGGCAGGGACAGCGAGAGGGTGACCGCACCGATCTCCCCGCCGCCGGTCAGGCCCTCCCCGGCATAGACCGCGTCGATATCCCCCTCGCCACCACCGACCGGTTCGCAGACTATGCTCCCGTCAGCACGCACCTCCCGAAGTGCCGTGCCCGAATCACAGGCACCCGTGACGCGCCGCTGGATAAACGAGGTGTCCACGTGGAAGGTGGTGTCGACCAGGGTCAGGCCCGTCCCCGGGGCGTAGGTGGTGTCGTCGTCGCCGTCGGCCAGGCCCACGGGCACGTCACCCAAGCCAGACCAGGGAGCCGTGGCGGCGTAGAGGGCATAGGGTGTGGGGGTCAGGGGCTGGCGCGGGGCGAGGGTGACGTGGCTTGTCGCACTCCCTGCCGAGCGCACGGCGATCTCGAGATAGCGTGGCTCGCCGGCGAAAACGTTCTCCCCAAAGTCCAGGAGAAGGGTGAACGCACCGTCGGCCACCTCCACCCCTGGCCTGGGCACCGTGCTCCCGACCTGCGTGCCATGCGTGGCATCGTCATACAGACGGAACTCAAAGTCGTACCTGCCGTTAGCCGGGCTGGCGCCGTCCGTCAGGCTGCCCTGGTAGGTAAAGGCCGTGCCCAGCGCGCCTGCCATCCCCGCGTTTTCCCGCGGCGCAGGCCCTTGGGCGACGACCCCGGCCTGGGAAGTGATCAGTGCCAGCAGTGCCCATCCCAGGAAAAGCGAGCGCAGCGCGATCTGACCTTTGCTCCTCATCGTTTCCTCCTTTGACCTGGATATTGACTCGGAACCACGCGACATCGAGATCTCGTCCTCGTACCGGGATGGCTCCGGGATCGTACCTGCCACAGCGGTACGATCGCAGAGGAGCGTCACCCGCTTCGACGGAGTGTGAGGACCACGAGGCGAGGTAGGGGTGCAGGCAAGTTGTGCGCATAGAAGGATGATAGACTCAGCGACGCGGTGGGTGTGTGTTGGAGATCAGATCGCCCTTGCGTGGTCTGCGCATATTATATAGCACACGCCCGACCGAGGTTCAACTAGACGATCACCCCGATCGCATCGAAGGCGTCGCCAAAGGATTCTGTCCCCAGGACCGGCTTGAGGAGTTTAAGGTCGCCGGGCGTTGAGCTCTTGCCTTGTGTCCAGCGCTTGCCGGTATACGTCCTCGGCGGCTTTCGGCTCTCCCAGACCGGCCAGGGCATGGCCCATCCGAGTCAGGGCGAGACCACACAGGTCACAATCGCCGAGGTTCAACGCGATCGTCAACGCCTGTTCGCTGTATTCCCGGGCTGTATGATGATCGCCCAAGTGGTGGTACAGCAAGCTTGCATACGCCAGCTCAAAGACCTCAGCCCGCCAGTAGCTCGTCTCACGGAGCAGGCTCAGGGCAAGCACATAGCAAGCCTTGGCCCTGGCATAGTCGCCCAGTACGTTGCATACCTGGCCAAGGCGACCGAGCACGTCGCCTTCTTCCCCTTGATTGCCTATCCCGCGCCAGAGCTCAACGCTCTCCTCCAGGCAGGTCCAGGCGCGGGCATAGTGATTTTGGGCCAGAGGGGCAGGATCTGCAGGGTATGCTCGACCGCTGCGGGGCGCTCGAGAGGCGGCCGGCCTACCAGCGGGCTCTGGCCCGCGCTTGGCTGGCAGCGGCCAACGTGCCGTAGGGTATTGCTGCCATCAATCGTGCCGGTCCCAAGAGAGTGTGCCTCTCGGGACATGACACCTGTGACCACTCTCTCGAGCGCATGAAAGAGGAACTCAGGGCCGAGACCGAGGTGCTGAGGGCGGGGGCGACCTACCGTCTGTGACCCTGACTCACAGCTTCCTGCAGTCGTCGATGCCGGCCAACCAGTCGCCGCCGCGGAGTTCGGCTGCCGCCCGCCGCTACGCGCGTGAGTCTCTCGTTTCGCACTGCTCTCCAGCACAATGGGCTGTTGTCACACCTGGCCCTGCGCGTCGGAGAAACCTGTGCTTTGCCAAGGCGTTGGATCGATGATATCATACCAGTATGAGAGTCCATTGCGCTCTCCTATGCGCCTGAACGGGACTGCTGGGCCGCTTCACGGTGGGTGGCGATCGCTGTCCACAAGCGGAGGCATGGAGGATATCTTTGCAGGCCAAACTCCTGTATTGGTTCCAGGGTGAGCTGGACGACTCGGACTGCAAGCAGCACCTCCCACACGCGTTCACCGTGCCGCCGAACTGCAGCCAGATCCACATCTGCTTCTCCTTTACGCCCCAACGTGTTGGCGGCGTCGATAACCTGCTGACGCTCACCCTCTTCGATCCGAGCGGTTTTCGAGGCGCGGGGCACCGTGGTGGGCACACCCACCGCGTGCACATCGGTGCGTTCGAGGCCACGCCGGGATACTGCCCTGGAGTGCTTGCTCCCGGAGAATGGGTCGTACAGGTAGACACACATATGGTGATGGCAGGACAGCCCTGCCGGTACGATCTCCAGGTCTCAGGCATAGAGGCAGACGGGCACAAGCCACAAGCTGCTTCTCCGAGCACAGATTGCGCGCTCTCTGCGCCGGCGGAGCGCGGGCCGGGCTGGTACCGGGGGGACCTGCATACGCATACCACCCACTCGGACGGCCAAAGCAGTGTGCCGGAGCTGATCCAGGTCGCCCGTGATCGGGGATTGGATTTCCTTGCCCTGACCGACCACAATACGGTTTCCGGCCTGCGGGAGATCGCCTACTGCTCACAGCCCGACCTGCTCGTGGTGGGAGGGTTGGAGCTGACCACATTCTGGGGACACGCTCTGTGCCTGGGCGCACACGAGTGGATCGATTGGCGCGTCAGGCCTGGAGAGGGCGGGATGGCCCGCATTGCGGCGGAGGCATACGGTCGGGGGCAGGTTCTTGTCATTGCACATCCCCGCAGCATCGGGGATCCTGACTGCACTGGGTGCAGGTGGCTCTACCCAGAAATGATGCCCGGCACGGCTCGGGTGATCGAGGTGTGGAATGGTCCCTGGAACGGCGACAGCGGCAATGAGGAGGCGCTCGCCCTGTGGTACGATTGGCTCAACCAGGGAGTTCGCATGGTGGCCACAGCGGGGACCGACATACATGGCGGGCAAGCCGGGGGCGGGCCACTGGGGTACAGCGTCGTCTATGCCGACTCTCTATCTGAAGCGGGTCTCTTGCGGGCGCTGCGTGCGGGCCATCTTTACCTGAGCTCAGGACCACGGCTGGAGTTTGCGGCGCGCGCTGTGGATGGTCGAGAAGCGATGATGGGAGATCACGTTGCGGCGGGCCCTGCCGTGTTCACCATACGTTGGGACGAGTGTCCACCCCAAGCCACCTTGCGGATGGTCCAAGATGGCCAGGTCGCGGACCAGTGGCCTTGTGCCGGACAGGGACACCGCGAATGGACACCACCGGGTGGTCGGGCGCGCTGGTGCCTACCCGAGGTGCGCGGCACGGATAGCGCGATGTTGGCCGTGGCCAACCCGCTCTTTGTGTGGGAAAGACGCCGATAGGTGGCCGGCTGTGTGCGTCGGGCATCCTCGGGAGAGATGCCCGGGCTGCACGACAGCTCGGATACCCACTGCACCCCTCGCGCAGAGGAGTGACTGGTGATCGAAGCCCATCTCAAGACCGCTCGTCTTTGCTCGATCATCCTCACTGCCCTGGCGGTGTTCGCCGCTGCAGGAGGGCTTTTCCTCGAAGGCCTGTGCCGGGACAACCTCACCAAACGCTAGATCCCGCACGGGCAGCTTGCCGCCGGATCGTCACTCTGGAGATCGGATAGGACGCTTGTTTCGCATCGTTCACGCACACGTCTGAGGAGGAAAAATGCTTACCAAGAGAGTGCTCACTGCGATTCTCGTCGCCGGCGCTATGCTGCTGGCCGTAGGAACGGGCCCTGGGCGCGCCGGCGTAGCCCAGGCCTTGCCGCTAGGGATGGAAGCCAATCTAGAGCCAGTGACCATCCCCTACGCCGGTGCGCTGGCTGGCCCGGCAGGACAGCCGGTAGCTGACGGGCTCTACGACTTTGCCTTCGCCCTCTACGCGGCCGAGACTGGCGGGGAGTTGCTGTGGTCAGAGGTGCAAGAAGGGGTGACCGTAGAGGATGGCGCCTTTGAGGCTGCCCTGGGCCGGGCAGCGACTATCCCGGCTGCTGTGCTTGACGGCAGCGCGCACTGGCTCGCTGTCGCCGTGCGCGGTCCCGGCGAGGCAACCTTCACCGCCCTGTCCCCGCGCCAGCAGTTGAGCGCTGCATCGACCACGGCGAACAGCGCATCCGCCGGGGCGGCCTGTCCCCACGACCACGTGGGGGAGGTGTGGCAGGGGAGTGTCCCCTGGTCGAGCGGCGCCCTCAAGGTCCTCAACTACAGCAACGGCCCCAGCATCTGGGGCTGGAACGGCGGCAATGGCAATGGGCTCCGCGGCTATGCCACGGGTACCGGTCTCGGCGTGTATGGAGAGAGCCAGAACAGTGCGGGCGTCGTGGGCCGGAGCACGAGCGGTCGCGGCGTCGAAGGGTACACCACCTCGGACAGCCAATACGGTGTATACGGGAAAAGCGAGTCCGGCGGCACGGGCGGAATCGGTGTGGTGGGCTATGCACCAAACGGCAACGGGGTCGGCGTTCTGGGCGAGGGAGCGTGGTATGGCCTATACGCCAAGGGCGACCTGCGCGTAGAGGGCTATTCCTTGTTTGACGGAGGAAAAACCGGATACGTGGTGGACGTGGCTCAAAACGACGACGTCGTGGCTCTGGAGGCCGGTGACGCCGTGGCCATCAGTGGCGCGGGGCCAGCCGTGATGGGCGAGATCCCGGTGATCAAGGTGCGCCGGGCCACAGCCGCTCAGGCGGGCGCCATAGTCGGCGTCGTGGACAAGCGCTTCACGCCCGCACTGGAAGGAAGCGGACCGGACGAGATATCCAAGAGTGCCATCGACGACTCAGCCGCTGGCCCTGGCGAGTACCTGACGGTTGTCACGCTGGGTGCCTACAAGGCCCTCAAGGTCGATGCATCCTTCGGGGCCATCGCGCCAGGCGACCGGCTGGTGGCGTCCTCCAATCCCGGCTATGCCATGCGGGCTGACTCACCGCTGCCGGGAACCATCCTCGGCAAAGCTTTGGGAGAATGGTCATCCGGCACGGGCGTGATCCCCGTGATCGTTACGTTGCAGTAGGAGGCAGGCGAATGAAGACGCGGATCACCCTTTTGCTGCTCCTGATCGCCTTTCTATTGCTGACCACCGCCTCTGGCGCGCTGCCCCCTTCTCGCGATCAGGGGGGACCCGGGACCCTGTCAGGCGGGAACTATCGACTGACGACCCTTGGGACACAGGCTGTGCCGGTCTCAGGCGGAGGGGCGTACCGGTTGACGGGGCCTTCAGCGTCCGGTCTGCAGGGCAGTGGCTGCTGCTGCACCTACTTGCCCTGCATGCTGCGGAACTACTGATCTCTCCCCCACAACTGCTGCGTCTGTACTCTATGGTTGACATGGTGAGAAAACGCCCGTCGCCACCGTACAGCACGTGCTCTTGGCCAGACTTCTGGCTCAACACTGCGGGCTATGCGAGAGATCGAGGATCATTGAGCTCAAATAGGGGCTCTGTGTGACCCTCGACCACAGAGGCGCGGGAGTTGATGGACACCGCTGGCCAGGTCAACGGACTGGACAGATGCCAGCGGGGGTGGTAGAATGTGGCACGCCAGTGGGCAACTCCGGGGACCTGCGATCCGCAGAGGAAGCCGCGGGGCTCAGGCCTGCTGTGCGTGCGGATCGATTCCCCGTCTACCAGGCGGACCGCAAGCAGACAACGGCCCTGGTGCGCGCCGAACTGGGCCGGACCGTCTTTGCCTCTGCGTGGGCCGAAGGCTGGACGATGAGGCCGGAGCAAGCCGTCGACTATGCGTTGGGGGCAGCAGAGTAGGCTAGTCAACTCTAGTCAGGCAAAGATCACCTATGTGGCGCAGTAGGAGGGGATGGAATGCCGGAACTGAACGCGGACCAAAAGTACCTGGTGGAAGAGTTCTACGAAGACTATCGGGCAGGGCGTCTGAGCCGGCGCAGCTTTATGCGGCGGATCGTCTTCATCATGGGCAGCGTGGCGGCAGCCATAGCGGTGATGAGCGCCATGGGCTGCACCGCCGAGGAGCTGCCGGCCCCGGACGAACCGATGCCCACCCCAGAGCCAGGCGAGACACCAGTGGTGAGCCCGCCTACGAGCGAGGCGACCGCTGGCGCCGACGCGGCCCTGGTGCCGGTGCCGGGGGCCACGAGCCCCTTTTCAGTGCCGGAAGGTCATCCCGCCGTGGAGACGAGCAGGGTCACCTTTACCAGTCAGGGGGACGAGATCGCGGCCTACCTGGCCCGTCCGGCGGGGGATGGGGTCCATGCCGCCGTCCTGGTCTGCCACGAAAACCGTGGTCTGAACGCGCACATCGAGGATGTCGCCCGTCGGTTCGCGGTGGCTGGCTATGTGGCTTTGGCCATCGATCTGCTGTCGCGCGAGGGGGGCACGGCCTCCCACGGCTCCGACGAGGTGCCCGGGCTGCTGGGTCAGGCCGGCCCTGAACGACACGTGGCCGATTTCATCGCTGGCTACCAGTACCTGCAAGGGCTCGACGACGTCGATGGCGAGCGGATCGGGATGAACGGCTACTGCTTTGGTGGCGGGGTCACCTGGGAGACAGCCACGCGACTGCCCGATCTGAAGGCGGCGGTGCCCTTTTACGGTCGGGCGCCCGACCTGGCGCGGGTGGCGGACATCCGGGCGGCTGTCCTGGGCGTCTACGGCGAGCTGGACACGCGGATCAACGCGGGCATCGAACCGCTGGAGCAGGCGCTGATCGCGAGCGGCGTCACGCACCAGATCAACGTCTATCCCGGCGCAAACCACGCCTTTCACAACGATACGGGCGGACGCTACGTCGAGGAGCAGGCCACCCAGGCTTGGGTGGATATGCTGGCCTGGTTTGCCCGATACCTGTAACCACACGCGACCAGGTTGGCGCGCGACCCACCGTGGCAGTCTGCTGGACCTGGAGTGGGCGACAGGGGCTGAGTGCCCGGAGGGCCGAGATCGGGTAACCCGGGTGAGGGGGCATGCAAATGATCGATGGCAACTATGTCGCTCGAGTCACGCCTGGCCTGCGGGTGCTCAGCGATGACCAGAAGGCCCGCATCCACGGGGCCACGCTCGAGATCCTGCGCCGGACCGGGGTGCGGGTGCTCGTGCCCGAGGTGCGAGCGCTCTTGTCCGCCGCCGGCTGTTGGCTCGACGGCGAGCGTGTTCGCATCCCGCCTCACCTCGTCGACTGGGCGGTCCGCGTCGCGCCCAAGCGGGTGGTACTGTGCGACCGCGATGGGGATGCGGCCATGTTCCTGGAGGGCTACAGAAGCTACTATGGCACCGGATCGGACACGCCCTACGTGATCGACGCCTACAGCGGTCAGCGGCGGCAGGCCGTGCTCCAGGATGTGGCCGACGTCGCGCGCCTGGTGGACGCTCTGCCCCATATCAGCTTCCTCATGTGCATGGGCATCGCCTCCGATGTCCCGGCGTCGATCTCGGACCTGTACCACTTTCGCGCCATGGTCGCCAACACGGCCAAGCCGATCGTCTACACGGCCTGGAACCTCCGGAACCTGCGGGCCATCGTCGAGATGGCCGAAGCGGTGGCCGGTGGGGCGGGCGCCCTGCAGCGCAACCCGTTCTGCGCCCTGTATGCCGAGCCGATCGCCCCGTTGACCCACGGCACGGAGAGCTGCGAAAAGCTGCTCTACATCTGCGGCAAGGGTCTGCCGGTGGTGTACACCCCGGGTCTCGTCACCGGTGCCTCGTCGCCGGTGACCCGGGCGGGTGCCATCGCTCAAGCCAATGCCGAGCTGCTCAGCGGGCTCACGATCTGCCAACTGATCCGCGAGGGCACGCCCGTGGTCGCCGCCGGCAGTGGCATGATGACGATGGACATGTCGAGCTTGTTGGCCTCCTATGGCGCGCCCGAGTTTATGCTCGACTGGTGTGCGCTGAGCGAGATGGGCCACTACTACGGCCTGCCCATCTTTGGCTTTGCCGGGGTCACCGATGCCAAGACCTTTGACCAGCAAGCCGCGGCCGAGGGCGCGCTGTGGGTGCTGCTCGCCGCTCAGAGCGGGGGAAACCTGATCCACGACGTGGGCTACGTCGAGTCGGGACTGACCGCCTCCTACGAGATGCTGGTCAGCATGGACGAAGTCATTGGCTCGGTCGAGCGGTTCATGGGCGGAGTGGAGGTCAGCGAGGAGGCCCTGGCGCTGGACGTGATCGATCGGGTCGGTCCAGGTGGTCACTTTTTGGGGGAGATGCACACCCTGCACCACTTTCGCGAGAACTGGTATCCCAGTCTTCTTGACCGACGCAATCGTGCGGGCTGGGAGGCCGGTGGGCGGCTTACCCTCGGCGACCGGGCCAGCGCCCGGGTCCAGGAGATCCTGAAGCACCACCGCCCGCTGCCGCTCGACGAGCCGGTGTCGGCGAGGCTAGACGCGGTCCTGCGTCAAGCCGAGTCGGGCGTGGGCCGGTGCTCTTGAGCGACCAATAGCACTACCGAGCGAGGGACCTAGTCGTCGTAGGTGTAGGGCTCGTAGTAGCCTGAATCAGGGTTGTCGTATGCTCCACCGGGCCACCCGGCGGAATCCTCTTCGAACTGGGTCGACGCGTCATAGGTGTCCACCTCGGGATGGCGAGGCCCGGCCTGAAATGTGCTGTCCACACCCGTCCCCCAGTCCACCGTGTCTTCCGCCCACTGAGTCGTACCCTGAGAGTGCTCGGCGCTTTCGAGGATGCTCCGCTCGACCACATTGAGCCGCTCTACCACAAGTGGCGCCAGGGCCCCCTGCCCGGATGCCACCAGCGCGGACCGGACCGCGTCACGCTGCGCTGCAAGATAGGCGAGAAACTCGGCATTCCTGGTCACCGGATAGTACGCGAGGATCTGCTGCCGTTCGAGCTCGCCCGCGGACAGCAAGGCGGTCAGCAGCTCGTGGTATCCCTCGTCGTTGCCAGACCGAGGTCCACCGTGAGTGGAATCTGTCACTCTCACGCCGCACGTGGGACACGTCCCCTCCGTGCTCGCGTACACCGCCTCGCACGCACGGCACCGGGTACAGCCTTGATCGGATGCCATCAGCGTCAAGCCCTTCCTCCGTCGTGGCCTCGAAATGCACTGCTGCCGCTATCATAGCACGGATCAGGGAGCCAAGCAACCCAGGGATATGGGTGCGTCTGTCCACTTGCACGTAGGGGGGGAATCGAGTACAATGCCCGGTGGCGCGCTTTGCGGGTCGCAGTTGCCCACAGGCTTGCGCGAGATCGTGAGGGAACCGGATATGACCAGGCAAGATGAGCAATCGCCCGAAAGGGCCCAAGGGGATTCGGAACTTTCGTCCGATATCTGCGATAAGGTGTCGAGGAAGGTCTTTTTGCGCGCCTCTCTGGACACGCACAAGACCTACGTATCGGGCCGCGCGATCGAGGCTATCCTGCCCAGCGTGTGGGCGGAGAGCGTAAGGCAACGCTGCGGGGAAATCGGAGGACGCGAACGGGAGCTCCTAGAGCGCTTGTTTTTCGTCGGGAGACACAACAACTACACATCGGTGCTGCCAGCCGATGATCATCCGGGTACCCGGCTACGTTCGTGGCAGTGCTTCTATGAACTGGAAATGGACGCGGCCCAAACCTATGCCAGTCGCTTCTTTGGGGATACGTGCTTTTGCCCCGTGCGGGGTTTTCCCCAGGTGCAGCCAGGTGACGACGTGGTGATCATCGGCAGCCAGGTGGCCAACTCGTCGACCAGGGCACTCTTGGGTGGGACGCGGCGGAGGGATCCTGCGTTCCTCATCGCCCACGATGGGTGGCGCACCGAGCTGCACTGGAACCTGGTTACGCCAGAGAATGCTCCCTTTACCACGATCACCGACTTTCGAGGGTTGCGCAAGTCCTTTGCGCACGCGATATACGAGAGAGGTCGTGCCAGCCCCTACGAGTCTCTCATACACCCGACGGAGGCACGCTACCTCGACGACTATCTGCTGGTGACCGCCCTCCCGATCGAAAAGGGAAGCAAACCGCGGGTGCTGGTGCTCTCCGGCCTGCACGGCGCGGGGAGCCGGGCAGTGGATCTGATCTTGCGAGAGCCTCCCCGTGACCTGCTCGAGAAGGCGGTGCACCAGACCGCAGGGTCTGAGTACTTTCAGCTCTTGATCCACGTGGAGACTACCCCCGACCGACGGGGCGAGTTGATGCCCTCTCATCCCGAACTCGTCGAGGCACGCGCGCTGGTCGTGGACTGAGCTGGACACGGGACCGGCTGCCCGGCATTGGCCCTGCTCCAGGTGCCGACGCGCTTCTGATGAGGGTGAATTGACAAGCGGTCTGTCCTGTGATACAATATATGCGCTAGCAGATATATAGTGCCTGAGGTATGTTATGCCTGAGTATGCTGAGCGCGTAGAGCTGTTCCACCTGCTCTCGCTGGAGAACCGGTTGCGTATCCTGGATGAGCTGCGCTATGGAGACGCCTGTGTCTGTCACCTGCAGCACAAGCTCAGGAAGCCGCAGGCATATGTGTCGCAGCAATTGCGCATCCTCAAAGATGCGGGCGTGGTCGATACCGACCGCGAAGGGGTAAACATCTTTTACCGGCTGGTCGATCCCTTGGCCAGTTACTTGATCGACGTCGCATTGGGACCGATCGACGTGGGGCGTCCTGTCGATGCTCGCTGTCCCTGCCCACGCTGCGCTGTCAAGTCGACCACATAGTCCGTCCGTGGATGGGTGCCTTGCAGATGCAAGGTTTCTTCTTGGGCAGTACACATTCATCTTGAGATATATATGCCACAAGTCATACTTGTGAGGAGGATTGTGTTGAACGTTCTGCTCCACATCATCTACCTGCTGCAGACCGGAATGGGCGCACTGGCCGCCTACCTGGCTGCGCACGTGCTGCTCTGCCTGCTGCCGGCGTTCTTTATCGCCGGCGCGCTGTCGGCCCTGATCCCCAAGGAAGCGATCACAAAGTACTTGGGCCGCGACGCGCCCAAGTGGATCTCGTATCCGGCATCGGCGCTGGGTGGGTTCGTCCTCGCGGTGTGCTCGTGCACGATCATGCCCCTCTTTGCCAGCATCCACCGCAAGGGGGCGGGGCTCGGACCGGCGATCACCTTTCTCTTTGTCGGACCGGCGATCAACATCCTGGCGATCTCGTTCACCGGGGTGCAGATCGGGATGGATATCGCCCTGGCGCGGATCGTGCTCTCGATCGTCTTTGGCATCGGCATCGGCTGGCTGATGGCGATCCTCTTTCGTAAGGACGACGAGGCCCATAACAGCGAGACCAACGGATCGCGGGCCTTTGCGCAGGGGGCCAAAGTGCCTGCGCACACGTGGGTCTTTTTCTTGCTGCTGCTCGGCGTGTTGATCGCTGGCACGCTGCAGATCGGCCTGCTGACGAACACCTTTGCCACGTTCAGCCTACCCGGTGCGTGGGCCAGTTCTTTCCAGACCTGGCTGGATGGCGTGGTACCGCCGGATCCCGCTCTGGGCATCGAGGGGGTGAGCGTGCACGGCGTGCTGTTGATCGGCCTGCTGATTGCGATCGGTGTGACCGCCTGGTTCGGGCTGAACACCGTGGACGAAGGCTTTAATACCTGGACCTACGTCGCCCTGGCGCTGGTCACGTTGACGCTGCTGGTGGCCTCGTTCAGGGTCGTGGCTGCGGGTGACGGATTGAGTGTGGGCATCACCGGCAAGCTGATCGCCGAACTGGCGCTGATCGCCGCAGTGTGGTGGACGGCGACCAAAGCCTTTGAGGCGCACGAGGTGCAGGAATGGCTGTGGGAGACGTGGCGTTTCGTCAAGCAGATCATCCCCCTGCTGATCGTGGGGGTGTTCCTGGCCGGGATGGCGCGAGCGATCGTTCCTGGCACGTGGATCCGGGCCATCGCCGGGCGCAACACCTGGTGGGCCAACCTGGTCGGCGTGCTCTTTGGCGTGTTCATGTACTTTCCGACGCTGGTCGAGGTGCCCATCGCCCAGACCTTTCTCTCGCTGGGCATGCACCGTGGGCCGCTGCTGGCTTACCTGCTCGCTGACCCGGAGTTGAGCCTGCAGTCGATCCTGATCACCAACTCGGTGATCGGCAAGGGCAAGACGGCGGCCTACGTGGTGCTGGTCACCGTGTTCAGCACCCTGTCGGGCCTGCTCTTTGGCGCGTGGGTGAACGGGACCAACGCCTGGGCGATCATCGGTGGCACGGCGGCGGGCATCGCTGCGATCGCCGTCCTGGGCCTGTTCCTGGGCAGCCAGGGCAAGCAGCGTGAGACAGCAGCAGCAAGAGGCAATTAGTCGAGTACTCTGATATCAGAAGGAGACACAGACGTGGAGATCAAGATTCTGGGTGGTGGTTGTCCCAACTGCCATCGACTGGAGAAACTGGCGCGTGAGGTCGTGGCTGAACTGGGCGTTGAAGCAACCTTTGCCAAGGTCGAGGACCTGAACCAGATCATGGCCTACGACATTATGAGCACACCAGCACTGGTCATCGATGAAGAGGTTAAGGTTTCCGGGCGCGTACCGCGCAAAGACGAGATCGCAGCTTGGATCCAGGCTGCGTCGTAACAGGGGGGACGAGATGCTGCAGATCAAGGTCTTTGGCACCACACCACCCTGTGCCAACTGCAAGCGGGCGGAGCGAGAAGCGCGAACGGCTGCTGGGGAGTTTCCCGGCCAGGTCGAGGTCATCAAGCTTGATGCGATGGGGCCGGAAGCGGATGCCTACGGGATCATGTCCACGCCACTGATGCAGGCTGAATCGCCCTGGGGGTGTTGGGCCGGGCGGTCTGTCGATCTGCGCTGCGGGTAGACACTGGCGGTTGGCCTACGTGCTGTGTTCGAGGGCCTCCTGCAAAGCGGCCTGCACAAGCTCAATCGAGGGCATGCCCGATGCCCCATAGCGCCTTCACGTGAAGCCGAAACCGCTGGCTGAACGAGCGGCCGGGTCGATGTCCTGGCCGTTGATCTGGACCGTTGGGCTCCCCAGGAATCGAAGCTCGTTCGCTTGGTCCTGGCGGGTGACCAGCACGCGGTGCACCCGGACAGCGATGCCCAGACCGCGCGCGACATCCTGGACCTGCTGTACGGTCCGATCTGTGTTTGCACAGCCTTCTGTGTAGAGCACGTGAACGTCTAGCATAGACAGGCTTTTCACTGTCCCTCAGCCACAAACTCAAGGATCTGTGCGACCCGGGGTCTCCTCTGGAGGATCCCGGAACAGTCGTGGCGCTTTTCCACCATCTGCTTCACCGCGGCGGACAGGGTCGTGTCCCCAAGAAGGATCGCGCTAACCATGTAGCTATCTCGGAACACAAAGTAAAAGTACTGGCCGTCGATCTGCTCCTCGATCACCTCATAGCTTGCATCTCCCGGGTGGATCTGCCCGATACTGAACAGATCCACTCCGAGGACCTTGAGCATGTTGGAGCGGGGTATACCGGCAAAGTCTGCTCGCAGGCCAGCAGCGTTCATTCCCGCTATCGTCCCCTGAAACTGCGATGGCGCCCAGGTTCCGTAGCTCACCCCTCGGTGCTCGGCCACGTCTCCGGCGGCGAATACGTCCGGGTGGGAGGTTCTCAGCGTGTTGTCGACAATGACCCCGCGGTTCACGTCCAGACCGGCAATGCGAGCCAGATAGCTGTTCGAGCGGACCCCAGTGGCGATGACAACCAGGTCTGCGGGTATCGTCGAGTCGTCTTGGAGGAGAGCACCGCGCACGCGTTCGTCGCCCAAGAGCTCCTGCGCTCGGGCCTGCCTTCGTATGGAGATGCCCAACGAGGTCACATAGCCCTCCAGGAGCTCGCCGGCCTTCTGGTTCAGTTGGCGGGGGAGCAGCCACCCGTGTCCCTCCAGAATGGTCACTTTCACCCCACGCTGGGCAAGCGCTCCGGCGGTCTCCAGGCCCAGCAGCCCGCCACCGATGCACACACATCTCAGGCCGGGCTGGCAGGTGGCGAGGATGGCGTCTGCGTGTGCGCGAGTTCTGAGAACGGTCACGTTCTCTCTGTTCGCTCCCGGAAAGGGAGGGACAAAGGGGTGCGCACCGGCGCTCAGGATCAACTTGTCGTAGCTGTGTTCCACGCCATCGCGCAGTGTGAGCGTTCTATCCTCTAGGTCGATCGCTCGGACCTCGACATCGTGAGTGGACTGGATGCCATGCGCCTCATACCAGCTCGCCGGATGAAGGTCCAACTGATCCGGGCCGACTTCTCCCGCCAGGTAGCGCGTCAGGTTCAGGCGGTAGTAGGGCAGGCAAGGCTCCTTGGAGAGCAGGATGATCTCTGCTTCGGACGAGGCTTGCCGCACGGCTTCGGCCGCGGAAACCCCAGCGATCCCGGCGCCCACGACCACGACCTTCCCTCGGAGCCCCGGCTGTGTGCCCGCGCTGGCTTTGATTGCCAGGGGCTCAAAGCGATCCGCCGCTGCGCCGCACACCGGGCACCTGGCCGGGGGACTGGCCCCAAAGTGAACGTACCCGCAGTTGAGGCACCGCCACCTGGTGGGGGAGGCCGGCTCCTGACTTGGGGAGACCTGGGCATGAAGCTCAAAGTAGTCTTTGGTTGACCCACAGACGGGGCAGCAGTCTGGCGGTTCCGGTCCATAGTGGATGTACCCGCAGACCGTGCATATCCAGGATGTCGACTGGGCATCACTCATCGCTTCTCCTCACAGGCTCTACTCAAAGCGGGCCCAACTGCTTGCGGCGAACGCGTCGATGTGCTACAATGGTGCGGATTATAGCCCAGCGTGTCTCAAACTGCAAGCGCACCCACCACCGCGGCGTCGGGAAAACATATCCATTCTCCAAGGTGCCCGGTGGCAGCGGTGCTGCGCAAGGAGACCATAGTCGTGCAACAGACGGCTGAACACAGACGCCTTACCGAATACCGCAAGCGCCGTTCGAACTGGAAACAGTGGGGGCCTTACCTCAGTGAACGTGCCTGGGGCACAGTTCGGGAGGACTATAGCGAGTACGGAGGGGCCTGGAGCTACTTCCCTCACGATCACGCCCGACTGCGGGCGTACCGGTGGAATGAGGATGGATTGGCTGGCATCTCCGATCGCCGCCAGTACCTCTGCTGCGCGCTCGCCCTCTGGAATGGACGTGACCCGATTCTCAAGGAGCGCCTCTTTGGCCTGACAGGCCCCGAAGGCAACCACGGCGAGGATGTCAAAGAGTGCTACTACTACCTCGACAGCACGCCCACGCACAGCTATATGAAGATGCTCTACAAGTATCCGCAGGCGGAATTCCCATACCGCGAGCTGGTCCAGGAGAACGCCCGGCGCGGGACCGCCGATGCAGAATACGAGCTGCTCGACACAGATGTCTTTGAGGGGGATCGCTACTTTGACGTCCTCGCCGAGTACGCCAAGGCCGACCAGAACGACATCTTTATCCGGATCAGCGTGACTAATCGTGGGAGGCAAAGTGCCGAGTGCTGCGTCCTGCCGACGCTGTGGTATCGCAACACGTGGAGCTGGGGATACGAGGATGGCCCGATGGGGGGCGTGCCAAGAAAGCCTTTGGTCAGGGAGGTGCCCAATCGAGGCGACGTCCTGGTCGCCGAAGCTCAGCACCCCAGGATGGGGACGTACTATCTGTACGCCGAGGGCGCGCAACGCCTGCTGTTTACGGAAAACGAGACCAACGTTGCGCGGCTGTATGGAGCGCGCAATGCCATCCCCTATGTGAAGGACGGGTTCCATCGCTACATCATCCACGACGAGAGGAGCGCCGTCAACCCAGATCAGGAAGGCACCAAGGCCGCGGCTCTCTATAGTGGCGCAATAGAGGCAGGTGCAACGCGTGTCATTCGCCTGCGCCTTTCCGACGTTGCCCACGCTGCGCCGCTTGAGGACTGTGCTCGTGTGTTCGAGCAGCGGCTGGCCGAAGCGGACGAGTTCTACGAAGCGGTGCAGGGACCGGAGCTTGGCGACGATGTGAAGCACGTTCAGCGCCAAGCGCTCGCTGGGATGCTGTGGTCAAAGCAGTTGTACTACTATGACGTCGAGCAATGGCTGCTGGGTGACCCTGCAGGTCCGGCGCCGCCCGGGACCCGTAGGCGTGGCCGCAACCGGGACTGGATGCATCTCAACAACTTTGATATCCTTTCCATGCCGGACAAGTGGGAATACCCCTGGTATGCTTGCTGGGACCTGGCGTTCCACTGCATCCCGCTGGCACTGGTCGACGCGGGCTTTAGCAAGCGTCAACTGGAATTGATGACCCGCGAATGGTATATGCACCCCAACGGCCAGTTGCCGGCCTATGAGTGGGCCTTTGGGGATGTGAACCCGCCCGTGCATGCCTGGGCGGCCTGGCGTGTCTACCAGATCGACGCCCAGCGGCAGGGGAAGCCCGACGCGGCTTTTCTCAAGGGCATCTACCACAAGCTGCTGTTGAACTTCACCTGGTGGGTCAACCGCAAGGACCTCGAAGGCAACAACATCTTCCAGGGCGGATTCCTGGGATTGGACAACATCAGTGTCTTTGACCGCAGCCAGGCCTTGCCGATCGGCGGTCACATCGATCAGTCGGATGGCACGGCGTGGATGGGCTTCTACTGCCTGGGGATGATGAAGATAGCCCTGGAGCTGGCCAGAGAGGATCCGGTCTATGAGGACCTCGGCACAAAGTTCTACGAGCACTTTCTGAGCATCGCTCACGCAATGACCGACCGTGGTGGCGAAGGATACAGCTTGTGGGACGAGCAGGACGGGTTCTTTTACGATGCGCTGCATATGCCGGATCACAGCATCATTCCCCTCAAGGTGCGTTCGCTGGTCGGCTTGATGCCCATTCTAGCGGTGGAGACCATTGAGCCAGACGTGCTGAGAGAGCAGCGTGACTTTGCCCGACGAATGCGCTGGTTCACCAAGAATCGCTCTCACCTCAGCGGCAATATGGCCAGCGTTGACGTGCCTGGCGCAGGCCAGCGGATCCTCACTGCTATCCTGACCCGAGAACGGCTGGTAAGCATCCTGCGCTACATGTTGGATGAGAACGAGTTTCTGTCAGAGTATGGGATCCGATCGTTGTCAAAGGTGCACCAGGCGCAGCCCTACACCGTCACTTTTGGCGAGGAGACCTTCACCGTCAACTACCAGCCCGCGGAGTCGCAGAGCCTGATGTTTGGTGGAAACTCAAATTGGCGCGGGCCGATCTGGTTTCCGATCAACTACCTGATTATCGAGTCCCTGCTCAAGTTCCACCACTACTACGGCGACTCACTTCGGGTCGAATGTCCCACCGGTTCGGGCAAATGGGTAACGTTGGCCGAGGTAGCTGAGGAGCTGTCGCGGCGACTGGTGCGGATCTTTCTTCCAGATAGGGAGGGCAGACGGCCTGCCCACGGCGGCACGAAGGCCTATCAGCAGGACCCGCACTGGCGTGACCTGGTACTCTTTTACGAGTACTTTGATGGGGATCACGGGTCAGGGCTGGGGGCCAGCCACCAGACCGGGTGGACAGGGCTGGTGGCTCAGCTTGTTCATCGGGGTGGTGGGGAGGCCTGGTGGGCCCTCCACGTCGCTTGAGAGAGGAGAGAGGCCATGGGTGAATGGGATTCGCGAGCGAACGGAATTGTGGATGGTCACGTGCACATGCGAGCAACGGCTGATGAGGCATCGATGCTCGCCATCTTGGAGGCAGCAGGCATCGAAAAGATGGCCCTGGTCGCCATCCAGGACCCGCAGGCAGGGGCCGGACTGCCTCAGGCACTGTATATGAAGGCGCGATACCCCAAGACGTTCTACGTCTTTGCCGGCCTGAACCACGCGGGGAGGCTCGCCGGAAAGCGCCTGGCGGTGCCTGGCCTGGTCGAGCAGGTGGAGAGCTTTGCGCGCATGGGATGTGACGGGATCAAGATGATCGAGGGCAAGCCCACTTCCAGGCAGCGGCTCGATGTTCCAGTCACAGACCCCTACTATGCCGAGTACTGGGCGCGGGTAGAGGAGCTGGGGACGCCCATCGTCTGGCATGTCAACGACCCGGAAGAGTTCTGGGATCCGGCACGGCTTCCCGGCTGGGCAAGGGAGAGGAACTGGGGGTACGGCCCGGACGATGTCCAGAAGGAGCAGTTGTATGCCGAGGTGGATCAAGTGCTGGCCCGGCATCCCGGGCTCAAGATCATCTTTGCGCATTTCTACTTTCTCTCGGCTGACCTGCCCCGAGCGTCCCGTTTCCTGGATGACCATCCCACGGTGCGCTTTGACCTTGCCCCTGGCGTCGAAATGCTCTATAATCTCTCCCGCAACCCGGATGCCAGCAGAGGGTTCTTTGTCGAGTACGCGGATCGGATCGTGTTCGGCACGGACCTGTCCAGCGGACAGACGGTGCAAGAAGGCCGTGTCCGAGCCGGGCTTGTGTACCGCTGGCTGGAGAGCGACGACGTCTTTCGCGTTCCCAGGGAGGCCGACTTTTTGCTGGGTCCCCCTGAGGACGGGGTCATCCGGGGGATGTCCCTGTCCGATGAGGTGCTGTCCAGGATCTATGGCGGCAACTTTTCCGGGCTGGTGGGACCCGAGCCTCGCGCGCTAGACGTCGATCTGGCTGTTGACGAGTGCCAGCGTCTGGCTGCCATCGCGGCAGCGCTGTCGAACAGGCCGGCATCGGAGACAGAGGCCGCGCTGGTGGCAAGCAGGCTGGCCGGCAAGTGAGCGCGCGCCAGCGGGCCAAGTCTCCGGTGAGGCCGTGCGACGGGGCCGGCGCTGGGACGGATTATGGAGATCTGCTCACGATCGCTGCAAACCATTGAGGAAGGATGAGACATGATCGCGACGCCGGACATCGAACGTCCATCGAGGGACCTGATCGAGGGCCTGGCCCACATTGGGAGCGCCACGGCCAGTGGTGAGCTCTCCCGGCTTGGAATCCGGGATCCTCACATCCACGGCCCTGTCTGCTGGACCCCCGGGAAGACGGTTGTGGGTCCAGCCCTGACCTTGCAGTTCATGCCCAAGCGCGAAGACCTGCACGGCGGAGGGGAGTATATTAGCCCTGAGAGGCAGCTTCACCGCCACGTGCTCTATCACACGCAGCCGGGAGACATCGTGGTCGTCGATGCCCGAGGCGATATGGGCAGCGGGGTCTTTGGTGAGATGATGCTCACCTACTTCAAAGGCCGCGGCGGGATCGGCGTAGTCATCGACGGGTGCATCCGCGACTCTGCCCATGTGAAGGGACTGGGGCTGGGCCTGTGGCTGAGAGGGGTGACGCCCAACTACCATCGTCAGACCCACATCTTTCCCTTTGCCGTCAATGTGCCGGTCGCCTGCAGCAACGTTCTGGTGATGCCGGGCGACCTCATCATTGCCGACGACGACGGAGCTGTGGTCGTCCCCATCAAGCTCGCACCAGAGCTGCTGCGAAAGGCCAGTGAGCATCACGAGTGGGAAGACTTTACCCGGATGAGGCTTGAAGAGGGTGGAGACCTGCGCCAGTACTATCCACTCAGCGATGAGGGAAGGATCGAGTATGAGGCGTGGAGGGCAGCGCAGGAAGCGTAGGCCGGGAGGGTCGCCGCTCACACTTTGCCGAGACACCTTGCTGTGAGATATGGAGAGGCTCACTCGTCGCCAGCGTGATCAATCACACCCATCGCCAGGAGGGGCGCGTATGAGTGCACAGGACCGAGATCCCAGGGGGCTGCTGTTTGACCTCGATACGTTTGCCGTTCACGATGGGCCAGGGATTCGCCTCGCCGTGTACCTGAAGGGGTGCCCGCTGGCCTGCAGATGGTGCCACAGCCCCGAGTCCCAGGGCGCAGATGCAGAGCTGATCTACTTGCGCGACCGGTGCGCTCTGTGCGGCGCATGCGTGAGTGTCTGCCCCCAGTCCGTGCACCAGGTGGATGAGAGCGGACACGCGCTTGACCGGGGTAGGTGTGTCGTCTGTGGCGCGTGCGTGGAGCACTGCCCCAATCGGGCGTTGGCGATCAAGGGCTACTGGGTTCACGCGTCGGACATCGTGGGCAAGGCGGTACGCTTGAGGCCGTTCTTTGACTCTTCGGGAGGCGGCGTCACACTGACCGGAGGCGAGGTGACGGCACAGGCAGACTTTGCTGCCGCGGTTCTTGATGGGTGTCGGTCCCAGGGGATCCACACGGCCATTGAGACGTGTGGGGCAGCAAGCTGGTCGCACCTGGAGCGGCTGGTCGAGCGTGCCGACCTCGTGCTGTACGACCTAAAGCTGGTCGACGAGGAGGCACACCGTCGATGGACGGGGGCGACAAACCGGTTGATCCTGGACAACGCCGCGCGGTTGGCCCAGGTCCAGCCGGATGGACGCCAGGTTCAAATTCGCGTGCCGCTCATCCCCGGCGTCACCGCCACAGAAGGCAACCTGCGCGACATTTTCGCCTTTATGCACCGCGCCGGGCTCAAGCGGGTCGCGCTGTTGCCCTACAATCCGTCAGCCGGGGCCAAGTACGAGTGGCTGTGCCTACCCTACGAGATCCAGGCCGAGCCTCAAGACGCAGACTCCCTGGCGGGGATGGTCGCCCTGGCGCGCACGTATGGTCTGGACGCCGTGGTCGACTAGCCCGGCAGCGGCATCGCGCTCAGGGCGTCGCTGTGCCGGTGGCCACGACCTCTACCTCGTACCTGCCCGTGAACCAGCTTGATGGGTAATGCGGGTCGTCTGCGTGTACTGCGACCACGCAAGCCTGTCTCGGTGAACGTATCCTCCTCCCTGAGCCCGATCCTCCCCGTCGTAACAGCCGGTGTGGTGGTTGGCCAAGACATATCCTCCTGAAAAGCGAACGGACAGCGACTGCCCAGGAGAGACCGGTGTGGCAGGCGGCGCTTCCACGGTCACAGGGAGGCACTTTTCCCCCGTGGGCATGGGGAGGACCTCACAGGTAGACCGTGGCGTGGGGGAGCACGCGGCTGCAGCGAGACACAACAGGACCGGTAGGATGGCAGGCAGACGCGCAGACTACCAAGGAAGCCTGCAACCGGGTATGCGATTAGGTATGCTGCCCTTCGCCATCGTGCTGCCCGTTCGGGAGTCGCGCATGCGACCTGGAGCGTTCGGTGGAAGGGGCACGCTCACCGGGGGGAACGCCGGGCCTCTTCGACTGTGCTGCCATGACAACATGGATTCGGCGCAGAGACAACCAGCATTCCTCCAGGGAGGCGCAGCCTGCCGGGCTTGACCGGCAGGCTGCTTTGAGTCCCTCCGTCGGCCAACGCGGGCCGGACCTGCCCGTTTGCGTCCAGGGGACGGATCGAGTACAATGCCCGCTGGTCGCAGAGCTCTGCGGTGGGGTGAGGTGAACTGGTGTGAAGATAGACTCTATCCGACTCTCGGTCTTTGAGGCCGAGGGGGTCATAGGCCACTTCCAACTCATCGAGCAAGTCAGCGGCGGTAGGCGGCGCTGGTGCCAGCAGCCCCACTCAACGGCAAAGGGAGAGGTCCAGGTCCTGCACGTGCGGACTGATGAGGGCGTGGAAGGCATCTGCACTGTTGGAGACGCGCGCTATGCCACGATGCGTCTGCGGGATCTCGAGCAACTGCGGGTCCTGGCGGTGGGCGAGGACCCCTTCGACCGCGAGCGACTCTACGGCAAGCTCCGCGCTGCAACGCGCACGATGTTTGCCAAGCCAGGATGGTTTGGTGCCTTTGACAACTGCCTGTGGGACATCGCGGGCAAGGTTGCGGGCCTGCCTGTCTACGCGCTCATCGGTCGGGCGCGCTCGAGCTGTCCGGCATACTATAACATCGCTGGCGGGAGAGGAGAGGGTGTCGAGAGCGCGGCTGTCGAGTCTGCTCAGCGTGCCATCAGCAGCGGGTTCCCGGCGGTCAAGGATCACTTTCGGGATACTGCCGATCGAAACATCGGCCTGTTCCAGGCTGTCCGTGAAGCTGTGGGCTCTGATGTGGACATCCTGCACGACGCCGCGCTCGCTGGCTACACCTACGATGAGGCTTTGCGGGTCGGTCGGGCCCTACAGGACCTGCGCTTCGGCTGGTTCGAGGAGCCCTTGCCCGACGCCGGTCAAGCAGAGCTGCAGCGGCTCTGTGAGGCCCTGGACATTCCCATCCTGGCGCCAGAGTCGCTGATGCACGATGTGGATTTGTCCGCGCAGTGGCTCATCTCGGGGACGGTGGACGATCTGCGCGCCAACGCCCGGCACGGTACGACCTCTGTCCTCAAGCTGGCCCATCTCGCAGAGCTGCACGGGGCGAATATCGAGCTCAATGGTCCTGGGGGGCTGTTCGGCCTGGTGCACGCTCACCTCGTGTGCGCCATCCAGAACACCAGCTACTATGAGTACTTTCCCAGCGGCACCCGCGATGAGGTAGGCACAGAGATCATGGGCCTGCTCAATCCCCCTGTGCCCCAGGATGGACACGTCACACCGCCCACATCCCCTGGCTGGGGCGCCGAGTGGGACTGGACGTGCTTTGAGAAGAGGCGCGTTGCGGAGCGGTGACCCCGTCTGCGTGGACCCCAGGTCCGCCTGCGACTTGGGCACAACCCTGACCATAGAGAAGAAGAGCATCGTCACGATGCCGGGCGACTACTATGAGCTGCGAGGCTGGGACAAAATGATCATCGACACCCATACCCATTTCTATGACCCATCCCGGCCTCAGGGTGTGCCCTGGCCCCCTCCTGAGAACACGCTGCTCTACCGCACCGTGCTGCCCGACGACTACAAGGCCCTGGCTGTGCCAGAAGGTGTGGGCGGCACTGTCGTCGTCGAGGCCAGCGCCTGGCTGGAGGATAACCAGTGGGTATTGGACCTGGCTGCAGGGGATCCGCTCATCGTTGGGCTGGTCGGGCATATCGAGCCCGGTCGGGACGAGTTCGCCGCAGAGCTGGATCACTATGCGGGGAACCCGATCTTTCGGGGCATTCGCTGCGGACCCGCGCACTTGCGAAACGTGCGCAGGCAAAGCTTCCTGGCCGATATGGAGCGGCTGTCCGCGAAGGGCCTGGCGCTGGACGTGCTAGTCCACAAGCCCGTGGACAGCGTGTTGGCATTGGCCAGCTCTCTTCCAGAGCTGCGCATCGTCGTCGACCACATCGCCCACATGCCAATCGATGGACAGGCGCTCGACCCGGAATGGCTCGAGATCTACCGGCGGATGTCCGAGCATCCACGGCTCTATGTAAAGGTCTCGGCTCTGATGGAAATGAGCACGATGCAGCCGGCGCCCGATGACGTCGGCTACTACCGCCCCATCCTGGATGCTCTGTGGAAGACATTCGGGGAGGACCGGCTGATCTATGGGAGCAACTGGCCGGTCTGCGAACGTGCTGGGGATTTCGCGTCGGGCATCAGGATGGTAAAGGCGTACCTGTCCGAGAAGGGCGGGACCGCCCACGAAAAGTTCTTCTGGAGAAACGCGGAAGCTGTCTATGGAATCGGGCGATGAGGGCGATCACCGACACGGACATCGCCACCGCGCCGTCTCGATGGTAGCTTTACGAACGGGTGGCCCTCTGCAGGAGTAGCGGGCGCCCTGGACCCTACGCACTGGAACTGAGGAGGCACGATGCGGCGTATTCGGCAGAGATTCGATATCACGATCTGGTCCCGCAATCTGGTCCTGTTCGCCACGGCCGTGTTTCTGATGCGCTTTGGCCAGGGGCTGCTCGGCGGGGTACGGATGAACTTTTTCGTCGACACGCTGGGCTTCAGCGGAGGGCAGGTCCTGTGGCTTGAGGGGATCCGCGAGCTGCCTGGATTGGGGTTGATCTTTGTCGCGGCTTTGACCATGCGCTTGCCTATCTCGCGCCAGGGCGCGCTCTCTCTGCTCCTGATGGGCGTTGGCTTTGTGCTCTATGCCTTTGTCGGCTCCTATTCAGCGCTTCTGGCTGCCGCCATCGTGGCCAGCTTTGGCTTCCACATGTGGACGCCGCTCAACAGCGCAATTGGCATGTCGCTGAGCACCAAGGAGAACGCAGGACGTGTGCTGGGTACCCTTGCCTCTGTGGGTTCCCTGGCCGCCATCGCCGGGATGGGCGCGATCTCGTTGGTGTCGAGGCTCTTTGAGACGATGTCTCTGACCGTTTACTATCTGGTGGGGGGGACCGTTATCGTGCTCTCCGCCCTGTTGATCTTTCGACTGCCAAAGGACATCGGCTTGACCGAGGCCAAGCCGGCTCGGATCCTGGTCAAGCGGCGTTACTGGCTTTACTATGTGCTGATCTTTTTCGCGGGTGCGCGCAAGTTGGTCGTGGGCAGCTTTGTCACTCTGGTCCTGGTCCAGGACTTTGACCTGAAGGTGTGGCAGGTGAGCTCGCTCACGCTGGCCAGCAGCATCCTGACCCTGATTGCCGCGCCGTACATGGGCTCACTGATCGACCGTCTGGGCGAGCGGGTCACTACCCCTGTGGCCTATGCGGTCCTGGCCCTGGGCTGCCTGGGCTATGCCGCGGTCCACAACCTCTGGATATTGATCGCGCTCTGGGTGGTGATGAAGCTGGTTACGCCGCTTGGCATGGGCCTCTCGACGTACGTGTACCGCAGCGCGCCACCGGAGGAACTGACGCCAACTCTCTCCGCTGGGGTAACCTTTGACCACATCAGCTCTGTCGGCATGCCCTTTCTGGCCGGCGCCTTGCTGCCTGTCATCGAGTATGAGGGTGTTTTCCTCGGAGCAGCCGTTCTGATCCTGCTCTCCATTCCCTTTGCACGGGCGCTCCAGATCCGCGCCCCCGCTGTCGCGCAGGCCGTGCCGAGCGCGGCCGAGTAGCCTGGGCACTTGCACGCACCAGATGACTTGACCTTGCGGGCGATATGTGGCAAAATACCCGCATGGAATCGCGCTATCAAGTGAGAGGAGAGTGAAATGCCACTGCTGTTGACCCGCAAGAATGTTGAGGCTGTGCTGACCATGAAGGACGCCATCGCCGCTGTTGAGGAGGGGTTCCGGCAGTTGGCGCTGGGCAAGGTGATTATGCCGCAGCGACCTGTGATTCCTGTCGTTGAGCACCACGGCGTGTACCTGGCTATGCCGGCCTACGTTGGAGGGTCTGCAGACGGAGGATCGCTGGCCCTGAAAGTGGTCACCGTCTATCACGACAACCCGCAAAAGTACGGTCTGCCGACGACGCTTGGCACTCTGCTCTTGAATGATCCGCGCACCGGGGCGCTGATGGCGATCATGGACGCCGGGTTCCTTACGGCGATGCGCACCGGCGCGGCGTCCGGCGTCGCGACCAAGTACCTGGCCCGAGAGGACGCCCGAAGCGTGGGTATCTTTGGTGCGGGGGTGCAGGCTCGCACGCAGTTGATGGCTGTGTGCGAAGTGCGGCCCATCGAGCGAGCGGTTGTCTATGACGTGTCGCCAGAGCACCGGGCCAAGTATGCCGCGGAGATGTCCGAGCGACTGTCCATCCCTGTCGAGCCCACGGATGATCCACGGACCTGTGCCCAGAACGACGTGATTGCCACCGCCTCTTCGAGCAGCACCCCAGTCTTTGAGGGTGCGTGGTTGGCACCGGGCACGCACGTCAACGGGATCGGCTCTCACACTCCGAACACGCGAGAACTGGACACCGAGACCATCCGGCGGGCCAAGGTGGTCCCTGACTATGCCGATGCGTGCCTGGCGGAGGCGGGGGATCTGATCCTCCCCATCCAGGAAGGAGCAATCACCCGAGATCACATCTACGCCAGTCTGGGTGACATCGTGGCAGGACTAAAGGTAGGGCGGGAATCGCCAGAGGAAATCACGGTCTTCAAGTCGGTAGGGTTGGCCGTACAGGATGCTGCGAGCGCCGCCCGGGTCTATGAGCTGGCACGAGCTGCCGGAGTAGGGACAGAGATCGAGATCTAGCACTTTTCTTGGCCGGCGCCTTCGACCGCTGTGCCTTTGCGCCTCTCTTCAGTTTGCCCTTTGTGGGAGAGGATCTGCGTCGCGCCGTGGAAGAGAAAGAGCAGGGCTGAACCGCGCGGCGGGTCTGACGTGGTCGCTCGTGCTCAACAGAATCAGGGACAGGCGGTGTCACGTAGGCGGCGGGCATCCTCGTGTGCAGGCATGCAGGTCGCTGGCAGGGCGTGCCGTCGATCGCCAGGAGATAGGGCGGATGCGTGACGACCGGCAGCAGCTTTTCCCTGCCCGCGGAGGAGACCAGAGCGATGACCCCTGAGGCCCGGATATACGACCATTTGGCTTTTCTCTATGGCGTGCAGCAGGCCGACAGCACCTGGCCGCAAGTCCGGGAACTCCTCGCTGCCTTTCAGGCGCAGCGCCCCGTCTCGCGAGAGGAGACCGGTTCGCCCGCGGAGCGCCTGAGTGAGCGAGACGCGGTCCTCATCACCTATGGCGATCAGATCGACGAACCAGGCTGCACCCCCCTGCAGGCGCTGGCTCGATTTGCGGATGCTCAACTGGGGGGCATCATCAGCGCCATACACCTGCTGCCGTTTTTCCCCTATTCATCCGACGACGGTTTCTCGGTGATCGACTATCGTCAGGTCGACCCGCACTTGGGAACGTGGACGGATATTCATGAGCTGGGTCAGCGGTTCCGCTTGATGTTCGATGCCGTGATCAACCACATCTCTCGCCACAGCGACTGGTTCCAGGGCTTTCTCCATGGCCAAGAGCCCTTCACGGGTTACTTTATCGGCGTACAGCCGGGGGAGGACCTCTCCAGAGTCGTCCGCCCGCGCGCACTGCCTCTGCTGACTCCTGTTGGGACCTCCCACGGGGTGGTGCACGTGTGGACGACGTTCAGTGAGGACCAGGTCGATCTCAACTATGCCAATCCTCAGGTCCTGCTGGAAGTCCTAGATCTCTTGCTCTTTTACGTGCTGCGGGGTGCTGAGATCATTCGCCTCGATGCTATTGCCTACCTGTGGAAAGAGATCGGCACGCCCTGCATTCATCTGCCCCAGACCCATCACGTGGTCAAGCTGCTTCGCGCGGTGCTGGACGCGGTTGCTCCCCAGGTGCTGCTCATCACAGAGACCAACGTGCCACACGAGGACAACATCAGCTACTTTGGCGACCCGCTGCCAGGAACGGGCATAACCGATGAGGCTCAGTTGGTCTACCAGTTCCCTCTTCCTCCGCTGGTGATGCACAGCATCCTGTCAGGCAGCGCCGGCGCGCTGTCCCGATGGGCAGCGGGACTCGAGCTGCCAACAGAGAAAGCCTGCTTTTTCAATTTCACCGCCTCCCACGATGGCGTGGGCGTGATGCCGGCTCGTGGTCTGCTGACTGGAGATGAGATCCAGGCGTTGGTCGACGCCACGCTTAGGCACGGAGGCCGAGTGTCCTACAAGGCCAACCCCGACGGCAGCCAAAGCGTGTACGAGCTCAACATATCCTACTTTGACGCCCTCTCGGATCCGGCGTCCTCAGAGTCCGTGGATGTGCCGGTGAGGCGGTTCGTGGTCAGCCAGGCGATCATGCTTGCCCTGGCTGGCGTGCCGGGGATCTATGCCCACAGCCTGCTCGGGTCGCAAAGCTGGCACAAAGGAGTCGCGCAGACCGGGCGCAACCGCACGATCAATCGTCAGAAGTTTGAGCGGGCCGTCCTGGAGCGAGAGCTTGCTGACCCGGGTTCAGTGCGCAGCCGGGTCTTTGCTGCCTACCGCGATCTGCTGCGCGCACGGGCCAGCGAGGCGGCCTTTCATCCGCTTGGTCGCCAGAAGGTGCTCGATGTGGGGGAGGGCGTGTTTGCCTTGCTTCGTGATGTGGGCCAGGGCAAGAGCCGGGCCCTCTGCCTGCACAATGTCTCTGGCGAGCCACAGGTCGTGCATCTGCGCCTGGAGGACCTGGGCGCACCGTTCAGCGTCTTGCGGGATCTGATCTCTGGCGAGGAGATCTCGGTGGGCGGGGAAGGCTTTTCGCTCTCCTTGCCGCCCTACACCGTGAGCTGGCTAAAGCTGTGCGCTCTGTGAAACGCGCGTGACCCTATGCCGGGAAGTTGAAGAGGTCTCTGTGGAGGACAGGCATGCAGTTTGAGCGATATCCGGGCAACCCTGTGCTGTGCCCCAAGCCCCTCAACGCGTGGGAAGCGCTGAATGTGTTCAATGCCGGCGTGGTACAGCACAACGGCCTGTTTCACATGTTCTATCGCGCTCAGGGCGTGGACCGTCGGTCCTCCATCGGTTACGCGGTGAGCGTAGATGGATTGGACTGGGCGCGTCTGGACAAGCCGGTGATGGCTCCCGGTGCCCCGTTTGAGACCCGGGGAGTGGAGGATCCGCGCATCACATCGATCGACGGCACCTTCTACATGACCTACACGGGCTACTCGACACGTGGGACACGGGCCTCGATTGCCCGGAGCACGAACCTGATCCACTGGGAGCCCGTAGGAATAGCCCTGCCTGGCGAGGACAACAAGGATCACGCGCTGTTTCCGGAGCGGATCGGGGGACGGTACTGCATGTTCCACCGCCGCGAGCCGGATATCTGGATCGCTTATTCAGAAGACCTGATCCACTGGACGGACCACCAGCGCGTGTTTGGGCCCAGGCCGGGATGGGAGTCGTGGAAGGTGGGGATCAGCGGACCGCCGCTAAAGACGGAGAAGGGGTGGCTGCTTGTCTACCACGGCGTGGACGACGACCGGTTCTACCGGCAGGGGGTCGCCCTCCTCGATCTGGAGGACCCGACCCGGGTTCTGGCTCGACCTGCCGGCTTTGTCCTCGAACCACGCGAGCCCTGGGAGCACATAGGAGACGTGCCGCACGTGGTGTTCAGTTGTGCGACCCTTCAGGTGGGCGACGAGCTGTGGATCTACTACGGTGGCGCAGACCGGGTGATTGGACAGGCGAGTTGTCCCATGCGCCAGGTGATGGTCTTTCTGGACAGGGGGTGAGCCATGGATGGTAGAGAGCGCGTGGTGCGCACTCTGCGCTTTGAGGGCCCCGATCGCACGCCCCGCGACCTGTGGACGCTTCCCGCAATCGGCATGTTTCGCCAGGATGAGCTGGACGCGATGCTGGAGCGGTTCCCATCGGACATCGCCGGACCTCAGGTGCAGTACGGGCGCGGCGAGCGGGAAAGAGGCACGCCGTACGTTGTCGGATCCTACGTCGATGCGTGGGGATGCGTGTGGCACGTCGCTGAGGCAGGCGTGGTCGGAGAGGTCAAGGGCCCACCGCTCGCTGACTGGTCAGCCCTCGATCGGTTCAAGCCTCCGTACGAGATCCTGGATACGGCCGATTTCGGCAGCGCGTCGCGGGAGCGTGCCGGGCCGGACGGTTCGGCCTTTGGCTCGTTCAGGGAGGGCGTCGGTTTCCCCACCTTCCGAGGACAGCGCGGAAGCTTTGTGCTCGCAGGGACCACGATCCGCCCCTTCGAGCGGATGCAGTTCCTGCGCGGGAGTGAGGCGCTCTTCCTCGACTTGGGGTATCAGCCTGCGGAGCTCTGTCGACTGCGGGACATGGTGCACGAGTTCTACATGCGCGAGCTTGAGCTGTGGGTCAAGACAGATGTGGACGGCATTTCGTTTATGGACGATTGGGGCTCACAGAAGAGTCTGCTCATCTCACACAGTCAGTGGCAGTCCACCTTCAAGCCTCTGTACAAGGACTACTGCGATCTGATACACTCTGCAGGCAAGTTCGCCTTTTTCCATTCCGATGGTCAGATCGCGGACATCTATCCCGACCTGATCGAGATCGGTGTAGACGCCGTCAACTCGCAGCTCTTCTGCATGGACGTCGAAGCGCTGGGTCGCCAGTTCAAGGGACAGATCGCGTTCTGGGGCGAGATCGACCGCCAGCACATTCTTCCCTTTGGCACACCAGAGGAGGTGCGAGCCGCCGTGCGCCGCGTGCGCGCTGCGCTGGACAATGGATGTGGGGGGGTGTTCGCGCAGTGCGAGTGGGGTATTGGAGTGAGCGCAGAGAACGTCGCCGCGGTGTTTGACGCCTGGCTGGAGTGAAGGGTCCGGAACTTGCCATCGCACGTGAAAGATGCTACAATCGGTGACGTCCCCCTGACGACCGTTGGGGGGCAAGAGGCGGGCGCTCTTGAGTAGGAGAGGTGACATGACGGACAGTTCACCCCGGGCCTTGGTAGCCACCCAGGGACACGATGGGCCCCTGACGCACATCGAGCACGCCCGCGAACTAAAGATCCAGCATCTGATGCGCATCCTGGAGGTCACGCGCCTCCTCAATGCAACGCTGGATCCCGATATTCAGCTCCAGATGATCCAGGACGTGGCCATTGAGCTGACCGAGACAGGGGCCGCTTCCATCTTTCTGCGCGACAGCCGGACAGGCGAGCTCTTTTTCCTGTCCGCCCTTGGAGGAGGCGCGGATGGGGAAGGTGGGGGGCAGCTCTTGCGTATCCCAGTTCCCATTCGGGGGAGCATCGCTGGCTCAGTGGCTACAACGGGTGAACCGGCTGTCGTGAACGATGTCAGCCAAGATGAGCGTCACTATGATGGGGTGGACGCTGAGACCCAGTTTGTGACCCGCTCCATCTTGGCCGTGCCTCTGATCCGGAGAGGCAAGATCATCGGCACGCTCGAGGTGTTGAACAAGGTTGGTGGGAGGACGTTCACCGACGATGACCTGGAACTGCTGACCATGCTGGCTGCTCAAGCCGCTGTGGCCATTGAGAACGCGCGGCTGTTTCAGCAGAGCGACCTCGTCTCCGAGATCGTCCACGAGCTGCGGACGCCGATGACCTCGATCATTGGCTACACCAGATTGCTGACGCTCGGTCAGGTCCCCGAGGAGTCCAAGAAGCAGTTCGCCGCCGTGATCCACAGGGAAGCCACCCGGCTGGGCCATATGGTCAATGACTTTCTGGATTGGGTGCGGCTGGAGGCCGGACGCGTGCAGTTGGCGAGGGAGCCGGTGGACGTGGTTCAGCTCGTGAACCACACCGTGCAGGTGATCGAACCGCAAGCCCAGGAGCGCGGCATTGTCGTGGGCAAGAGAGTACCCTTCGAGAGTCTCTACGTTATCGGAGATGAGGGACGTCTGAAACAGGCGCTCCTTAACCTGGCCAGCAACGGCGTCAAGTACAATCGCGATGGCGGTCGACTCGATTTCACCGTCGAACAGGTGGGGGACTCTGTCTCGATCTCGGTGCGTGACACCGGGATCGGGATCCCCGAAGACAGCCTGGACAGGCTCTTCCAGCGTTTCTACCGCGTGCCCGGCACCGAGGACATTGTGCGCGGAACGGGCCTGGGGCTCAATATCACCAAGTCTCTGGTCGAAGCCCACGGCGGCCGGATAGCCGTGGATAGTACGGTCGGCGAAGGAGCGACGTTCACCGTCACCCTGCCGCTGGCCGAGCCATCCTGAGCCGGCTGGACGGAACACTCGCAAGTCGCAGATGGTTTTGTCTAGTTTCTATGTGTGCCTGTAGTCAAGGGCGATCTACCGGGCATGCCCTGCGGGGTTGTGCCCGGATTCCATTCTCTGTAGAAAGGGTCAAGTTGAAGCGTTCTGTGTGGTTATTGGGACTCTTGCTGCTTCTGGTCGGGCTTGTCGCCTGCCAGAAAGCAGCTTCCACGTCAGCCGAGGTGGTGCCGACTGCCACCGCCGAAGCAACGTCGTCGCCGGCTGCGGATGGAGCAACGCCAAAGCCCACGGCGACACCGCAGCCTACGGCGATAGCAGCGGCGAGTACACCTACGTCGGCGACAGGATCCAAACCGTCTCCGACGCCGGTGGAAGGCGCGGTGCTCTCTCCGACCCCGACTCGCGCCTGGAAGATCCCCCAGGTCAGGGAGAGCGACTGGGTCAAGGGGGATCGCGGTGCAGGGGCGGTACTGGTAGAGTACAGCGACTTCCAGTGACCGTACTGTGCAGGGTCGGCGACCCTGCTCAATCGTCTGTCAGACGCGTATCCGACGGAGCTGTTGGTGGTGTTCCGGCACTTTCCGCTCGTCTCGATCCATGACAAGGCGGTCCCTGCGGCCGAAGCCGCTGAAGCGGCTGGGGCTCAGGGCCGCTTCTGGGAAATGCACGACCTGTTGTTCGAGCATCAGAGCGACTGGGCGAGCCAGACTCCAGCGGAGGCGATCGGGTTCTTTGCGAGCTACGCCCGGCAATTGGGGCTTGACGAGCAGCGGTTCCGCCGCGAGCTCGAGGAGGGCACGTATCGCGAGACGGTGCAGCGCCAGTACGACGAGTCTGTCGCTGCCGGGCTGCGCGGCACGCCAACCTACTTTTTGAATGGGGAGTTGTACGATGGGCCTCGAACAGACTTTGTGTTGGGTGGACTAGCCAAGCTCTACAACTATGATGGTCCGGCCTATGCGAGGCCGGCTGCGGTCATCGATGCGTCAAAGTCGTACTTTGCAGAGATCGAGACCAGCCAGGGCGACCTGTGCGTGGAGCTCTTTGCCAAGCAGACGCCCAAGACCGTCAACAGCTTTGTTTTCCTGGCCCAAGAGGGTTACTTTGACGGTGTGCTGTTTCACCGGGTCATGCCTGGCTTTGTGGCCCAGGCCGGAGATCCCACTGGAAGCGGCTTTGGCGGTCCGGGGTACAGCTTTGAGGACGAGATCGTGCCTGAGCTCAAGCACGATAGCCCAGGGATCCTGTCTATGGCCAATGCTGGGCCGAACACGAACGGCAGCCAGTTCTTTATCACCTTGAAGGCCGTCCCTGAACTCGATGGCAAGCACACGGTCTTTGGGCGTGTGGTCAGCGGTATGGAGACGGTCGACAAGCTGACACCTCGCGATCCGCAGGAAAACCCGTACGCGCCGGCGGACTCAATTGTCAAGATGACCGTTGTCTCCGCCTGTCCCGATTAGCGCGGGGGTTTGCTCCGTAGGCGCCCGACATAGGGCACGTTGTTCGCGGATGTGTCACGTCTCTTTTAGCGAGGCGCTCGAGTCTGAGCGCCTCGTGATGATCGGGGCCGCCTGCTCTGGCTTGAGAGCCGCAGAGAAAAGGGGAAAGCCACCCTGGGGACTTGAACCCCAAACCTGGCGCTTACGAAGCGTCTGCTCTGCCGATTGAGCTAGGGTGGCCAACGCAGACCATTATACTCAAAGAGATGGAATAGGCAAATCGCGACCTAGCATCACCTTTGAACGCTCGTTAACAACTGCATAGCTGTAACTTGCCTACCTGACGGGTCGGGGATATACTATTGAGCACAAATTGACAGTCAGCGATGATCATAGGAGGTGGAGCGATGGATCATCCCCCTGAGGTGCTCGACAAGGCCCGGCGTATGGAGCGACTTGTACTCCGTATTGAGGCTGGCGAATCTTTGAGCCAAGTGTGCGCGGATTTGGAGTTGGAGGTCAAAGCCAAAGATCTGCGCAGGCTGC
>JADHXD010000155.1 GCA_016783145.1 Anaerolineae bacterium
CTGTTGACCGAATCCACGGCAGCAGTTATAATGACTACAAGGTGCATGCGCTATGCGTACAAAACGGACCAAGGCCTACAACTCGTTCACCCTGTGGCACGTGGCGCTGATCGTCATCGCCGCCCTGACCTTTGCTGCCCGGCTCGTGCCCGGCGAGCGCACGATCGATGACGCGTTCATCACCTTTCGCTACGCGCGCAACCTGCTGTCAGGCCACGGGTTCGTCTACAATCCGGGGGAGCGCGTACAGGGCACTACCACCCCGCTGTACACCGTGCTGATGGCCGGCGAAAAGGCCCTCCTGCCGGGCATCGAGTACCCGCTGCTGGCCCTGGTCACCAACGCGCTGGCAGACGCGGCGTCGGTCGTGGCCATCGGCTGGATGTGCAAGCGCGCCCTGGACGCGCCCTGGCTGGGCATCGCCTGCGCGTCGACGTGGATCATCTCCCCGATGAGTGTGACCTTTGCCGTCGGCGGCATGGAGACCTCGGTGTTCATCCTCCTCCTGCTGCTCACCGTGGGCACCTACGCCGCCGGCTCTGCGGGATGGAGCGCGTTCTGCGGCGCGCTGGCCACGCTCACCCGCCCGGACGCCTTGCTGATCGTCCTGCCGCTCTACGCGCACATGCTCTGGGACAGGCGGCGCATCCCGTGGAGAGAGGGGGCCCTCTACCTGCTGGCGCTGGCTCCCTGGGTCCTCTTTGCCACGCTCTACTTTGGCAGCCCGCTGACCAACTCTGTCGTCGCCAAGACGGCGGCCTATCGCCTGGACCGCTTTAGCGCGCTGATCCGCCTCATCCAGCACTATGCCACGCCCTTTTTCGAGAACGAGACCTTTTCCACCCGCTGGGTAGCGGTCGGCGGGATCCTCTATCCATTTCTGTCGCTGCTCGGAGGCTGGACGATGGTCCGCCGCCAGGGCCGTACCCTCCCCCTGGTCGTCTATCCCTGGCTCTACTTTGCCGCCTTTGGCGTGACCAACCCGCTTCTCTTTCGCTGGTACCTGGCCCCCATCCTGCCGATGTACATCCTGTGTATCCTGTACGGGGCACTCAAGATCGGGACGGACGTGGTCGGTGCCCTGCAGGAGCGATGGCCGGCCGCGCCTACCGCCGGGCGAATCGCGGGCGGGCTGCTGGTGGCAGCGATCCTGGGCCTGTACGCCAACAGTTGGACGCTGCATCCCGACCACGGACCCGACCGGCCCGCGCCAGAGATGGCCTGGTTCAAGCTGGAGCAACTGTACCGCGAGGTCACGCTCGACCTCAAGGCCCGCGAGCCGCTCTCCGATCAGACGCGCATCGCCGCGGGGGACATCGGGGTCGTCGGCTGGACCAGCGGGGCGCGGATTCTCGACACGCTGGGCCTGGTCTCGCCGCAGTCCGTGCCCTACTATCCGCTGCCCGCCGATGCCTACGTGATCAGCTATGCTGTCTCCACCGACCTGGTCCTCGCCGAGCAGCCCGACTATCTCATCCTGCTCGAGGTCTACGTGCGCAACACCCTGCTGCGGTCCCCCGAGTTCTCCGAGCGCTACGAGCTTGCCCGCAAGTGGCCGACCGGCATCTATGGCAGCGATGGCATGCTGGTCTTCCGCCGCAGGGCGCTGGCCCACGGCCCCTGACCTCTGGGCCGCTGCAGAGTCAGGCTGAGCCGTAGGGCCTCGGCATCCCCATGCCGAGGCTACGGCGTGAGGTTGTCAAAGGGCTCTGCCCCAGCCGGCCCCTGATCTGCCGCCATCTCGGCGCACAGGGCCGGCGAAAGACCGCCTCTACTTCCCGGGCTTGCGCGCGTAGAGGGTGAACAAATCGCCGAAATTGACCGGGATCAACCACTGATCGATGTGCAGCGCGCGCGCCAGGCCCTCGGCCCGTCGACCCAGGCGAACATTCCATCCCGAGAGGCGGGAGAGCAGGTAGCCCAGGTGAAGGTACCGGCCCTGCACGTGCCAGGACTCTACCCCGAGGCCCGCTTTCTCCGCCATGCTCGCCAGCGTCCGGGGTGAGAAAAAGACCTGGTGCATCTCTACCAGCCAGGGCCATCGCTTGCCCATCAGGCGGGCAAAGGGACTCTCAACATTGATGGTGTGCACGCAAAAGACCCCGCCCGGCTTGAGAACGCGTGCCACCTCACGGATCTCGGTCATCGGATCCAGCAGATGCTCGACGACATCCCACATCGTCACCGCGTCAAAGGAATCAGAGTCCAGCTCGGCATCTCGCAGCGTGCCCTGGATCATCTTCAGGCCTCGGGCACGTCCTTGCTCTACCGCCCAGCGCGAAGGCTCCAGCCCCCACCCATCCCAGCCACGCTCTCCCGCGACCTCTACAAAGACGCCCACGTGCGCCCCTACGTCGAGCAGGCGGTGACCGTTATGTGAGCCGACCCTCTCTTCCAGGGGCACGATGTTGCGGCGAAAGGTCGCCAGGCGTCCCTCTCGCTCGGCGAGGTATTGGGCGTCCACGACCTGCTCATAGTCTTGCATGATCGCCGCTGGCGGGCGGCGGGGATCCGTGTACACCAGGCCGCAACCCCGGCAGCGCACGATGCGATAGTGCTGGCCATAGCTGAGCGTCGTGCAGCGGAAATGCTCGGGGTCCGCGGGATGTCCGTTCTCCTCCAACATCGTGCTCGGAAAGCGGACCTCCGCGTCGTCCGCGCCGCACAGGTTGCAGCTAACGTGTTCCATTCAGAGGACCTCTCTTCTCTCGGCCGCGTGCCTCTCGTCTGCCGAGAGAAAACAGGCGCTCCACCCCCAGCCGCAGCACCGTCTCCAAGGCCTTAAAGATCTCCCGCCTCGATATCTTGGACGCGCCCCGGCGGCGATTCTCAAAGATGATCGGCACTTCGCCCACGAGGCAGCCCTGGCGCTGGCACTTGTACAACATCTCGATCAGAAACGAGTATCCGTTCGAGAAAATGGCATCGAGTTCGATCGCCTCGAGTACCTCCCGCCGGTAGCAGCGGAACCCGGCGGTGCAATCCATCGCCCTCAAGCCGAGCACGACCTTGGCAAAGGCGTTGGCCCCCCAGCTCAGGACCTTGCGCGGCAGCGCGCACCCGCGCGTGCCCCCTCCCCTCACGTACCGCGAGCCGATCACCACATCCGCCTCGAACTGGCTCTTCTCAATCATCGCCGGAATGTACTGCGGATGATGGGAGAAATCGGCGTCCATGGTCATGATCCGATCATAGTCGCGCGCCAGTGCGTATTTGAACCCGGCGACGTAGGCTGTGCCCAGTCCCAGTTTGCCCTCGCGATGGACCACGTGCACAGCGGCGTTGTGTGCGGCGAGTTCTTGGGCGATCTGTCCGGTGCCATCCGGCGAGTTGTCATCCACGACGACCACGTCGATCGAGAGAGGCAAAGTGAGGATGTCCGTCACCAAGAGGCGGATGTTCTCGGCTTCGTTGTACGTGGGTACCACCACGATCGGTTTCAGTTCAGGCTTGGTCAATCTCTCGTTTCCTCAACCTGTCAATGCCCAGCACGACCACTCCCAACAGGGCAGCCCCGCTGATCGCCGCTCCGAGGACAAAAGAACGAGGCCGGTACTGGAACCTGATCTCGTGTCCTCCAGCATCCACGGCCACGGCGCGGAACGCGTAATTTGCCCGCCAAACCTGGACCGGGCGATCATCCACGAACGCACGCCAACCGGGATAGAAGGTGTCTGCCAGGACCAGGTAGCCGGGCTGTGACAAAACGGCCCTTATTGTAACCTGATTCGGGGCAGAAGGCAAGAGAGTGACCGGCTGCCGGGCGCATCGCTCCGCCTGCGGGCTGCCGTCCAGGGCAGAGATCCGGTCAGACCCTTCGAGGATGACCTCCTGCGCCGGGTCGAACGCGGGCGAGAGCACCGCGCTCAACGCTTCCTCCGCGCTGCCCGCCACGCGCCCCTGGCACACGACGTAGGCCCGGGGCAGGAGGTACGGGTTCCGGTAGACGTTCACAGCGACCTCTGCCGCCGGCGACCGGTAGATGATCTCCCCTCCCAGGTCGGGCGCCGCGTCCAGGACATAGGCCACGTTCATCAGGCCCAGCACGCGCAGGGCATCCTCTCGAGGCATCTTGCCGATGGCCTCCATCAGCGCATCGTAGCGCCCCTCGACCAGCGGCTCAAAGGTGTTGGCGCTGGGCAGTCGCTCGACCATCCCCAGGTCGGGCAGGAGCAGCTCGCGCATGCCCCACCAGTGCGCCAGGTCATCGGGCCCAAAGTCTCCGAAATCAAGGTAGCTTTCGAACATCAGTGCCTGCCGCACATCCTCCGTGTAGAAAGTCCGCCCCTGGAGTCCGTCGGCCTGAAGGAGCGCCCCGGTCGCCGTACTCGGCGCATACAGCGAGGGATCTACGGCCGGGTTCAGGTCGTATCCGGCGAGGATCAGGTCGGCAGCGATGAGGATGAGGACCCCCGCCTGCCAGGCGCGAGGTCCCAGTCGCCAGCGACCGATGCGCAGCGTTTTCTCCTGCCCCCAGAGAAAGACGAGCATGGCGGCGACGAACCAGATCGCCAAGCCGATCAGGGGGTCAAAGAACGTGGCCTTGACCCCGGGCAGCAAGCGCTTGGCGACCGTCGTGGTCAGCGCGATCGCCACCCCACCGGCAGCACCCAGGCGGCACACAAAGGTCAGTCGATGGGAGGGACGCAGCGCGTCCGCGCCGACGCCTGCCAACGTAGCGATTGCCGCCGTATAGACGGACAGCCAGCGCGCTGGCGCCTGGAACAGGTCAAAGCCGGGCACGTACCGGTAGAAGAACAGGTACAGCGGTGTGTTCTTGCCCAGGGCCATCAGCAGGGAGAAACCGGCGAGCAGGGCGAAAACGGGGACGTGCCCCAATATCGGGTCGTTCGCTCGGACGAACCTGCGCCGTCGTATCCAGGTGGCGATCGCCAGCAGGGCGAACAAAAAGGGCAGCACGCCAATGTGCCCCGCGTCCTCCCAGTAGGTCGCATAGCCCCAGTAGTCCCCTTGCGCCGGGCTGCCAAAGAAATCGGGGAGCAGCAAGGTGATCAGCCTCCAGGGCCAGAGAGAGTACTGCAGGGCATGCTCGTCCCACCCCTCTCGGCCCGCGCGTCCGGCCGCCTGGCTCAGCTCCAGCGTGGGCAGGAACTGCGCTGCCGCCAGGCCCACGCCCCAGGCCACGGCCGCCAGGAGGAGCAGGGAACGTACCCCAGCTCGCAGCGCACGATCTCTCTTTCGCGCCCGGCCACGGGCGATGTGCCACCCCGTTTCCCACAGCCCGTAAAGGGCCAGCGCGCACAGCGAGTAGAACCAGGTCTGCGCGTGGCCGGCCAGGAACTGGAGGGCAACAACTCCGGCGAGCAAGGCCCCATCGACCCCTCTTCCCCGGCGCACCAGGCGCCGCCCGTACAGCAACAGCAGAGGCAGCCAGGGCAGGGCGCTGACCTCGGTCAGGAACGAGCCGCGCGCGACCATATACCCGCTGAACATAAAGGCCAGGGCACTGACCATCCCTCCCAGGCGAGTGAGGCCCAGCTCGCGCGCAAAGGCGTACATGGCCCCGCCCGCCAGGATGGCGTGGAACACCAACGACAGCCCCAGTGCCCGCTCTACGGGCAAGAGCCAAAAGATCAGGTTGGGGGGGTAAAAGACCGCGGACTGGTGGTCGGCCAGCAGGGGGAGGCCGTTTCCGGCGTATGGGTTCCACAGCGGAAGCCGCCCGGCGCGCAGCTCCTCGGCGGCAAAGCCGCGCCAGGGCCAGAACTGGAGCAGCGGCGTGCCCCAAAAGAGCGCCTTGCCGCCGAACACGAACGGCCAGTAGAGGACCAGGGGCAGCAAGAGCAGCAGGACGAAAACACCACACGCAGCCCAGTCACGCTTGTGCCCGGTCATGGCCCCACCTCCACCCGATAGATCGCATAGGAGTCGCTGGCATACACGGGGCGCAGATAGGCAGCCTCGCCAGGCAAAAACGATCCCAGAGAGCGCTCGTTGGGTCCCACGAGCACATAGGCGATACCGTACTGCCTGAGGAGTTCTCGCCGCCAGGCATCGGACTCCCCGGCATTGTAAAAGCGCCCCACCTCGGCCCGCTTGCGTTCCGCATCGAGGGTTTCCGTCCCCAGCCCGAGCAGGACCCGGTTCCCGGCCCGGACAGGCAGATAGTTGCCCGTCTCGTAGGCACACAGCACGATGTCCTCGGGCGCGGTGTGCGCTCGCAGCCATTCCAGCGCGTCCAGCTCGGCCCGGCTATGGTAGATCGGCGGTCTTGGTCGGGCGACCTGGACGCTGTTGCCCAAGATCAGGAGGGGGTTGGTCAGCGAGGCGAGCAGGATCAGGATCGCGGTCAGGAACCGGCGCATCCCGGCCCGGCTGTAGCGCGGATGGCGGCCCAGCCAACGCACGAACCGGGAGCGGCCAAAAGGAAGGGCGACGCAGTGTACCCAGCCGAGAGCGGCCAACAGGCAGAGCGGGACCTGCGCGCCGATGATCAAGCGGCGCTGGGCGTTAAAGGGCACATAGAGCAGCAGGGGTACGACCGCCAGCCAGATCAGAGGCAGTCCGAGCGACCACCGCCGCCTGCGCACCGCCCAAACTCCACCCACGAGCGCCAAGGCCCCTACAACCAGGTACCCGGCGAGATAGTGCAGGGGATGGGGGGACCGGACCAGGTTCTGGGCGGCCCAGGCGCGATATACGGGATCAAAGGTAAAGTAGTAGTAGTCATACCCGACCACGGCCCCGGAGGGCAGGGCCGAGAGGACGATCAGCCAGGCCGCCTTCCAGTCAGGCCTCCGCTGGCGCACAGAGACCACCAGCCAGTGCACGCCCAAGACCCCACACGGGATCAGGAGGTAGAAAGGAGCGATGAGCGCGACCACCAGGAACGCCGCCGCACCCGCCAGGGCCAGCCGGACATCGTGACGGGCGCAGCCGCTCTCCACCCAAACCAGCCCCAGGAGAAGGCCGGCGGTCGCCAGGGCGATGTGTGGTGCCGAATAGAGGATCAGAAACCCGTATCCCTCGGGCAGGATCAGGTCGATCGACAGCGAGCCCAACCACCCCGTTTGGCCCGTCAGAATGAACAGCCAGCCCATTCCCCCTGAAAAGGCGACCAGCAGAAAGGCGATCCTGCGCACGGCGCGGAGGGGCGTGTAGTGGGCCAGGAAGCGATACACGGCCAGCATACAGATCGCGCCGCAGACCAGCCTCGCCAGGTGAAACGTGCCCTCCAATGACAGGCCGAGCACCGCGGCAGCCTTGCCCAGCAAGAGGTAAAAGAGATAGATGATCGTGCCGGGGTGTTCCTCTGCCGTGTAAGGAATGCGAAACAACCACGCCCCGCGTTCGCCCTGGCGCATCTTGGCAAAGTACGAGTTCATGTCCTCCACAGCGTACACCGCGCCACCGAACTCTAGTTCTGGCGTGGACATCACCGCGCCCAACGCGTAGGGAACGTTCACCGCGAGCAGGACCACTGCGGTCCAGAGCAGCACCCAGCGCCATTCGGCACCCTCGATCGACCCGGTCACGGGGTGCGCCATACCATCCTACTTAGCACAAGTGTCGCCAGCGTCGCCAGGGTAACCAGAGCGCCCCAGCGCAGCGATGCGGGACGATACTGCCAGGCGACCACGCGCGCTCCCGGATCCAGGTACACCCCGCGCAGGATGCCGTTCACACGGTAGGATATTTGTCGCACGCCGTCTACGGTCACCTGCCAGCCGGGATACCAGACCTCACTCAGCACGAGCAGGGATGGCTCCGAGACCTCTGCCTCGACGACGACGCGATTGGGAGAAAAGCGGCGCACGCTCGCCGCCCCCAAGCCCGGCGGACCTTCCAGGGCCGGCCCTCCCTCGACCAGTGCACTGTCGGCAGGGTCATGCCCCGCCCCCAGTCTCTCTTGGGCCTCTTCCCATCCCCCCACCTGCTCGACACGAGACACCGTGTAGGCACGCGGCAGGAGACGCTGGTTCTCGTACACGTAGCTGCTGCCCTCCCGGGAACGCAGGATCAGGTCTGGGGCAGAGATGGGGAACTCGGCGACCACAAATCGCGCGTTGAGCATGCCCAGCAACGCCGCGTCCGGGGTGGCACCCTGCAAGGCCGTACGGACATCGCCGCCATCCGGAAAGTGAGGAATGGTGACCCCGTACCCTGGCACCTCGTATCCTCCGGCCAGACCCATAAAGCGCACCAGCCATCGCAGCTGCGAAGGATCCACGCCGTCCAGTTGCTCTAGCCCCATGCGTGCCCCGACGTGCTGGGGGATGCTGTAGCTGGGGGAGTAGACCCGAAAGCGTCCAGGTTGCGCAGCGAGGTAGGCAGCCGGCACTGCCCCCTCGGCAAAGACCTGCTCTGCCGGACGCAAGCCAGCCAGGCTGCGCCCGACCGGCCACAGATCGACCAGCAGCAGCGCGCCGAGGACCGCCTGGATGGCCACCGCGGGCAGCCAGCGCCGGACGGTGACCAGGAACACGCCCATCAGGGCCGCGCCAAGCGCGGCAAAGGCGACGATCTCTGGGGGGACATCACCTCCAAGCATCCACTGGAAGCCAAAGCCGAGGCCGGCAGACAGCACCAGACCAGCGACGCCGCCCAGCGTCGCCCAGCGTCGCCCCTGCGGGGACCAGGTGTGTCCCAAAAGCGCGTCCACGCCCAGGGCCGCCAAGAGATTCGCCGCCAGGGCGAGCAGCAGCAGTGCGCGAGGCGGCACGCGCAGCCACCTGAGCCCCGGCAGGAGGCGATAGAGCAGTGGGTAGAGAGGCCCGTGTGTGCCCAGGCTGAAGGTCAGGCTCACCCCCGCCAGCCCCGCCCAGAACCAGCGCTCTCTCTCCTGGCTTCCCCACAGGGCCCAGATCGCAGCCCCAAGGGGCAGCAGGCCCAGGTAGGTCATCCACTCGTGGTAGCCTCCCCGATCCGCGACCAGGTAGCCGAACAGGTACCTCCAGGGAAGTGAGTCGCGCGCTGCCTCGCTCAGGGACAGGTCCGCGCGGGAGGTCGTCGCCATGAGTTCCAGTGTGGGGTACATTTGGACCGCCCCAACCAGGGCAAAGACCAGGGGGACGAGCAGCACGCGCCACGCCAGGCTCCGCGCCGCGCGCCACGTCGCACCACGCCACGCGTCGACCAGCCGGTACAGGGCATAGCCCGCCAGCAGCAGTCCGTTGTAGAACGCGATGCGAGGGTCAGCCATGTAGGAGACCGCCAGCGCCGCGCCGCACCACGCCGCCCGGTAGCTGCTGCGCCGCCCTATCGCGCTCCGCAGCAGCCACATCGTGAGCGGCAGCCACGCGAATGCCTGGCTCAACCCCACGTGCCCGGCTCCGATATGCGCGATCACCTTGGGCGTGAGCATGTAGCCCAGGCCGGCGACAAAAGCGGCAAAGGGGGAACAGCGGTAGCTCCATCGTGCCAGGCCATAGAGCGCTGCTCCCGCGCCGTACAGGTGCAGGGCAAAGAGCAGGTGAAAGGTCAGAGTCACCGGCAGAAGGGTAAAGAGCCAGTTCGGTGGGTAAAAGAGGGCGGAGAGAGGATTGCCGACAAAGGGCGCACCTCCCATGATCAAGGGTCGCCACAGTGGGATCTCGCCAACCTCACGCACGGTCTGGGCCACGAACCACATGTTGGGCCAGTGGGTGACGGTCAGATCAGAGTACGCCGCTTTGGGGGGGTACCACAGGCCGTCCGGCTGGCTCCAGGCAGGCCACATGAACAGCACAGCGACCCACAGCAGCCCGCCCAGGTACAGCGCGTCAACCCGATGCCAGGTATGACCCTTCCAGGCCATATCTACTCCTGCGGTTCCTCCCCTGGATGCGATGGTATCCCCCGATCGCCCGCCGGCTATGGCAGGGCATAGATGGTGACTGTCCCCTGCTGGTAGACAGGACGCCACGCGGGGTCAGGCTGCCAGCCGCTACCGCTTATGGCCTGCTCTTGAGGGCCGTAGAACACATAGTCGGGCCTCAGGTCCGGGCTGGCATCCTCATCAGGCCCCGCCCCCTGAAGCGCCGCGAGATCCCCGCTACCGTAGAACGCCCTCAACTGCGCCTTGCGCGCCTCGGCATCGGCGGTCTCAAAGCGATGCCCATACAAGACCCGCTGCCCTGCCCACGCCGGAATGTGGAGCCCGGTCCTTGGACTGGCGACCACCAATGCGTCTGGCGCCACCCCCTCGGCCAGCCAATCCAGCGCGGCGAGCTCGTCGGGGGTGATGAACAAGAGATCGCTGTGCCCCAGCGCCCCGACCAAGGTGATACCGATCAGGAACAGGTGCGTCAGGCCAGCGAGGATCCAGGCCACGATGTCTGGCGGGCGCCTCCGCGCCGGCAGCGCGTACCATCCCGCGGTCGCCAACATCCCCAAAGGAAGGATCCACCCCGTGATCAGCCGCCGCTGCAGGCTAAAGGGAGCGTAGAGCAGAACGGCGACGCACAGCGTCCAAATCAGGAGCACCAGGTCGCTGTCCCTGCGCCTGCGGATGGCTATCCACGCGCCGGCTATGGCGAGCAGAAGGACGATCCCGTAGGAAAGCGCAACATCCCACGGCGGCGGCGAGGGGGTCAGGTTCTGTGCAGACCAGGCCGCAAACGCCGCATTCCGGGTGGAGGCCAGGTAGGCATTGATGACAAAAGGCCCTCCACCGACAGCGATCGCCCCGCCCGAGGCGATCAGCCGCCATGGCAGCCGCCGCCTCCCCGCCCAGCGAAAGGCCGTGTACACGAGCAGCACCACGCCCACGGTCAGCAGGGAGAAGGGCAGGGCCAGGCCGAGCAGGACCGAGCAGGCAACGAGGCCGGCCAAGCGCCGCCAGTCTATGCGCGCCGCCCCCCACGGGGTCGTGCTCCACAAGATGAGCAGGAGCATGCAGGCCATGGCCAGCGAGAAGTGAGGGTTGACAAACAAGCTGTAGAACACGTACCCTTCCGGCACCCACATGTCCGCCGTCACCTTGCCACTGAACGCGACCAACCAGCCAAGGCCGCTTCCCAGGGCAGTGATCAGGAAGGCAAACCGTCGTTGAGCGACATCGTGAAAGAACCAGGCCCCGGCATAGTACAGCACCAGAAGAAGCACAGCCCCGTTGATCGCGCGAGCCAGGTGAAAGACCCACGTCAACGGCAGGTGCACCCAGCGGGCCACGTGCCCGAGGAAGAGATAGTAAGTAAACAGGAACTCGCCCTCGTGGGCTTCCGGGGTAAAGGGCAGGTGGAACGACCACTCGCCTCGGAAGCCCTGCCGCATCTTGGCCAGGTAGGAATGCCCATCCTCCGGGTTGGAGAGAAAGCCAAGGAAGAACAGGTCCTCCGGCGTCGTCGCATCGACGACGACGTAGGGCAGCATCGCCATCAGGACCAGCACCACGGACCAGATCCCCGCCCAACGCCACTCAGCTTGCTTGATAGTCAGCATATCCCCTCACATCGCAAAAGCACTAATCTCATTCTACCATATTTCGAGCATTTGACAAGCCAACGCCACACCTCAGACATTTTGGTGGCCCTTTTGTCGGGACCGCAAGCCTCGTCCGGGCCAGCCTGCCCCCTGGGGGCCAGTCCAGGTGGGACGGGGCGCTGCTGTAGAGGGAAAGCGCCCCCTTCAGAATGCCTGGCCCCCTCCTCTCTTTTGACATTTGCCTGACTTGTGCTATAATCTGCGCCGTGGACGAGCAAACCGAAGGGACGATGCCCCACAGGAGAGCGCGTTTCTCCGTGCTGTGGGTTCTATTTGCCGTGACGGTGCTCCTGGGCGCGGTGCTGCGCTTCTATAGGCTTGGCACCCTCCCGCCGGGTCTCTATCACGACGAAGCCTTTAAC
>JADHXD010000156.1 GCA_016783145.1 Anaerolineae bacterium
CCGTTCCCTCCTCAAAGGTGCCATCGGCCTGGAGGAGACCCGCCTTGACGCCAGTCAGGATCTCGATCCCCTCCTCGATGCTGGACACGGACCAGATGTGAAACCGCCCCTGCTCCACAGCCTGCACGACCTCTTCTTTGAGCATCAGGTTCGGCACGTTGCTCTCGGGGATCAGCACGCCCTGCTCACCGCTGAGACCCCTGGCCTGGCAGACGGCGAAAAAGCCCTCTATCTTTTCGTTCACTCCCCCGATGGCCTGCACCTCTCCCTTTTGGTTCACCGAGCCGGTGACGGCGATCCCCTGCTTGATTGGCAGCCCTGAGAGGGCGGAGAGCATGGCGTACAGCTCTGTACTGGAGGCACTGTCTCCCTCCACCCCGCCATAGCTCTGCTCGAAGGCCAGGCGCGCCGAGAGGCTGAGCGGCTTGTCCTGGGCGTATTTCTGCGCCAGGTAGCCCGAGAGGATCATCACTCCCTTGGTGTGCATGGGGCCGCCCAGGTTGGCCTCGCGCTCGATGTCGATCAGCCCTTCCCGGCCCAGGCTGATGCTAGCCGTGATCCGGCTCGGCTGTCCGAACGTAATGTCTCCCAGGCCGAACACGGACAGCCCGTTGACCTGGCCTACCGTATCGCCGGTGACGTCGATCATGATCGTGCCCCGGTCGATCATCTCCTGGATGCGATCTCGCACCAGGCTAGAGCGGTAGAAACGCTCGTCAATGGCCCGCTTGACATGAACGTCACTCACATAAGGTGCGTCGTCACGCTGGGCATAGTAGTTGGCCTCCCGGAGCACATCGGCGATCGCCCCAAACTTGGTGGACAGTTTTTCTTGATCACCTGCCATCCGGGAGCCGTACTCGATGACTTCGGCCAGGGCCAGGCTGTCGAGGTGCCGGAGGTTCTCTTCGCGGCACAGAGCGCAGACAAAGGAGACATAGTTCTGCACATGCTCGTCGTTGCGGTCCATGTGCACGTCAAAGTCCGCCTTGACCTTGAACAGCTCGCCAAAGTCGGGATCGAGGGTGTACAACAGTTGATACATCGACGAATCGCCGATCAGCACCACCTTGACGTCCAGGGGGGTCGGCTCGGGCCGCAGGCTCCGGGTCGCCATGTAGCCCAGCCGCTCCGCGGCCTCTTCGACCATGACCTCCTGGTTCCTCAGCGACCGTTTCAGGCTGTCCCAGGAGAGGGCGTTGCGCAGCACCTCGGCCGCGGGGAGCACCAGGTAGCCGCCGTTCGCTCGATGTAGGGCGCCCTCGCGGATCATGGTAAAGTCGGTGAGCAGTGTACCAAACTGGGGTTCTTGGTCGATGCGCCCAAAGAGGTTGTTGTAGGTCGGGTTCAGTTCGGTGATCACCGGTGCGCCGTCGAGGTCCGAGTTGTCCACCAACACGTTGGCCTCGTACTTGCGGAGGCTCCGCGTCTCCCTACCCATCCGGGGTGTGGACGGCTCTTCCTGCTGCTGGGGACTGAACTGCGAGAGGTTCTCCAGCATGTCCTCCTGCACCTGTTCCAGGTAGCGGACAACCTCAGGACACTCCCTATACCCGTCCTGTACGTCCTCGATCAGGGGGCCGAGAACATACAGAGCGACCTCTTGGTCCAGCTTGCCAAGCGCGTCGGTCGCTTCCTTTTCCACAATCCTGGCCTGCCGCAGCGTGGCCTTGATCTCGCCCTGCACACGATCGCGCTTCTCTGTGAGCGCATCCCGTTCTTCTGCACTCAGGGACTGCAGTTCCTCGTCGTTCAGAGGGCGTCCGTCCCCAAGAGGAACGGTGACCAGGCCGAGGGGGCTGCTTTGCAGCCCAAACCCGTGCTCGCGGGCGCGTTTCGTGAGCTGCGAGAACAGCCCGTTTCGCTGCCGCTGAAACCCCCTGGCGGTCTCTTCCCGGTTGACAGCATACTCGTCGCTCTCAAAAGCTCGCCGGACCTCACGCTGCGCCGCCTCGACCAGGGCCTGCGTATCCGCCTGGAACTTGCGGGCCCGGCCCGCGGGCAGGGAAAGCGCATCGGGACGGTAGGAGTCGCGAAAGTTGTACACATAGCAGAGATCGTTCGGCACCGGCTTGTCCTTGGCGATCTCCTCCAGAAACCGCTCGACGGCGGTCGTCCTGCCGGTGCCCGGCAGGCCGGCGGCGTAGATGTTGAATCCCGGGTCTTTGATCCCCAGGCCAAAGCGCAGCGCCCGCACCGCGCGCTCCTGCCCAATGATCGTCTCCAGGGGCTCCACCTCGGCGCTGGTGGTGCAGCCCAGCTCTTGCGGATCGTACGCTTTGCGCAGGCGTTCCACAGGCACTTCTGGCATGCCCATTCCTCCTACTGATCCATACAAGTCCTCAGAATCACCCTTCGACGAATGCGAATCTATATCACCTCAGCAGTGCATTCCAGAGGATTCTCGGACAACCGCTCATACGAGCTTGAGCACCTGGCGAACGGCAGCAAGCACCGGGTCCCAGACGGGCGAAAAGGGAGGTGCATAGCCCAAGTCCAGGTGAACCACGTCCCCCACCGTGAACCCAGCGTGCAGGGCCGTAGCCAGGATGTCGATACGCTTGGCCGCTCCCTCGGCACCCACGATCTGGCCGCCCAGCAGCCGACCGCTTCCCTTTTCCGCCAGGAGCTTGACCGTGATCCGGCCCGCGCCCGGGTAGTAACCCGCTCGGGTGTGGCTGCGGATCGTGGCTGTGGCATAGTCCCAGCCCAGGTCCCGCAGCTCGCGTTCCTGCAGCCCGGTGCGAGCCACCTCGACCGCACAGACCTTGCTGACCGCGGTGCCAACCACTCCTGGGAAGGTGGCGTGCCCGCCGCCAAGGTTGATCCCCGCTACGCGTCCCTGCTTGGTCGCCACCGTCGCCAGGGCCACGTAGAACGGCCTCCGGGTGACCAGGTGGTAGGACTGCGCACAGTCTCCCGCCGCCCAGACCCCCTCCACGCCGGTCTGCATCCGCTCATTGACCCGGATCGAGCCCCGCTCACCCAGGGCGAGGCCGGCGTCCGCTGCCAGCGAAGCGTTCGGGCGGACGCCCATCCCCAGGATCACCAGGTCCGCCGGCAGGGCGCGGCGATCCGTCACCACGGCCCTCACCCGGCCGTCCGAGACGTCGAAACCGCTCAGGGTCTCATTCAGGTACAGGTCGACCCCGGCCTGGCGCAGGGCATCGGACACGAGGGCGCCCATGTCGGGGTCCAGCGTGCCCATCACCTGGGGCAGCCGTTCCACCAGGGCGACATCGAGGCCGCGCAGCCGCAGTCCCTCGGCCATCTCCAGGCCGACGTAACCTCCACCCACGATCACCCCGCGCTGGGGTCGATCCTCGTCCACGGCCCGGCGCACATCGATCCCGCTCTGGAGGGTGTTCACGCCATAGATCCCTCGGGCGTGAATGCCGGGAAGGTCCGGGCGTATGGGGACCGCACCGGTGGCAATGAGCAGGTGATCGAACGGCTCCCACCAGGGCTCGCCGCCCCCCACCTTTTGAACCCGCACCTGCCTGCGGCCCAGGTCCAACTGGATGGCCTCGTGCAGGACACGGGCATCGATGTCATACTCTTCCCGAAAGACCTGCGGCGTGCGAGCCACCAGCCTGCTTGCGTCGTCGACAACACGGCCGACATAGTAGGGAATCGATCAAGCCGAGTACGAGGTATGCGGGCTGCGTTCCAGGACGACGATCTCGAGGTCGGACCGCATACGGCGTGCCTGCGAGGCAGCAGTCATCCCCGCAGCGTCCCCCCCTATCACCACCAGGCGCTCTCGTGCCATCAGACGCCTCCTCCCGCCGCCTGCCCACCCTCGACCGCAACTGGGGCATGCAGGGACATCCATCTTTCGGGGTCAGTCCAGGGGCATCGGGCAGCTCACCGAGTTCCAGCCCGCCAGGCCGCCCAGGACCACGGTCGCGTTCGTCCATCCAGCCCGGCGCAGCAGACTGGCCACGATCATGGAGCGGACGCCGGTCCCGCAAAAGATGTAGACCGGCCGGTCGGTCGGCACCTCGGACATCCGCGCGGGGATCTCTCTGATGTGGATGTGCAGCGCGCCGGGAATCGGGCTGCCCTCCACCTCTTCGGCACTGCGCACGTCAAGGATCGACAGCTCTTGTTCGGCATCGAGGCGGTGGCACAGCCCTTGAACGGTGACCGTGTCGATGCTTCGGCTCTCCAGGCCCGCCCCGTGCCACGCTCGCATCTCGTTGGCCAGGAAACCGGACAGCCGGTCAAAGCCCATGCGGATCAGGTAGCGGGTCACCCGCTCGATGCGATGGGATTCGGACACCAGCAGGATCGGCTTGTCATACGTCAAGAACCAACCGGCGTAGGTGGGCAGCTCGACCTCCCAAAGGGCAATGGAGCCGGGAACGTGGGCCGCGCCAAAGCTCAGCAGGTCGCGCACATCTACCACCCAGGCATCCTCCGCTCGGGCCGCGAATTCCTGTGCCGACAGCGGTTGGACAGCAGGCAGCCCCCCAAGGAGCGGTGCTCCTTCTACGTTCAGCTTCTCGATCATCTTGAAATAGGGCGCTTGCGGCAGGATGCGCCCCACGTTGCGGACAAACTCCTCTTTCTGGGTGTGCTGCAGCCGGGGATTGTGCTTGCGCTCCAGCCCGACGGTAGTCCAGAACCGGTCGGCGATGCCGCTGCCGCATACGGAGCCCGCGCCGTGCGCCGGGCACACGATCACGCCATCGCCGAGGGGCAGGATCTTGTGGAACAGGCTCTCGTACAGCAGACCGGTCATCTTATCCAGATTCTCGGCCCCGAGGAAATCGGTGCGCCCCACTTCGCCAGCAAAGAGCGCGTCGCCAGTAAACACCATCCACGGCGCTCCATCGGCGTCGTGCAGGACATAGCTCATATGGCCCGGTGTGTGGCCTGGCGTGTGCAGGGCCGCTATCTCCAGGCGTCCGATCTGGATGGCCTGTCCATCGCTGACCGGCTCGCCATAGGCGTACGGCAGGTCATCGTGAGCCGAATGAAAGACCACAGCGCCCGTGCGGCTCGCCAGCTCGGCGGAGCCAATGGCATAGTCCTCGTTGCGGTGCGTCTCCAGGATGTGCGTGATGCGCAGTCCCTCTTCAAGGGCCATCTGGACATAGACGTCGCAGTCGCGCCGCGGATCGATCACCGCTGCTTGGTTCCGGTCGCCGACGATGTACGAGTAGTGGGCCAACCCTCTGGACTCGACGCGTCGAAACAGCATATCATTCTCCTCTCAGGTGACTGGCCAGGTCGTGCCCCTCAGTCCCTGCTCGCCAACCTGGTGCAGACCGGTGTCCCGCTCAGCGAGTCGATGGATCTGGCCACACGGGGTGGAACATCAGCCACTGCTCCGGATGTGCGCGCACATACTCCTCCGTGGCAGCCGCCAGCCGTCGGGCACCGAGGAGTATGTCCTGTCGCCGATCACCGCTGTGCAGCATGTCGATGGGGCCCGTGAAGTGAAGCGCATATCCTGTATCTGGATGGTAGCGACAGCCTCCGACAAAAGCCAGGGCGTCCGTCATCAGCGCCAGGCGGGCCGGGCCCAAGGGTAGGTAGGCTGGCTGGCCAAAAAACGGGACTAGCGCCTCATCTTCGGGGACCGGGCGGTCGATGCCGGTCATCACCAGCCCGCCGCGTTTCAGCCGCCGGATGGCGGTCCGCAGCGACTCGGCCGAGATCGCTGTGACCTCGAGGCCCTCCTGTGCCCGCAGGCGGTTTTGCAGGCGAAAACCGGCTTCCGGGTTGGCCAGGGAAAGCGCCTGCATCTCCAGGCCGTGTGCGCACAGGGAAAGCATGCCCAGGTCAAAGTTGCTCATGTGCAGGCCGAGAACGAGCACGCCGCATCCATCGGACATAGCCGATTTGACCCGCTCGATGAAGGAATCGGAGATGTGCACCAGGTCTCGGTACACGTGGAGCGGCCGATCCAGGGCGTGGTAAAAGTCATAGTAGCACTGCCCGGCGTGCGCAAAGACACGCCGGGCGATGTCGTCGAGTTTGTCATCGCCCACCGCCGGGCCAACGACGTGGCTCAGGTTGGCGCGCACGATCCCGAATATCTCTGGTTTGCGCCAGGCGATGACGCGGGACACGAGTTGTCCAAGCCCATAGCCCGCCCACGGCGGCATATGCCGCGCGATCCAGAGCCCGGTCCTAACCGATCGCTCGCTGCTGCCAAGGTCCCGGAACCCCATGCGCACTCGACCTCCGATCCCCTACGTCCCCCGCTCGGACGGAGAGAAAGTCGCATCCTGGAACTCGTGCGATCCGAACAGCTTCTCGGCATCCACCAACACCGGCATCCCGCGCACAATGCAGAGCGCCAAAGAGAGCCAACTAGAGATCGAGGCGACGATCCATACCCCGCGCCAGGCCGCCAGCCCCCACGACCGCAGCCCAAGAGCCACAGCCAGCAGAGTGAATGCAGTGGCCTTGACCACAGCGTACCCGGTGCGCATAGAGGGAGAGGCAACCAGCCACTTGCTCCACGGTGAACGCATCATGCGGTGCGCCGAATAGCCGCGGCTCAAGGCCACGTTGCGGATCGAATCGGTCAGCATACCCCGCAGGACGACGATCATGGAGATGACGATTGAGATCAGTCCCAGATGCCCGTATGCTATCCACAGGACGATCTCCACAGTACGGTCGGCAGCGATGTCCAGCGCGCTGCCGATGAGCGTGACCTCTTGCCTCCGGCGGGCGATGTTGCCGTCGAGCGAGTCCATGACGATGAGCACGACCGTGAGTGAGGCCGCGGCGAGCTGTCCCATCCAACCGCCAAAGTAGAGCAAAAGAACCACTACCATCAAAAGCGGGAATCTCAGCAGTGTGATCAGGTTAGCAAGGTTCATGCTTCCTCCCCCTCAAAGGTGACGTTCGGGCGACCGTGTCCTTCCGCTGGCGCCTACGGGGTCCTGGAGAGTGCAAGCATACCACACCAACCATAGATTGTCAAGCCTTTTCGTGTACAGCCAACGATGCCTCTCCGTTCGCGCGGAGCACGCGCGAACGGAGAGGTCGTCCCTATGCTGACACCGGCTCAAGCCGCCCTCCCTGCAGCACATCGTATTCGTGTTCCAGCTTGCGACGGAACTGCTGGGTGTAGAGCGAATGGTAGTGTCCGCGCGCGCGGATCAGCTCCTTGTGAGTGCCCATCTCGGTGATGCGTCCGCCCTCAATGACCAGGATGCGGTCTGCATTGCGGATCGTGGAGAGCCGGTGGGCGATGACAAAGCTGGTGCGCCCCCGCATCACTGCCTCCATTCCCTGCTGGATCCGGGCCTCAGTCAGGGTATCGACCGAACTGGTCGCCTCGTCCATGATCAGGATATCCGGGTCGGCCAGCACGGCGCGCGCCAGGCTGATCAACTGCTTCTGCCCCACCGAGAGCAGGGCGCCCCCTTCGCCGACGTCCTCCTCATAGCCCTTTTCCATCTCGACGATGAACTCGTGAGCATGGGCGATCCGGCCCGCCTCCTCGACCTCGTCATCGGTTGCGTCCAGGCGCCCATAGCGGATGTTCTCCCGGATCGCCCCTGAGAAGAGGTGGGGCGTCTGGAGGACCATCCCGATCCGTGACTGGACGGCGTGCTGCGTCAGCTCGGTGTAGTCTTGGCCGCCGATGCGCACCACACCGCTGGTCGGCTCGTAGAACCGGCAAAGCAAGTTGACAATCGTGGACTTGCCGCCACCCGTCGGGCCGACCAAGGCCACGCGCTCCCCTTGCTGGACGTGCAGGTCAAAGTCGGTCAGGATGTCTTCGCCCTCCTCATAGTAGAACCCGACGTGCTCGAACGAGATACCCCCACGGATGTTGCCCACAGCCGCCGCACCCTCCCGGTCCACGACATCTGGCTGGGCATCCATCAGCGAAAAGACGCGCTCCGCCGAAGCCACCGAGCGCTGCATCTCGGCATAGACCCGCGCCAGGTCTTGGATCGGCCAGAGCATAAAGGTCACATAGGACACAAAGGCCTGGATGCCGCCGATGGTGATTCCGCCAATGCGGGCCTGGAGCCCGCCATACCACACGATCGCTCCCAGCCCGAGGGCCCCGATGATCTGCACGATGGGCAGAAAGAGCGCCGACAGCCAGGCTGCGCGAAAGGCCGCCCGGTAGAGCTCGGAGGATTGCTCACCGAACTCGCGCAGGTTTTGCTCCTCGCGAACCAGGGCCTTGACCACGCGCACCCCGGTGATGCTCTCGTTGTACGCCCCGGTGATCTTGGAGTTGATCTTGCGCACCTCGCGAAACTGGATCAGGATGCGCTTCCTGAACCAGATGGCGATGACGACCATCGCCGGCACGATAGCCAGCACCAGCAGGGCCAGCCTCCAGTCAATGCTCATCATAAACACCATAGACGTGACGACACTGAGTACAGACCACGTGACATCGACCAGACCCCAGGTCACCAGCTCGGCGATACGCCCCGCGTCAGACGTGACGCGGGCCATGATCCAGCCGACGGGCGTCTTGTCAAAGTAGGAGAACGACAGCTCCTGCAGGTGGTTGAACAGCTTGCGCCGGATGTCATAGTCCACGCGCTCACCCAGCACGCCGGCGAGATAGATAAAGCCAAACACCGTCACCGCCTGCACCGCTGCCAGAGCCCCGTAGGCGACAAGGAGGCGGTTGAGCTGCGCCCTGTCACCGGCCAAGATCCCCTCGTCGATCACGCGCTTGCTCAGGTAGGTGAAAGACGAGTCCCCGACCGTGCACAGGGCGATCAACACCATAAAGCCGACCGCCCACGTCCAGTACGGGCGGACCTGCCCCATCATGCGGGCCAGGACCCGCCCGTTGAACTGGGTTGTGAATTCTTCTTCCTCAAACTGATCGTATTCAGGCATACGCCACCTCTTTCTCGACCTCTTCCTCGATACGGGCCTGCAGCTCGTAGATGCTGCGGTACATGCCCTCCTGCACGATCAACTCCTCGTGCGTGCCACGCTGGACAATGCGTCCCTTGTCCAGCACCAGGATGAGATCTGCATTCATCACGCTCTGGATGCGATGGGCGATGACAAAACTGGTCCGCCCTTCCATCAGGTACTCGAGCGCCTCCCGGATCTGCGCCTCCGTTCCGGTATCCACGGACGAGGTAGCGTCGTCGAGGATCAAGATGCGAGGATCGCGGAGCACGGTGCGGGCGATCGCCACGCGCTGCCGTTGGCCCCCAGAGAGTGTAACCCCCTTTTCTCCCACCAGGGTGTCGTACCCCTTGGGAAAAGTGAGGATGATGTCGTGAATGGCAGCCGCCTTGGCGGCAGACTCGATCTCCTCGTCGGTGACCGGACGCCCGGCCCCGTAGGCGATGTTTTCGCGGATCGTGCGCGAGAACAGGAACGGCTCCTGCTCCACGATCCCGATCTGTTGGCGCAGGAGGCCCGCCGGGTAGTCGCGCAGTTCGACGCCATCCAGCAGGATGCTCCCCCGATCGTACTCGTAGAAGCGAAGCAGCAAGTTCACGATGCTCGTCTTTCCAGAGCCGGTGGACCCGAGAAAGGCCACTGCCTGCCCCGGCTGGCAGCCAAAGGAGAGTTCGTGGAGCACCTGCACAGGCTCCGACGGAGATGCCTCCTGTGATGGCTCAACTTCAGAGGGCGGCGCCTCCCGTGCGTTCTTTACCCTCTTCTCCGCCAGGATACGGTTCAGAATGCCCCTCAGGGTCCTCTTCTGCCCTTCCCCATCGGCTCTCTGACCTTCCTGCTCCTCGGTCACAGGGGCGGGCGCGTAGGCAAAGCTGACATGGTCAAAGAGGATCTCCCCTCGAACCGGCCGTTCCAGGCGGACGGCCCCCGCCTCGATGTCCTCGCGCTCTTCGGCGATGATGTCCGCCACGCGCCGATAGGAGACCAAGCCGGTCGATATCTGGACGATGAGGCGGCCCAGGTTGCGTAGCGGCCAGATGATCCAGACGACCATGCCATTGACCGCCATATACGTGCCGATGCTGATGCGCCCGTCGATCGCCATCAACGCGCCAGCAGCCATCACGAGCAGCATCTGCGCAGCACACAAGAGATCCGACACAGGCCAGTACGCGGAGTGCATCATCAACAGCTTCTTGCCCCGCTCGTACTTTTCCCGGTTCTCCACCTCGAACTTGGCGATCTCGTGATCCTGGCGGGCAAACGCCCTGACCACGCGCACACCGGTCAGGTTCTCCTGGAGCCGGGTGGAGACCACCGCGTCCTGCTCCTGGTATCGCTTGTACGCCTTGGAGACCCGCCCAAAAAAGACGTAGGACATCACGACGACGATGGGCATAACAGCCACCGAGAGCAGCCCGAGCTGCCAGTTCATGCGCAGCAGTGCGGCCATGTTGACCATCAGCATAGCGACGATGCGCCCGATACCCACGGCCTGATCGGAGTAGAAGCGGCGCATCGCGTCCACGTCCGAAGTGGCGCGCTGGATCAGCTCTCCGGTCTTCGTATGGTCGTGGACCCTGAAAGGCAGCCGCTGGATGTGATCGAACAAGTAGTTGCGCACTCGCTGGGTGATTCCCTCGGCGGTCCGCGCCGTCCACACGCCCCGTCCATAGGACAGTGCGCCCTCCAGCGCCGCGAGACCCACAAAGGACAGCGCGAACAAGGGCAGCCGCTCGACACGAACTCCCTCGCCTAGCACATCGTCGATCACGTAGCGCAGGGTCATATAGTTGAGCACGCGAGCGCCGGCCCCAAGGCCCATCGCCAGGATTGCGGCCAGATAGAGCAAGCGAAAGCCCGCCATCATCCGCCACAGTCCCAGCAGGCGGTTCCTGGAGACCGCGTCCTTGAGGTCAGAAGCCTCGGGTTTTGAGATCTGGGTCTTGGTGCTTTGAGCCATGGTTCCTCCAAGTAACTTGACCTGACAAGAAAAAAGGCCGTGAGCTGTTCCCATCCCACGGCCTGGCGAGACACATCGATGTCTTGCGCAACAAAAAAGGCCGTGGGCAGTAGCACGCCCACGGCCTCTGAGTCAGAGTTATGTCAACATGCAATGGGCATACTACACCATGGCAAACCGGCGCTGCTTACGTACACACGCAGGCGAGCCACGAGAACGGCTACGATTGTGTGCTTCATGCCCATGACCTCCTCACAAGATGCAGCCGCGTATTGTACTCGTTTTTCTCCCCTTGTCAAATCGAGGATCCTGTATGCCTGTCGGTCTGCGACCCGGCCAAGACTCACTCCTGTCGCTTGGCGGCGGTTACGGATAGCCATATCGTACAACATCGCAGATCCACGGAGGCATGTCTCCACTCGGCCCGGTCTTCTGTTGCTGTATGGGTGGCCAAATCTCCATATCGATCGCTTGACCCGCCAGTTGAGATAAAGTATAATGCATCCAGGAGTGTAGACGTTCGGACAAGGAGCAGACGGCACGCTATGCGCGATCGACGCTGCGTAGAAGAACTGACCGTCCAGGAGCTGGAAGAGGTCCTGACCATTCGTCGGCGCGAGGAGCGCCTCGAGCGCATGCGGCGCATCGGGGTCACGGGCCGGCAGGGAAGCACGGTGATCATCCATGAAATCGACGATGGGCCTGCTTCCACCGCCTTGGGTCAAGGACATACTGGCAGCGACCTCCCGTCCTTGACCATCCCGGGATTCGGCCTGGATCAGGACGCCGGCTCACAGGGCAGATTGGAGACCTGGCGCGAGCGCATCCTGCTTGGCATCGAGGTCGCCGCCGTGCTCGGTGTGATCGCGGTGATCGCGAGCATCTTTGCCAGCGTCCGCAACCTCAA